>NZ_MAOS01000049.1:0-64629 GCF_001721285.1 Pandoraea sp. ISTKB
CGCTGCTTTCGCTGCGTCGCTGTCGTTGCGAGAGACGAGATATTAGTGAAAACCCCGAACCTTGGCAACCCCCTTTGTGAAAATAATTTGAAAAGGGCAAAAAAAGGCCCGCGTCGTGGGCGGGCCAAGATCCATGGGACAGGACACATGGAGGAGACGGGTTCAATGTATCCGGGCTCCCCCCGACGACGCAACGAATGAAATCGCATATGCTTCCTGAAAGCCTGCCCATATGGAAAGGCTCTCCCGGCGTCGATTCCCGCTCCCTCGCGGCTTCTCTATATAAGAGCGTTCGAGATGCTCCCTTCGCAGGCCCTCTGCCGCTTTTCCTCTCTCCGCCCTCAAGCGTCGGGGTTACGCGACTCGCCTCGTTGGTATGCATCTGGATGGCGGCGCCTGGCTTCGCTCATCCCCCTCGTACTTGTCTTCGCTGCCTGTACATCGGTGCGGCCGCCGCCGGAGCCTTCGCAGTGGATGTCTCATACCCCGGCGACGACGCCCGGCGCGCTCGCCTCGGCATTGGCCCCGGCCATTCAGGCGCACGCGGGTCAGTCTGGCTTCCAGTTGCTGGCGACAGGCTCCGCCGCGTTCACCACGCGTCTCGCACTCGTTCAGGCGGCGCAGCATAGTCTCGACGTGCAGTACTACAGCGCGGGCGAGGACATTACCGGCCGGCTGCTACTGCAATCGTTGCTCGACGCCGCCCATCGAGGCGTGCGCGTTCGCATGCTGGTCGACGACATCAATCGCCGCCACACCGATCCGGCCTTCGCCGCGCTCGACCAGAGCCCCAACATTGAGATCCGCGTTTTCAATCCGTTCGGCACGCTCGACACCACGCTACTCCAGCGTGCCGGGAACCTGCTCACGCAGTTCGATCAGTTGAACCGCCGCATGCACAACAAGGCGCTCGTGGCCGACAACCAACTGGCCATCGTTGGCGGACGTAATCTGGGCGACGAATATTTCGACGCCAACCCCGACCTCTCCTTCCGTGACTTCGACCTGCTCTGCGCCGGACCGGTGGTCGACGCCATCTCCCGCAGTTTCGATCATTTCTGGACCAGCCCGCAGTCCTATCCCCTGGCGCAAGTCCAATCCAAAATCGATAACGAGACGTTGAACGCCACCCGCGACGCCCTCGCCGAGCACTGGCGCAACGCCGACAACGTCCCGGCCGGTCACGAGGCGCTCCATCAGCCGCCCCTCGCCGCCAGCCTGCGCGATGGCACGCTCCCCCTCTTCTGGGCACCGGCCGAACTCGCCGCCGACACCCCCGACAAGCTCGACGCCCCCGCCACCGAGACAAAAAGCGCGCCCGCAGACAAACTCCGCCAGCTCGCCGCGAAAGCGCAAAGCGAAGTCCTGATCATCTCGCCTTACTTCGTGCCGCTCGACGGCGGTGTCCGATTCTTGTCGACGCTGGCACAGCGAGGCGTCAAGGTTCGCGTGTTGACGAACTCCCTCGCGGCGACCGACGTCGTGCCGGTCCACGCGGGTTACGCCCGCTACCGTCCGGCGCTATTGCAGGCGGGCATCGAGTTGTATGAGTTCAAGCCGATCCGGAGCGACGACGGCGAGCGTCAGCCCCGCCGGGTGACGTTCGGCGGCTCGTCCCGGGCGAGTCTTCACGGCAAGGCCTATGTGATCGACCGGCGTGACGTCGTGCTCGGTTCGTTCAACCTCGACCCGCGCTCGGTACGTCTGAACACCGAGTTGGCGATCGTGATCCACAGTCCGGAATTCGCCGAACGCATGGCACGTATCTTCGAGCGGGCGACGTTGCCCCGCACGAGCTTTCGCGTCGAACTGGCGCCGGCGGGCACCACGCCGCCAACGCCAACGCCAACGCCGACGCCACCGACCGTGCCTGCGCTGCGCTGGGTCGGTGAGGAGAACGGTCAGCCGCGAACGTTCGACGTCGAGCCCTACGCCTCCTTCTGGCGTAATGCCGTGGCAGGCGCCTTCACTTTGATGCCAAGTGACGACTTGCTCTGAGTCGTAGCTCGCAGTCACGGGAAATCCGTATCGCCGTCTGCATCATCCATGTACCTCCTGCATCGCCCTCATCGCCCATATCGCGCCAATGAGGTCGCCCATGCAGCGCGCCACCGCTGCGGTAGCCGCCCCGAATGGCGCAGACGACGGCGCAAGCAACGGCCGAAAACGCCCGGCTCAAGACAAAAAACCCGCTTGCGCGGGTTTTTGTAGATTCCGGTGGTCTCACACAAGAGAGGCGGGGTACCTACCTAGTGTGGCCACCGGTATGAGTGCTGGCAATCCGTTGCCACCGACCGCAGCCGCCGTCAAAACTCGAACGTCGCCGACAGCGTTGCCGAGCGTGCATCGCCGATGGCGACGACCGTCTGGCTCACGCTCGACGGGTAATACGTCTTGTTGAACACGTTCTTCACGTTGAGCTGATAGTGGACGGGATGACGTCCGATCTTGGTGTCGTACGTGGCGAACACGTCGGCGACGAAGTACGCCGGCAGCGTGAAACTGTTCGCCGAATCTCCCGGACGCGACCCGATATACCGCCCGACCGCGCCAAGCCGCAGGTTGCCACTGCCGTCGCCCAGCACCGGCCCCCAGTCATAGACGCCAGCCAGCGACGCCGTATGTCGCGCCGCGTTCACCAGCGTATTGCCCGTGTATATCGGATCGTCGGTGGTCTTTGCGTCGGTGAACGCATAGCTCGCGATCACGTTCCAGCGCTCCCCGATCCGCCCCGACACGTCCAGCTCGACACCCCGCGAGCGCGCCGCCCCGGACGTGCGCCAGTCGAGCGTGCTGCTCCCAGGCACGGCCTGCGACACGAGCACGTTGCGCTTGTCGATGTTGAACACGGCCAGCGAACCGCTCAGCCCGTTCGGCATATCCAGCTTGGCGCCTACCTCATACGACTTGGCATGCTCCGGCGGCACGTTCGAGTCGATGACCACGCCCGTCGACAACGGCGCGATGGTGGACGTCGGCTTGAGCGACTCCGAATAACTGCCGTAGAGCGACAGGTAGTCCCGCAACTTATAGACGACACCCGCACGCGGCAGCCACTTCGAATCGCTGATATTGGTATTGGCCTTGAACGGACGGCCCTTGCCGGCGATCTGGCTGTACGTCAGCAGGCGAACCCCACCCACGACGATCCATCGATCGGTCACGTGGATGGCGTCCTGAAAGAAGACCGACGCGTCGTGCAGCGTATCGGTCTGATCGCTGTCGCTGGCGGACACCGTGGTCGGGATCACCTCACAACCGTAGATCGGATTCAGGTACGAGAACGTGCACTTCGCCGCCTGACGAATCAGGTCGCGCCGATAAATGCGCCGATACTCCCAATCGCCGCCGAACTGCAGATCGTGTCGCATGCCCGCGAGCGTGACTTTACCGTCGAGGTACGCCGTGCCGAAGCTGTCGGTGCTGTCCGAGCCGAGCGTGCCGTCGTTGCTGCGCGAGACGATGCCCGTCTTCGAGTTCACGCCGGTGATGCGCAACTGTCCCGCATCGTAGGTCTCGGTGTTGTAGCTATAGCCGAAGTGGGCCTTCCAGTCCGGGTTGAACTGATGATCGACGGTAATCTGCGCCAGATGCGACTGCCCCCGCATCTCGTTGTGCACGTCGTCCAGACGTTCACGCGCCGAGATCGCCAGCGGCCGGTTCGTCGCCGGATCGAGCGCCGTGCCACGGTCGAACGGCGTCAGGAAGTTGCGGTATTCATAAGAGGCGACGACCTGCGTGTCGCGTCCGTAATAGGCGAGCGTCGGCGCAACGAGCGTCTCGCGCTGCGAGCCGAAGACACGCCAGTACTGCTGGTTGTTCTGATCCACGACCAGCCGGTACGCCAGCCCCGAATCGCCGATCGGGCCGGTCGTGTCGAGCGTCTCTTCCACGCCGTTCTTGCCGTGGCCGTAGGTCGTGCCGGCCACGCTCACCGCCGTATATGGCTTGAGCAGCGGACGTTTGCTCACGACGTTGATCACGCCGCCCGGGTCCATGATCCCGTAGAGCAGCGACGTCGGCCCCTTGAGCACTTCGACTGAATCGGCGTTCGCGTTCAACCCGCGTCCCTGCACGAGCGGCATGCTGTTGTGCATGATCGAGCCGTCGCGGTTGCCGCCGAAGCCGCGCTTGAGCAGCGTGTCCTGCGTACTCGCCAGCGTATTCCCCTGAACAATGCCGCTCACGTTGACCAGCGCGTCGTCCAACGTGCGGGCGCGCTGGTCGGCCAGCACCTGATGCGGCACGACGTTGACGACCTGCGGGATGTCGAGCACCGGCGCGTCGGAGCGGGTGACGTTGGCGTCCACCGGCATGCGATAGGCGTCGGACCAGGCCTGCGCCTGCACATGCGTGGTCGGCAGCGCGACGTCGCTTGAACCGCCACCGGCCGCCATCGTCGCGGCGACGGGCGCCGCCTGCGGGACCAGCGTATAACCGGCGCCCTGCGGCGATGCCGTCAGTCCCGTGCCCGCCAGCAACTGTCCGAACGCGCCCGGCACATCGAAACGCCCCTGCACGCCGGGGCTTTGACGGCCGGTCGTGAGCGCGGGTGTGTATGTCAGCAGGATGCCGGCCTCCCGGCCGAAGCGCGTGAGCACGGCGTCGAGCGGGCCCGCCGGGATGTCGTAGCTGCGGGCGACGGCGGCACTGGCTGTCGTCGCGGGCTGGGCCGCCGTCTGCGCGTGAGCGACGTCGGACCAGAACGTCGACGCAAACGAGGCGAAGGTCAACGCGACGCCCGCGCAAATGCGGCGTCGATGCCAACCGGTGGCAGCGGAGCGGGTGCGCTGAAGGTGCAGGAATTGCGAGAGGTGCGGCGATTCAGGTAAAGCGACGGCCATGATGAGATCTCGTACAGGCAAGAGAGAAGGTTTCACTTCCCTTGTCACGCGAGACCGACGAAACAGCTCACTGACCGTAAAGAAATTTGGAAAACATCAGCCCCGTGGCCCGACCGTCACCCAATAGCGCGTGACGGATGCGACCGACACCGGCAGTGCGTGCGGCAGCACGCCGAGAATGGCGTCGGTGTCTGCCAGCGGATAGGTGCCGGACACACGCAGCGACGCCACCGCCGGATCGCAGCGCAGATAGCCGCGACGGTAGCGCGACAGCTCAGCGAGGAAGGCGTCGAGCCGCATGTCGACGGCGACGAACATGCCGTCGGCCCACGCGCCGTCGCCGTCCGCCAGCGGCAGCACCGGGCCGACGCCACCGGCATCGAACTGCGCCTGCTCGCCTGCGTGGACAATCCGGACACTGGCCGCGTCGCTGCCTGATACTTTTGGGGTCACGCGCACGGCACCCTCGAACACCTGCACCGAGACGTTCGCCGCGTCTTCCGTCTGCCGCACCACGAAACGCGTGCCCATCGGCCGGAGCGTGCCGTGCACGGTCGCCACTTCCAGCGCTCGCGGCGGCACGTGCCCGGCGTCTTTGCCGGTGGTCACCATGATTTCGCCCTCGACGAGCCCGATGCGGCGCACGTCCCCCTCCATCGACAGCCGCACGGCGCTGCGCGTATTGAGGACGAGCGTCGTACCATCGGCCAGGCGCAGCGTGCGCCGCTCGCCCACACCGGTCCGCGCATCGGCACGCAACCGCTGGACCGTCATCGGATCGCTCGCCACCCACGTGCCGGCGCCGATGAACAACGCGCCGGCGATGGCCTTCACCGCCATACGGCGCGCCCGCGAGCGCGGCGCGCGCAACGCGGCCTGCGCGACTGCGGCGCCGAGCGTGCCCGAGACATGCCGCATACGGGCATCGGCATTTTCAATATGACGCCACGCGCGCTCGTGCTCGGGATGCGCCTCACGCCAGCGGACACACGCCGCGCGCAGCGTGTCGGTGGCGTCGCCGCTTTGCAGCGTCACCCACCACTCGACGGCCTGCTGCGCGATCCCGGCGTCGAACGACGAAGCCAACGAAGCCGCACGTGTCATACCGTCCCCATCGCGAAGAAGCACTGCGTACCCGCCCGCACCAGATGACGCTTCACCGTCGCCAGCGAAATGCCAAGCTCGGCGGCAATCTCGGTTTGGGTCAGCCCATCGAGCTGGGCCAGCAGGAACGCACGTTTGACGAGGGGCGGCAGGCCATCGAGACAGCGGTCGATTTCGAGCAGCGTTTCGAGCACGATGGCGCGTTCTTCGGGAGACGGGACGAGGACTTCCGGCTGCTGGGCGAGCGCATCGAGATAGGCGCGCTCGATCTGTTCACGACGCCAGTAGTTATAGAGCACCCGCTGGGCGACGGTCGTCAGGAACGCGCGCGGCGACGCCAGCACGCCGGGCGGATCGCGTTCGAGCAGACGAACGAACGTGTCGTGCGCAAGATCGGCCGCGCGGTGAGAGCAGCCGGTCTTGCGGTGCAGCCAGCCATGAAGCCAGCCGTGGTGATCGGTGTAGAGTCCCTGCAACGAGGTATCGCGTTGCAGTGTGTCGTCGGCGGGCATACGCCCCTCCTGTCCCCGGGCCAGGTGCGGCCGCGAGGCTCAGGCACCGTTTTGCAAATGAGAATCGTTCGCAGTATAGCAAACAAGTCCGGGGCACACGGGGCGGCCTGTCGCCCGTCGTCGCTACGCGTGGTGCGTATGCCACAACGGGCTTCCTGCGGGCCGACGAGTCCGAGGGTACGGATCGACAGCCGACCGACGACGAATCAGTAATAGCTGTCTTCGAGCAGCATGTCTTCGAAGAACGCGCCGAAGCGGTTCTGCGGATCGCGCAGGTGAATCTCCAGGATCCAGCGCATGGCCGACGGCGTCGTCTCGAAGTCTGCGAGCGAGCCCGTGTGGATGGCAGCGTGCGGGAAGTCCGACACGCGGTGCCCCGGCAGGTCGAAGTTCAGCGTCCAGCCCATGCGACGGGCGACCTCGTCCGCGTGGGCGTAGAGTGCCTGCCCCGTCGAACCTTCACGCTGCCACTTCTGGCGAACGTCGTGGAACAACGCCTCGGCGTCGCTGGCGCAGCGTTGGTATTCGGCATGCTCGCCGACGACGAAGCTGGCGCCGCCGTCGCCTTCCCACGCTTCGAAGCGCGGCGCGATGTCGATGAAGAAGATGTCGTGCTCGCCGAGCACCACGCCCGGTTCGGACGGCTGACGCATCGGCTTGAGCGTATTGCTGCCGAAGCGGACCCGCGTCGGGTGCCAGCTCAGTTCGAGACCCGCCGAGACGAGCACGCCTTTGGCCATGACGACGGCGTCTTCTTCGACCATGCCGGGTCGCACGTTGGCCGCGATGTCGCGGATCGCGGCGCGGGTCTTGTTACGGGCGGCGAGCATGCCGTCCACGGAAAATGCCGGGCCGACACGCTCGGCGAGCGAAGCTTCGTCCGGATAGCGGACGGCGGAAGCATTGGCTTGAATCGACATCGATAACCTCACAGGGTGCGCAGTGTTGGGGGGCGCGACGATCGTTGCCGTCGCTCACAACGATTGTCGAGGCCCCGCGCCCGCACACCGGGTGGCGCCAACGGTCCGATTGCGCCAAGCAGCGGCATCTTCGCGCCAGCCTGCGGCCGAAGTGTTGCCGATGCGCCGCTTTCTGCCAAAATGGGTCGCATCGCTGCCAGGGCGACGGTGCGACCGGGCACCGTTCACTCGCCTTTTTGCCGACACCACCGCCTCCCGAATCGCCATGATCCGTAACGTCGCCCTCCTTGTGTTTCCCGGCGTGCAGTCGCTCGATGTGAGCGGCCCGCTCGACGTCTTCGCGGAAGCCAACCGCTTTCTGCTCCCCCGCGATCACTATCAGACGGAAGTCGTCGGCACCCAGCACGGCGCCATCGCCTGCTCGAACGGCATGACGCTGCTGCCGCGCCGTCACTATCAGGATGTGGGCGGGCATGTCGATCTGCTGCTGGTCGCGGGCGGCCCGTCGCTATTGACGGACGACCTTGGCCCGAACGTCTACCGCTGGCTGAACGACATGGTTCCGCGCGCGCGTCGCTACGGTTCGATCTGCAACGGCGCACTGATCCTCGCGGCGGCGGGATTGCTCGACGGCAAACGCGTGACCACGCACTGGAACGACGTCGACGTGCTGGCCGAGCGTGCCCCCGGCGCGAACATCGAAGTCGACCGGCTGTTCATTCAAGACGGGAGTCTGTACACCTCGGCGGGTGTCACGGCGGGTATCGATCTGTCGTTGCATCTGCTCGCGCAGGATCACGGACAGGAGGTCGCGCTGAACGTGGCGAAGCGTCTGGTGGTCTTCACGCAGCGCGCCGGCGGACAGTCACAGTTCAGCCCGTATCTGACGCCGTACGCCGAACCGAATTCACCCGTCGCGCAGGTGCAGCAGTACGTGCTGGCGCATCTGGCCGAGCCGTTGTCGGTCGGCGATCTGGCGGCGGTGGCGAAGATGAGCGTGCGTAACTTCTCGCGGGTGTTCGCGCGCGATGCGGGTGTGACGCCCGCCGACTTCGTGAGCGCCGCCCGCGTCGACGCAGCACGGGTGATGCTCGAGAACGGCAACGCGCCGCTCAAGACCGTGGCCTGGGAATGCGGCTTCGGCGATCCGCACAACATGCGCAAGGTGTTTCAGCGCCGTTTCGGCGTATCGCCGCAGCAGTACCGCGAGAACTTCGGGCAACCGCAGGGGTAAAGAAAGCCCTGCGGTTTTGTCATCAGACGTCAGCGCTTTCCGGACTCACCGGAAGAAGGCGAACGCCGCGAGCGCCAGCATCACGATCAGCGCACCGCCGATACGCGTGGCGATTTGCGCGAACGGCATCAGCTCCATGCGGTTCGCCGCCGTGAGGATGGCTACGTCGCCGGTGCCGCCCAGACCGCTATGCGTCGCATTGACGATGGCAGCCTCGACGGGATACATGCCGACCCATTTTGCGACGAAGAATCCGGTCAGAACCAGCGATAGCACCGTCGAGACAGCCGTCACGATGTTGATCCAGTGAAAGGCCGTGACGATCTGGCCCCACGGCGTCATCGCCACGCTGATCGCAAACATCAGCGGATACGTCACCGCCGTCGAGAAGAAGCGGTACATGAAGCGAGCGCCACCACGCACGCTCGGCGAGACGACGTGAAACACCTGCGCGATCACCACGAAGACGAGCATGACCACCGGTGCCGGCCAGTTGAACCACTGGTAAGTCAGCACGCCGAGCAGGTACAGCGCAATCGCCGTGCCACCGGCGGCCGCCAGGCTCGACGCGTCGAAACGTGACTCACCGTCGGCGTCGGCCTCCGGCACGTCGCCGGCCGGCGTGACCGTCAGCTGGCCATTGCCCGTGAGCGCCGGCTTGCGTGTGCCCAGATAACTCAGCAGGCCCGCCAGACAGATCGCCGAGATGTTGCCGAGCATGGCGGCCGACAGCGCCTGCGCAAAGATCGGTCCCTGATCGACACCGAGGATCTGCGCGTATCCGGCCGAGAGCGGCAGCGCGCCTTCCCCCACACCACCGGCCATGATCGGCACGACGATGTAGAACAACGCATGCTTGAATTCGAGGCCGAGCGCCGTGCCCACGGCGGTCCCCACGCAAGCGGCCACGATCGAGCCCCCTGCCAGCGGGATGAAGATCCGCACGAAGCCCTTCACGAGCGTGCGCCGATCCATACTCAGCACACTGCCCACGATGATCGCGGCGATAAACAGATAGAGGAAGTTCGAACTCTTGGTGAACGTGGTGACGGCCTTGGTCACCGGCGCGGGCATCAGTCCGTAATAGATCATCGCCGACGGGATGAACGCCGCGAAGATCGACGTCGCCCCAATGTGCCGCACCCACGGAATGCGCTTGGCCAGCTCGGCGCACGTGAAGCCGCCGACGGCGACCAGCGCGATGCCCGTGGGCAGATCGGCGGCGAGCTTGCCGTTGTGCGTCATGGCGGCGAGGATGGCGATGAGCGCCACATACACCGGCAGCGGCAGCGAGCCGATGCGCACGTCGAAGATGGCCCACCAGCGTTCGCGGGCCGACGGTGTCGATGTCACTGACGCCGCCGGGCTCGATGCCGTCGGGGAATAAGTCGATGCGCTCGCCACCTTTGTGCGCGGCGTTGCGGTTTCCATGAGTCTGTCTCCGTTCATTTCGTTATCTCTGCATGGGGGCAAGTGCGTTCGCTGCGCTACTGCACCGCCTGTGTCGCGCGTAATGCTGCGATGTCGTCGTCGCTCAGGCCCGCGTTACGCAACACGTCGTCCGAATGTTGTCCGAACGCGGGAGCCGCGAGCGCTGCCGATGACGATGCTGACGACGAGGCCTGCTGCGCTTCGCCGAATTTGATTGCCTGACGAAACCCGCGATAGCCGCCCACACCGGGATAGGTGTAATGCTGCACCATTGCCTCCGCTTCCACCTGCGGATCGTCGAACATGTCTTCGACGGTGCGTGCCGCAGCGCACGGCACGGCGTCGCCGAAAATCGTCTCCCATTCGCGTGCGCCGTGCGCCTGCAGCGCCGCGTGCAGTTGCGGCACGATCTCGTCGCGGTGCTCTGCGCGCTTGCGCACGGAATCGTAACGGGGGTCGGCGGCCAGCGCCGCGAGGCCCGTCTTCTCGCACAACGCCTGCCAGAAGTGCGGCGTGTTGGCGGAGATGTAGAGATAGCCGTCGCGCGTGGGGTGGATGCCGGTGATACCGCCGGAGCGCATGTCGCGCCCCACGTCACGCGGTTCGTCATCGGCCCAGATCAGACGCGCCGACTGCATCGCCAGCGCACTGCGCAGCAGCGACACGCCGACGTATTGCCCTTGCCCCGTGCGCTCGCGCGCAAACAAGGCCGACGACACACCGGCCGCCACCATCGACGCCGCGTAGTAATCCACCACCGAGCCGTAAAGGATCTCCGGCGGCCCGTCGGCCTTACCCTGCATGGCGCACATGCCGGTCATCGTCTGGAGGACCTGGTCGTAACCGGCCTTGTCCTTGTTCGGGCCGGTCTCGCCGTAGCCGGTCACCGCGCAATAGATCAGACGCGGGTTCACGTCGCGCAGTTGTTCGTAGGCGATGCCCAGCCGCGCAGGCACGCTCGGGCGGAAGTTGTGGACGAGTACGTCTGCCGATTCGACCAGCCGGCGCAGCACGTCGAGCGCCGCCGGTTGCTTGAGGTCGAGCACGAGACCCCGCTTGCCGCGATTCACACCGAGGAAGGCGCGGCTCTCGGCAGCGAGCGTCGACGGGTATTTGCGCAGGTTGTCGCCCGTGGGCGGTTCGATCTTGATGACGTCGGCCCCCTGATCGGCGAGCAGCGTGCAGCCGTAGGGACCGGCGATGTAGGCGCTCAGATCGAGGACTCGCACACCGGCGAGCGGGCCGGTGCCGGCGGGCACGTCGTTCGTCGGGTCAATGGGTGCGACGGACGTATCCGGGGCACCCGACACAGCGGGAATACCGGACTTACCGAACGTACCGGGCGTTGGGGATTCTCGTTTCATTGCTTGATATCTAGTGCGTTATCACGTCACGCGTTGGCTCGTGTTATCTCGTGCGGGGACGTCGGCACCCCGGTCGGCTTCATGCGGCCGCGAGCACGTCGCGCTGCGCGTCATTGAGCAGGCCCATGCGCTGCGCATCGGTCACGAGGGCGCGGGCGCGCTCCAGGAACGGCACATCGATCATCTTGCCGTCGACGACATAAGCACCGACGCCATCACGCGATGCCGTGCGCGACGCTTCGAGCACACGCACCGCGTGCGCGATCTCGTCGTCGGACGGACGGAAGACGTCGTTGGCGAGCGCGATCTGGCTCGGGTGGATGCAGCTTTTGCCGAGGAAGCCCATGGCGCGTGCGAGTTGGGCTTCGGCGCGAAAACCCGCCTCGTCCCGGATGTTGGCGAACGCGGAGTCGTAGGCGAACACGCCAGCGACCCCGGCGGCCATGCGCAGCGTGAACATCGCCTGCGAGATGGCAGACGTTTCGCGTCGCGCGATACCCAGCGGCTCGAACAGATCGCCCAACCCGAGTTGCAGACCGGCCACGCGCGGATGCGCCGATGCCAGCGCCGCCGCATTTTGCAGCGCCGTCGGCGATTCGACGTTGAGCAGCAGACGCACGGGCATATGGGTGCCATCGACGCTATCGACACCGTTCGCACGCTCGGCGCGCTCGATGCATTCGGCAGCGAAATGCACGTCGTCGGCACGCTCGGGTTTCGGCAGATTGATCAGGGCGACGCCGCGCTGGACCACGGCGGCAATGTCGGCCTCGAAGTACGGCGTGTCGATGGCGTTCACCCGAACGATGAGCTGCTTGGGCGGGGTGGCCGATCGGTATTCGGCGGGCAGCGCCACGAGCCAGTCGTGCAGCGTCTGACGGGCTTCCGACTTGCGCTCGGGGGTAACGGAATCTTCCAGGTCGAACGACAGGGCGTCCGCCGCGCTGGCAAGTGCCTTGGCGAATAGCTCGGGCCGTGCGGCCGGCACGAAGAGTTTGCTTCTCATGTCTCCAGTCCTGCTTTCTTTTCACTGGAAACCAGTCTATGTGTCGTCGACGTTTAGATAAACTATCCGCATCTATCTTAAAAACATAGGAAATCTACTGTCATGGAGACGGGCTTTCTGGCGAACCTGCTGCTCGTGGTGGATAGCGGATCGATGGCGGAAGCGGCACGCCGGATCGGCGTGACGCCGGCGGCCGTCGCGCAGCAGGTGCAGGCATTGGAGCGCGAGCTGGGCGTGCCGTTGCTGGTACGCGCCGGACGGACGGTCATTCCGACGGAGGCGGGGCACCGCGTCGTCGAAAAGGCGCGTGCGCTGGTGCGCGACGCCGCCGAACTCAAGGCGGTCGCCCTCACCGACGAGCCATCGGGCGAACTGCGTATCGGCACGATCACCACGGCGCTGCTGAGCTTGCTGCCGGACGCCCTCGCAGGCTTTGCGAAGGCGTTCCCGCAGGCGCAGGTGTTGATTCGCGCGGGCACCTCGATGGAACTGTACGAGACGTTGCAACGCGGTGACATCGACGTGGCCATCTGCCTGCATCCGCCGTTCGCGCTGCCGAAGGCATACGACTGGCATCTGCTGCGCGAGGAGCCGATCGTGGTGCTCGCACCGAAAGCGCTGGCGGATGTCGATCCGCACACGCTGTTGCAACGCGAGCCCTTCATTCGTTACGACCGGTCGCTGGGCGGCGGCAAACAGGCGGATCAGTATCTGCGTGCGGCGAAGATCGTGCCGCACGAACTGTTCGAGCTGAACTCGCTGATGGCCATCGCGATGATGGTGGATCGCGGACTGGGGGTGTCGCTCGCGCCGGACATCGTCTCGCCGCTCACCGCCGGGCTGAACATCGCGCGCCTGCCGTTGCCCGCGCCGGCCGAGCATCGGCGCTTCGGGTTGTTGTGGCATCGCGCGTCGGCGCGAGCGCGGTTGATCAAGGGGTTGATGGGGTGCGCGGAACAGGTGGTGATGCGAGACATCAAGCACGCCGGCTGACGACGCAGACCAGGCGGGCATCGATCACGGCGCAGGCGAACGCGTGGCCTCGTCGACGTATTGCTCCATCAACGGAAAGAATGGATTCGACGACAGCCGCAGGAACGTGTCTGCGCCGATCACCAGAAAGCCAACCTCGCCGCGCACGGACAACGCACCGAGATGGACACCGAACGACTCCGGTTCGTCGGGTTGGATACCGTAGAGCGAGTCCGACATCGGAAACGGCAGGGCCACATGCGACAGCGAAAAGATCTCTATCGGGTAGCGCAATGCCAGGGGTTTGACGACGGTGTCGGCGCTGCCGGCCTCGGTCACTTGCGCCACCATGTCCGGCGAATCGGCCGTGGCGTTCGTGACGATGGTCGTACGGTAATTGCGTGGCGCAGGCGGTAGCAGCCGGAGCATGGCGTCCGAGGCGGCGGCCCGGAAGAACGGCACCATCTTGGCCGAACGATTGATGTCGAACAGCACCAGTTCGCTGCCGTTGGCAGGCAGGCGCTGGTACAGCGCGCTCACCACCGCACGGGTGCTGACCGTGAAGTCGAGCACCGAATGGAACGTGAGCACCGGTGGCAGTGTGCCGAGCTTGCCCTGACGGGACATGTCGACAATCTGCGATTGCAGAGCGCGTGTCAGCCGGTATGACTGCCGTGCCCCGTTGACCGGAAACGAGTTGTATTTGAACGGGTTGAACTCGGGCACGATGCCGAGCCACGCCGCCTTCGCGAAGGGCGGCAGATAGGCCGGCAGCGCCGCGAGCCCTGCGAAGCGGGCGAAGGCGGTGATGCCGATCATCGGGGAAATCAGGATCAGTCGGTCCGGCCGCGCGAGTCGGGTGTCGTCGATGGTATCCAGCGCGTACTTCATGGCGAGTGCCCCGCCATTCGAAAAACCGACGATGTGCAGCGGCAACGGCGCGGGGACCAGCGTGCGTGCCTCGCGCACCGCCAGACGCGTTGCGGCAGCCCAATCCTCCCACGCGACATCGGACAGACCGGACGGCACCGTGCCGTGCCCTGGCAGGCGCACCGCGACGACCGCAAAACCATCACGCTGATAACGGCGGCCGATGTGCCGCAGGCTGTAGGGCGAATCCGTGAGTCCGTGCAGCAACACGACCACCCCACGCGGTGCACCCGTCGGCATCAGCGTATAGGAGCGGTTCCAGTCCTGCTGAAAATGCTCGGGATAGATCGGACTTTCGGGGTTGTAGCGGTTGCTCGGCACTCGCGCCTCGACGGGCAACTGCTCGCTGACATGTGTGCGCACGTCGTCGAACACGACACCCTCATGCGCCAGATACTGCGCCCATGTCGCGTGATCGATATCGTCCTCATGCCAGTCCGGCGGCACGTAGGTATGCCAGAGCGACAACGCCGGTCCGCGTTGGGTTTCGTAGATGCGCAAGGCGAGGAATGTCGCCAGCACGAGCAGCAGGCCGATCAGGCCCCGCTTGCTCCACTTCCTTACGACGCCGGGCAGTTTGCTATCCATGACGGCAATCTTCCTTTGTCCCGCCGGGAACGAATCAAGCCGGCCAGAAGACAGGCACGAGCACCACGCAGATCACCCCGGCCGCCAGTGTGATCGGCACGCCGATCCTGACGAAATCGCGGAAGGTGTAACCGCCGGCGCTGCTGATCAGTGCATTGACGGGCGTGGCGATGGGCGAAATATAGGCGGCCGAAGCGGCGATCGCAACCGTCATCGTGAACGGTGCGGGCGGCATATGCAGATGCTCGGCCATGGTGATGGCGACCGGTGTCATCAGCACCGCCGTGGGCGTGCTCGACACCACCGTGCCGAAAATCACCGTCAACGCGAAGACGGCGCCCAGCATGCTGTGGATGCCCCACTCGCTCGCCACGTAGACGAGCCCGTCGGCCACCATGTCGATGCCACCGGTACGCTGCAACGCAATGGCGAACGGCAGCATGCCGACGATCAGCACGATGCTGCGCCAGTGAATGGCGCGGTACGCGCTTTCCCAGTTCACACAGCCGAAAAGTCCCATCAGCAACGCCCCGGTCAGGCCCGCGAACAGATTCGGAATGCCCGGCATCATGAACATCGCCACCATCAGTGCCGTGCACAGCATGGCCTCGATCGCCCTGTGCGGTGCGGGCACGGTCGACTCGCTCTCGATCGGCATGGCCAGGCAGACCAGATCATGTTCGATCGATTGCAGCGTGAAGATACTGTCCCACGGGCCGACCACCAGCAGCGTGTCGCCGACCTTGAGCGGCGTCGACTGCAACCCCTCGGCCACCGGCCCGCCGGCACGGCGCAGCCCGACGATCGTGACCCCATAGCGCCGCAACGCCGAATTGCGCGCGATGCCGCCCACGAGTCCCGAGTCCGGCGGCACGATGACCTCGGCCATGCCGACTTCGTGCGTCTGATCCATGAAATAAGCACCGGACAGCGTCGTCTGCGCCAGCCGATAGCGCGCGCAGAGGGTCGGCACATCGAAGGCCTCGGCATCGGCGTCGAGCAACAGGATGTCGCCACCGGCGAGTACCGTGTCGGCATGGCCGAGCAGGACATTGGCGCCCATCGGCGTGCGTCGCTCTACGGCGACCACATGGGCACCGTAGTCGTCGGCCAGATCGATGTCGTTGAGCGACCGACCGATCAACGGTGAACTCGACCCCAGCCGCAGCCAGTGCGCGCGCCCCCGCAGCGAATAGCGCTCGATCCAGTCGCGCATAGTCGGGCGCGGCAGGCTGGCGGCAGGCGTCGGGCCGCGCAGCCTGCGGCTGGCGAACACCATGTAACCGATCGCGACGGCGAGCATCGGTGCGCCGACACGCGTGATGTCGAAGAGACCGAACGCCGGGTACCCCCGGTACACCATGGCGCTGTTGACGACCAGATTCGAAGTGGTGGCGACCAGCGTAAGCATGCCGCTCGTCAGGGCCGCCACGCCCACCGGCATGATGAGCCGCGCGTGTGGAATCTCCGCCTTGCGGGCGATGTTCAGCACGATCGGGATGAAGATGGCGACGATCGCCGTGGAGCTCATGAACGAGCCCATCAACGCCACCATGAGCATGAGCAATGCCACGAGCCGGCGCTCGCTCTTGCCGCCATGACGAATCAGAAAATCGCCGACACGGTGCGCGGTGCCGGTGCGCACGAGCCCGTCGCCAATGATGAACAGCGACGCGATGAGAATGATGTTGGGGTCCGAAAAACCGGCGACGGCCTCCGGCAGGGTGACGATGCCCAGCGTTGGCAGCAGGATGATCATGATCAGCGCCACGGCGTCCGCGCGGGGACGTCCCACGACGAACATGACGATGGCGCTGAGCAGCAAGCCGATGGTGAGCAGAAGATCGGTGGACACTGGACGGTGTTGGGAGCGACACGTTCGGAATCCTTCGTCAGCCGATTCTATAGCATCGACTCCCTGGACCGGCGAGGACATTGTGCAACGTTGTCGAAGGTTCGTTCCGGAGGTCGGAACCCCAATACGCCCACGCCACACCTTCCCACACTGGCATGCATCGCGCCGATGCTCGCCGTCGTCAGTAATAAAAATTACTGCGTGCATCATCGCGCACGACTGAGACCAATCCTCTGCTGGTTTTCGAATAGACTGAATCGCAGGACTTCGGTGTGCCCGGCATGATCGCCCGTACGTGGCCCAAACGCGGCGCATCCCCTGACTTTGCGGCAATTCTCATCGACGTCCTTCCACACCGGCCACCTCCCGTTGGCCGAGCGTCATCGTAGTAGCGAATTCTGTGCGACACGTTCCGGGACTTCACGCAGGTCCCGACTTAGGAGTTTGTCATGCCGGCGAATCGCCTCGATACGACATCTTCGCCCCGCCTTCGACAGGCCTGCAATTTTCGCCCGATCCACCTCCTCACTTGTTGTCTGAGCCTGACGCTGCTCACAAGCTGCGGCCAGCGGGACAAGCCACCGGCCGAAGCCGTGGCGCGTCCGGTCAAGGTGTTCACGGTGACGGGGGGCGATGCCGCATCGCTGCGCGAATTCTCCGGACGGGTCGAACGCACGAACGTGTCGCCACTGGCATTCCAGGTGCCCGGGCGTGTCGTCGAGATCCTGGTGCTCGACGGCCGGCGCGTCGTGAAGGGTCAACTGCTGGCCAGACTTGACGCGGAACCGTTCGAACTCCAGCTCCGGCGCGCCGAAGCGCAGTACGTTCAACTGTCCGGCGACGTACAACGCAAAGCGGTACTGCATTCGGACGGCATTCTGTCGGACGGCGCCTTCGAGCAACTCACGAGCGCGCTCGTTGCCGCCGGCGTCGCCCGCGATCTGGCCCGGCGCGACCTGCGCAATACACAACTCGTCGCGCCGTTCGACGGCCGCGTCCTGCAACGCAATATCGAAACGGAGCAGACCGTACAAGCCGGGGCACCGGCCATGAACTTCGAATCGCTCAACCGCGCCGATATCGGTATCGAACTGCCCCAGAGCCTCGTCGAACGCCTGCCGCTCAATGCGTCGCTGCATGCGCAGGCATGGACGACGGATCGCCCCGAGGAACGCATCGAGCTCAGGTATCGCGAGTCATCCGTCTCAGCGGGCCCGCAAGGCGCATCGTATCGACTGATCTTTACGGTGGCGTCTCGCGTGCCCGACCGGCTGTTGCCGGGCATGGCGGTGCGCGTTCGATTGACGGCGCCCTTGCCCGCCGCCACGCCAGCGCCAGCCTCTGCCTCCACCGCTAACGCCGCGACAGCGCAGACGACGCTACCGTTCGCCGCTTTGGCCGCCGCGCCCGACGGCACGCATCGCGTGTGGCGCGTGCAAGGTCCGGAGCACCGCGTGCATGCCGTCACGGTTCAACCACGCGAAATTCACGATGCCGACGGCACCGTCGCCGTCACCGGCGCACTTGCCCCCGGCGACATGATCGTGGCCGCCGGTGTGAATCAACTGAAGGAAGGAGACGCCGTCCGGCCGCTGGGAGCCTCGCGATGAACCTCGCTCGCCCCTTGATCGAACGGCCGCTGATCGCGTCGATGATCGCGCTGGCCTGCCTGCTCGGCGGCCTGTTCGCCTACGTCAACATCGGTCGGCTGGAAGACCCGAAATTCACGATCAAATCCGCCATGGTCGTGACGACGTTCCCCGGTGCCAGTGCCGCCGACGTCGAACGCCAGATCACTGACCTGCTGGAAAGCTCCATCCAGCAGATGGAGCAGATCGACGTGGTGACGTCCCGCTCGTTGCCCGGCTACTCCGAGATTCGCGTCAACATTCGCGACACCTACACGACCCAGCAACTGCCCCAGGTGTGGGACGAATTGCGGCGCTCGGTCGGCGACGTCCAGCCCCGGCTGCCTGCGGGCGCGGGTCCGTCCGTGGTCGTAGATCGCTTTGGCGACGTCTACGGCATGTTCTATTCGCTGACAGGCGAGGGCTATACCGATGCGGAACGCTTCGCCTACGCCCGCGAACTGCGCCGCCAGTTGCTCACGATGCCGGACGTATCGGACGTCGTGATCGGCGGCAACCAGACCGAACAGGTTCGGGTGGACGTGCCGCAATCCTCGCTGATCGCCGCTAATCTGTCGTCCGACGACATCGCGCAGGCCCTCGCGCTGCAAGGCGAAACGCGAACCGCCGGACGCCTGCGCGTGGCGGGCACCGATGTGCGCATCGCGCCTACCGGACAGATCAACTCGGTGGCCGATGTCGCTGCGCTGCCCGTGGGCGCCACCGCCGGTCCGATCCAACTCGGGGATATCGCCCGCGTGTCGGCCGGCTACGCCAGCGTGCCCACGCAACTGATTCGTTATGACGGCAAGCCGGCACTGACCATCGGCATCAGCGCGCGGGCCAACGTCAACGTCGTGAAGGTCGGCCAGGACGTGAAAGCGAAGCTGGACGAACTGACGCGCGACCGCCCCATCGGCATGGAACTGCACACGCTCTATGACCAGCCCGAAATCGTCGACGCCAGCGTCAAGGGCTTCATGTTCGACGTGTTCCTGTCGGTAGTGATCGTCGGTGTGGCGCTCGGCATCGGCCTGGGCTGGCGAGCCGGCGTGATCCTGAGCGCGGAACTGCTGCTCTCGATCCTGGGCACGCTGGCCATCATGTATGCCGCCGGCATCGAGCTGGAGCGCATCTCCCTCGGCGCGCTGATCATCGTCATGGGCATGCTCACCGACAACACGATCGTCGTCTGCGAAGGCATGCTCGTGCAGGTCGAGCGCGGCAAGTCGCACATTGAAGCCGCCGGCGATGTTCTGCGTCAGCAGCAGTGGGTGCTGCTGGCCTCGACGATCGTGGGCATTCTCGCGTTCTCCGGCATTGGTCTGTCGCCGGACGCCGTCGGCGAATTCTGCTTCTCGCTGTTCGCCGTGGCAGCCATCTCGCTGCTGCTCAGTTGGGTGATCGCGGTAGCGCTCACGCCGCTGTTCGGCAAATATCTGTTCAAGCTGAAACCCAGACCCGAATCCGGCGCCGACGCCACCGCGCACGACACGTCGGAATATGGCGGCGCCGTCTACACGCGCTATCGCCGCGTACTCACGTGGGTCATTCCGCGTCGCGCAGCGGCCATTGGCGGGCTGATCGTGCTCACGGCGCTAGGCATCTTCGGCTTTCGCTACGTCGAGCAGAGCTTCTTCCCGCAGTCGACCACGCCGATGTTCTACGTCGACATGCGCCTGCCGCGCGGCACCGATATCCGCACGACCTCCGATCGCGCAGCCGCCGTCGAGCGCGCGCTGCTCCGCCGCAAGGGTGTCGAGAACGTCGCCACTTACGTCGGCAGCGGCGCCACGCGCTTCGTGCTGGTCTATGAACCGGAGGCGCGCGATCCGGGCTATGCCCAGTTCATCGTGCAGGTCAAACACGCCGGCGACATCGACGGCATGGCGCCTGACATCCTCGCCTCGCTGCGGGCCGATCACCCCGAGGCGCAGTGGACCGTCTCACGGCCGAGCTTCGGGCCGGGTGGCGGCACGCCGATCCAGGTGCGCCTGCAAGGCCCCGATCCTGCCGTGCTGCGTCAGCTTGGCGACAAGGTCAGTCACGCCCTGCTCGCCGATAGCGACATCGATGGCGTTCGCGACGACTGGGAGCAGCCGATCGAGGTCCTGCGCCCGCTGTTCGATGAGTCCCGCGCGCGCGCCGCCGGGGTCACGCGCCGGCAGTTCGGCGACGTACTGGCCTACGCCACCGACGGCCTGACGACCGGCGTGTTCCGCGAGGAAGATCAGATCATCCCGATCGTGCTCGCTGAACCGAACGCCGTGCGCGGCACCGATCGCCTGCGTAACCTGCAAGTGTTCAGCGCCACGCAACGCCGTTACGTCCCCATTGGCGACGTCACGGACGGCTTCTCGATCCGCACCGA
The DNA here is from genome assembly GCF_001721285.1 of Pandoraea sp. ISTKB. Lineage (NCBI taxonomy): Bacteria > Pseudomonadati > Pseudomonadota > Betaproteobacteria > Burkholderiales > Burkholderiaceae > Pandoraea > Pandoraea sp. ISTKB. Next base: position 20,760 of record NZ_MAOS01000049.1, read on the forward strand.
GGAAGGCGGTTTTGCCCGCCGCGAGCGCATTCGAACACTGACGGTGTTCGCGGGCGTCAAATACGGTCACAACAGCGTGGCGGCCTTCGAGCGCATTCGCGGCCCGGTCGAAGGCATCTCACTGCCGCCCGGCTATCACATGGAATGGGGTGGCGAGCATGAGTCGTCGTCGAAGGCGCAGGCAAGCCTCTTCCGGCAATTGCCGATGGGGTTTCTCGCCATGACCCTGATCGTGCTGTTCATGTTCCGCCGCGTGAAGTCGGCGCTGGTAGTGCTGTTCGTCGTACCGATGGGCATCATTGGCGTCACCTTCGGCCTGACGGTGTTCCGCGGCACGTTCGGCTTCATGTCGTTGCTCGGCCTGTTGAGTCTGGTCGGCATGATGATCAAGAACGGCGTGGTGCTGGTGCAGGAAATCGACCATCAGGTGGAAACGGGCGTCGCCCCGTACGATGCGATCGTCGACGGGGCCATGAGCCGCCTGCGCCCGGTGGCACTGGCGGCCGGCACAACCATTCTCGGCATGGTGCCGCTGCTGTGGGATCCGTTCTTCAAGGACATGGCGATCACGATGATGTCGGGGCTGGCCTTCGCCACCGTGCTGACGATGGTGGCCGTGCCGGCGCTTTACGCACTGCTCATGAAGGTCCGTGCAAGACCCGGCGCCGCCCCCGCGGGCGACCCTCGAGGCGGCGAGGTTCCCCCGGCGAGCGCAGGAGGTCAGCATGCGGATGCCTGATCGATCACGCCGTCGCGCCCTGACGCGAAGCACGATGGCAACGGTGCTGTGCGCGACGCTTGCGGCCTGCTACGGCCCGCTGAAGCTCGCAGACCAGACGCCTGCGCCAGCCCGCTACACCGAAGCCACGTCTTCAGACGCGACACCGCCCGACGACGCGGCGCTCGCTGTCTGGTGGCAGCAGTATCACGACGAGACGATGACCTACGTCGTGACGACCGCACTCGCGCAGAACCAGGACATCCGCATCGCCGCCGGCCGACTCGATGAAGCACGCGCGACCATCGACGCTGCACGCTCGCAACTGTTCCCGACCATCGGCGCCGGCGTCGACGGCCTGCGCTATTACGGCGGGCCGACGTCGCTCGAATTCCAGCAGTTGCTCGGGGTCAACGATCTGACGGCCCAGATGTGGCGCGGCGCGTTGCAGGCGCAGTGGGAAGTCGACGTGTTCGGTCGCGGCCGCGACCGGCTGTCGGCGACGAAATCGCTGGCCACTGCGGCGGCAGGCGACGTCGAGGCGGTTCGGTTGAGTGTCGCGGCCGCGGCCGCCGATCTCTATATCAATTACCGGGGCTTGCAACAGCAGCATGACCTGCTGCGTGCGAGCGAGTCGATCGCCAGCGATTTCGTGACGATCGCGCAGAAGAGCTTCACGGCAGGTGTCGTGCTGAGCACGGACATTCGCGTGGCACAGGCAGGACTGGCTCAGGTTCGTGCGCGGCTGGCTGACGTTGACGTGGCGATCGCGCAGGCACGACTCGGACTGGAGAACCTTTGCGCCCTGCCGCCGGGCAGCCTGACGCAGCGGCTCGCGGGCACGGGTGTCCTGCCGTCAGCCTTGCCGGCCATCGGCCCGGGGCAGCCCATCGACCTGATGCGCCGCCGCCCCGACCTGATCGCCGCACAGGCGCGTCTGGAGGCGAGCATCCGCCAGTCGGATGCCGCCCGCAAGAATTACTGGCCGACGTTCTCGCTCGCGGGCACGCTGGCGCGCAACGGCTGGCAGCTTGCCGGACAGACGCTGGCGCCGAGCACCTTCTGGCTGTTCAACATCGCGGCGATGGTGCCGCTGATCGATTTCGGTGCGCGCAAATCGCAGGTGGATGCCTCCGACGCTCGCGCCCAACAGGCGCTCGCGATGTACGACAAGACCGCCATGACGGCACTCTTCGACGTCGAACGCGCCCTCGCCCGCCTGTCGCGGCAGGCGGAAGTGCTCGCCAGCCGACGCGAAGAAGTCGCGCAGCGCAATCGCGTGCTGTCCAACGTGCAGCGACAGTACGCCGTCGGCGACAACGGTCGGCTGGATATCGACCAGTCACGGCTGGCACTGCTGGAGAGTCAGTCGGCACAGGTTCGGGAGCAAGTGGCGCAACTTCAGGCGCAGGTCGCGCTGTTCCGCGCCATGGGCGGCGGCTGGCAGGCCAACGCAACGCCCGGCGAGCATGCGGCGGCCGATACGACAGATATGCGGACAGATACGCAGTGAGATCGTCACACGGCGGCCCACTGCACAGCGCGAGAGCCCTTCAGCCTGAAGGGTTCGGGGCTTGCGGTGGCGCCGCGTCTCTCGTGAGCAACGTCGCGAGCGGGCGTGTCGGCTCGAAGGCGGCACAGATGATGGTGAAGGCCACCGTGCCGGGCACCGCGAGAAACGCCCCGGCGACACCCCAGATCGCGCCCCAGACCGCCAGACTCATCAGAATGACCGACGCGCTCAGGTTCATCGAGCCCCCCATCAGCCACGGGTCGAGCAGATTGCCGACCAGAAAATTCAGCACCCCGAGCGAGATCAGCAGAAACGTCGGCTCGTTCCAGCTACCGAATTGCAGTAAGGCGAGCAGCGTCGGCAGCGCCACGGAGACGAGCGCGCCCGCATACGGCACGAAGTTGAGCACGACGATCAGCACCGCCAGCGGCCCGGCGAACTCCAGCCCCACCACACGCATGCAGATCCAGCTCAGCACACCCAGCACGGCCCCCAACAACGCCTTGAGCGCCAGATACGTACCGATCCGGGCATTGATGTCGTCGATGACCGATGCGAAATCCGGTTTCCGATGCATCACCGCCAGCAACTTCTGACGAAAGCGGTCGTGTTCGACCAGAAAGAAACCTGCATACAGCAGCACCAGCACGATCGTGGCGATGATCGATGACACCGAGCCGATCAACGTCGTCAGCAACGCCTGAAGATTGACGGCGCCCAGTATCTCCCGCCGCATGGCCGCCCACGTCGGCTCGGTCTCGATGTGCAACAGCACCGCAGCCTTGGACAGCAGCACCAGCAGCGTCGCTTCGTATCGGGGAGCCACCGCGACCATGCGATTCGTATCCGCCAGTAGCAGATCGACACCGAGCCACGCCACCAGCACGATCAGCAGCGCCGCGCTGCCGTAGCGAACGCCGGAGCGCAAGCGTCGACCAACATGTGGCAGATAGCGGAATATCTCGGCCAGACCGAACACGATATAGGTCACGATCACGGCGAACGCGATGGGCACCACCACCGAGCGGCCGACGTGAATCGTCCAGCCGACGATCGTGACGATGATCAGCACGCACGTACACGTGATCAGATCCTGTTTCATGGGGCGCCCCGCGTCAGCCACTTCAGCCTCGTCAGCGCGACACGGCAAAGCCGATGCGCGCCATCCACCGATGCTTGTTGTAGTCGAGGATGTCCTCGCCGTAGCCGTTGAAGTATCCGATCCAGACGTAGCCGCCCCAGGCGTTGTTGATCAGCTTGGCCAGCGGATAGGTGAGCTGAGTGTCGATGCTTCCCTTGCCCGCCTTCATCCCCTTGCGCAACGTGGTCGCGAGTTGCCAGCCGTCGGTGCTGCCGTACTTGAGCAGCAGGTCGACATAGCCGCGATAGTCGGCGATGTCGCGGTTTTCCTCGGCCTTGTGTTCGTACCAGTAGATCTTCGGCGCCACCGTCAGGTGATAGCCGTCGAGATTGCCGAAGTCGAAGATCGGTTTGACGAACATGATGTCGATGCCGCGCGACTCGGGCCCGTCGCGGCCGTTCGACTCATGCTCGTACCCGCCCGCGAAACCCAGCCGACTGAACCAGCTGGATTTCCAGCCGGTGTCTTCCACGTAATAGAACATCGACGGCTTGTAGCTGTTGTCGCGAAACGGCGCCGACTCCTCGCGCATCGCCCAGAACGAGGTCTGGGTATAGGCAAAGTAGAGATTGTCGAAGAATCCCTTCGAGCGCGGATCGTCGGGCATGATCATGCGGAACTTCAGGCTGATCTGAAAGCGCGCGAGGTTCTCGCTGTTCGATCCCAGACCGTCGGCGAAATAGGTCGGCTCGTACATACTGAGACGTCCGCCGAACCAGCTCGGAACGTCCGGCGACGTGCCGCTGGCGACCATATCGATCGGCTTGCCGGCAGAAGCTGCATCCCCCGACGCGGCGTCCGGCACGTTGCCCCAGCCGGAAGCTACAGCCGACGCCTCGGTCGTCGCTTCCGCTGTCGTTTCCGCTGTCGTACCGCCACCCTTCACGCGAGTAAGCACGACCGTCGAGGGGGAGACGTCCAGCGACGGGACATCGACACGCAACGCCCCGCGCGCCCAATCCGGCCACGCCGCCTCGTACGTGACCGCCTGCATCGCACCGGCCGCCAGCGTCACGTGCGTCGGCGAGGACGCCGCACGTTGCAGCGTCACGGTTCGCGGCAACGCTTCGCCATTGGTCAGCGTGATCGTCAGTTGCTCGGGCACGTCGGCATCGACACCGTTGGCGTCGCCCGCATACAGGATCGTCACGACCAGCGGCCGGTCCGAACGCGCCTCGCGCGGCGGACGCAGCACCGACACGGCCGCCAGACCCAGTGCCGGACAGAGCACCAGCACGGTCGCCGCCGCGAGCGACCGCACGGTCTTTCCCCTTCGCGACGGGGGCGTCACGTCAGAAATCCACGGCGTCGCGGATGATCGGGCACGTCATGCAATGGCCACCGCCGCGTCCGCGTCCAAGCTCGGCACCGACGATGGTCACGACCTCGATGCCGGCCTTGCGCAGCAGGGTGTTGGTGTACGTATTGCGGTCGTACGCGAACACCACGCCCGGCGACGCGCACACCAGATTCGCACCGCTGTCCCACTGGGTGCGCTCGCGCTGATAGTCGCTGCCGCCCGCCTCCACGACACGCAGCTTCTTGAGCCCCAGCGCTTCGGCCACGACATCGACGAACGGCTTGCGCTCGGCGTGCAACTCCACCCCCGCAGGCCCGTCGCTCGGCCGATACGAGAACGTACGCGTCTGCGACATGAAGTCGGGCGCGACCAGCACGCAGTCGCGATCGGCGAACGTGAACACGGTATCGAGGTGCATGGCGGCACGAATCTTCGGCATCGCCGCGACGATCACGCGTTCGGCCGCGCCGCGCTTGAACAGCTCGTTGGCCAATTGGCTGATGGCCTGCCGTGACGTGCGCTCGCTCATGCCGATAAGCACGGTCTTGTTGCCGATCGGCATGACATCGCCCCCTTCGAGCGTGGCCAGTCCGTGATCCTGCGTCGGGTCGCCCCACCACACATTGACCTTACCGGCGAAGTCCGGATGGAAACGATAGATGGCGGTCGTGAGAATGGTCTCTTCGTGGCGTGCCGGCCAATACAGCGGGTTGAGCGTAACGCCGCCGTAGATCCAGCACGTCGTGTCTCGCGTGTACAGCGTGTTGGGCAGCGGCGGCAGCAGATATTCGGTGGCGCCGGCGGCTTCGCGCACCACCTTCAGTGCCGCACCGCCGTGCGTCTCGGGGAAGTCATGAATCGAGAGGCCGCCGAGCAGCGTCTCGGCAAGTTTGCGATTGTCGAGTCCCTCCAGATAACTGCGCAGTTCGTCGATAAAACCCAGGCCGACCTGATTCGGCACCACCTGATTGTCGAGAATCCACTTCTTGCCCTCGGGCACCGCCACCGTTTCCGCGAGCAGGTTGTGCATTTCCACCACGTCCACGCCCTTGTCGCGCAGCTTGGTGATGAAGTCGAAGTGATCGCGCTTGGCGTTTTCCACCCACAGCACGTCGTCGAACAGCAGTTCGTCGCAGTTGCTCGGCGTCAGTCGCGAATGCGCCAGGCCGGGCGCGCAGACCATCACCTTGCGCAACTGGCCGACCTCGGAATAAACGCCGAACGGACTGTCTTTCACCGCAACGCCTGCATCGGCACCTTGAGACTTGGTCATGTCGATCTCCGAATTGATCTCACTCGTTCAAGAAATGGCGAAGTGCGGTAGCACGGGCACGGCGCTTCGCGACGGCATGGGATTCGGTCAGACGGCGATGTAACCCGTGGCTAGACCGACGACACCGGCGATGGCCGCGATAACAGTCACCGCGAAAATGGCGATGTCGACAGCCCCCTGGAACACCGGCAGGCCCCGCTCACGTCGGGCCCAGAAATAGAGCGCAGTTCCCGGTGCGTACAACACCGCTGACAGCAGCACATACGAGAGCCCGCCGGCAATGATCATGAAGACGGTGTAGATGACCGCGACCAGCGCGAAGGCGAGATCGCGATTGCGCTCCTCGGGGCGCACCTCATAGCTCTCGCCCCGGCGCGCCAGTATCACGCCGTAGGCCGCCACGAACAGATACGGAATCAGGGCCATCGAACTCGTGAGGTTCAGCATCAGCGTGAACGCGTCGCGAGAGAAATAGGTACTCGCGACCAGCAACTGCACGATGATGTTCGTGATCCACAACGCATTGGCCGGCACCTCGTTCGCGTTCTCCTTGGCGAACATCAACGGCATGTCCTTGTTCTTCGCCGCCGCGAACATCACTTCCGCACAGATCAGCGACCAGGCCAGGTAGGCGCCCAGCACCGACACCACCAGACCGATACTGACGAACAGGCCGCCCCACGGACCCACGATCTGTTCGAGCACGGCGGCCATCGACGGCTGACGCATGCCCGCGACATCGGTACGCGAGAGCACCGCGAATGGCAGCATCGACACCAGCACCATCAGTGCCGTTACCGCGCAAAAGCCGGTAATCGTGGCGAAGCCGACGTCCTCACGCTTCTTGGCGTAACGCGAATAAACGCTGGCGCCTTCGATACCGATGAACACGAAAACCGTGACCAGCATGGTCGCGCGCACCTGCTGCACGATGCCGCCCTCCTGCGCCGCCAGCTGGATGTTCAGGCTGAACATATCGGCTTTGTAGGCGAACGCCAGAATCACGATGAACACGATGATCGGAATCACCTTGGCAAACGTCACCACCGTGTTGATGAAGGCGGCCTGCTTGACGCCGCGCAGGATCAGGAAGTGGAACAGCCAGATACCGACGGACGCCACGAGGATCGCGACCAGCGTATTGCCGTCGCCGAACACCGGAAAGAAGGCACCGAGTGTGGACTTGATCAACACCCAGTACGACACGTTACCGATGCAACTGCCGATCCAGTAGCCGAAGGCGGACAGGAACCCCGGGTAGTCGCCGAAGGCTTCCTTGGCGTACATGAACACACCGGCATCGAGGTCGGGCTTTCGCTGCGCCAGATGCTGGAAGACGCGCGCCAGCGTGTACATGCCGATGCCCGCGATCACCCAGGCAATGACGGCGCCCACCGGCCCGGTGGCATTGGCAAACGTGCGGGGCAACGAGAAGATCCCCGCCCCGACCATACCGCCCACCACCATGGCGGTGAGCTGGATACGACTCATCTTCGCTGTCGAATTGGACATTCATGGCCTCATGGCGTTGAAGCGCGAACGATGCCGCAAGCGCAATACGTGGATACGTGGCGTCGCACCGCATGGTGCGCAGGAATGAACCGGAGACGGGTGTTACTGGCGCGCCTTGTCGATCAATGCGCGATCAATGCACGCTCAACGCTCGATCAACGCGCGGGGAACTGCCATGACGCCGGACATCGCCGGTGGAGATGGCGAGCCCGGGAGTTGTGAACAACGCACGGCGAACACGGTGTGACGGTCGCCTGAAAATCTGGACGAGCGCAGGGCAGGATGAAGCAGTATCGATGCAACGTTACGCATGCCATTCTCCTGAGAAAATGAAGCCACGCATCTTGTCGACCCGAATTCCCCCCGCGCAGCGGTAACCTTCCATCAAGACGAGGCGTAATTAAAATTACTCACCTCAAACGTCAAACACCAACCTTGTCTCGACGGTAAGGAATCCGCAAATATTTTTCTTATCGCATTCAGCGGCAGATCAGACAAAAACTCGATTGCAACGGGTATGCTGCCTTAAATAATCCGTCTGTCTGCCACTCGGCGTATAAGGCAGAGTAGACCATTTGGAAGTACTGCGCATAGTTAATTTTCCGGCGCCGCCCGGTGACTTTTCCTCAACCGCTGCATGACTGCATCACGATGAGGACGCATGAACGCAACGAATCCATCCAAAGCGTCGTTGCCTGCGCTGTGGGCCATGGTCGTGGGCTCCATGGTCGGTGCGGGCATCTATTCCTTGCCGCGCAATTTCGCTTTGGCAACCGGTCCGGCAGGCGCCATTGTGTCGTGGTGCATTGCCGGCGGCGGCATGTATCTGCTCGCGCGCATCATTCAGTATCTCGCCGAAATCAGACCTGATTTGGACTCCGGAATATTTGCTTATGCGCGCGACGGATTCGGCGATTACGCGGGATTCATTTCGGCCTTCGGTTATTGGATGGCAGGCTGTTTCGGCAATGTCTCCTACTGGGTGTTGATCAAGTCCACACTCGGCACTTTCATTCCGGTGTTCGGCGACGGCAATACGCTCACGGCAATTGCCGTGTCGTCTGTCGGCATATGGTGCTTCCACTGGATGCTGCTGCGCGGTGTGCAACAGGCCACGCTGATCAATGCGATTCTCACCGTGATCAAAGTGCTGCCCATTTTTGCGTTCATCGGCATTCTGGCGTTCAAGATCGATCCCGATGTATTCGCGACGAACTGGCAAGGCGGTAGTGCGACGCTGGGCTCGCAGGTATCGGCCACCATGCTCGTGACGGTGTTCGTCTTTCTGGGCATCGAAGGCGCCAGCGTCTACTCGCGACACGCGCGCAGTCGCAAGCATGTCGGCATCGCCACGCTGGCAGGTTTCGCCTTCGTGCTGCTCCTGCTCGTGTTGGTCACGCTGCTGCCTTTCGGGGTGCTTGCGCAGGCGGATATCGCGCTCATGCGGCAACCCTCGATGGCGGCCGTGCTAGGCGCGGTCGTGGGACCCGCGGGCGCGGCGTTCATTTCGGCCGCACTCATCCTGTCGGTGTTGGGCGCCTACCTCGCATGGTCGCTGATCTGTGCCGAAGTGGTCTATGCCACGGCGCTCGCCGGCGGCTTGCCGAGAGCCTTTGCCCGCCTTAACGCGAAACAGTTGCCGGCCAATGCGATCTGGCTCACGTCGGCTGTCGTGCAAGCGTTCGTGATCAGCACGTATTGGTCCAACGATGCCTTCTCGCTGATGTTGCGCATGACGAGCACGATGGCGTTGATTCCGTATCTGCTGGTCGCGCTGTTCGGACTGAAAGTCGTAGCAGGTCAATCGTCCGATGCCGATGCGCAACGCGGAAGAACGACACGCTACGGCATCGCCATCGGCGCCACGATCTACACGGCGTTCCTGCTCTATACCTGCGGCATCGATCTGCTGCTGATGGCCGCCCTGCTCTATGCGCCCGGCAGCCTGCTGTATGCGTGGGCACGCCGTTTGCACGGGCAACCGCTTTTCTCGCGTCGGGAATGGTGCGCGTTTGCGGTCGTGATGGCAGGTGCAGGCGTCGCCATCCTCACCATGACGGGTGTGATGCTGCGTTAGCGTCTCCGTCCTTGCCACTTTCGCATCCGAGAGCGAGGCACCATGCCGATTCGTTCCACATTGAAGAAAGCACAGATTGCCGCTATCGAGAAGCGCGCGATGAAGGTGTCCCTCTTCGTCGTGAGCTTCGGTTTCGTCGCGAACATCGGCTACGGCCTGCTCATTCAATCCGACGCGCTGCTGCTGACGGCCGTGATTTATCTCCTTAATCTCGCCACGGCCGGACTCGGCCTGCTTGCCGCGACACTGATCAACGCACCGGAGAACAGCCGCCGCGAACACGGCTACTGGTTCCTCGAACCGCTGGTCAATGGCATCACCGGGATCATGATCCTGCTGATCTGTGCGTACGGCGTGATCAACGGTCTCGAAGGAATACGCACCGGCGGTCACTATGTCGATACGCAGGGTGTGATCTGGTTCAGCGCCGGTAGTTGTCTCGTCTGCCTGATCATGGTGCGCTACAAGCGCTGGGCAAGCGCACAGGTCAACTCCAAACTGCTCAAGGCCGACAGCTGGAAGTGGGTGATGAAGCTCGCATTCAGCGCCGCCACGCTGCTCGGCTTTCTCGTGTACCTCGCGCTGCCCGATGCGTTTCGTGTGGTGTGGGCGCGTTATGTCGACAGCATGGTGACCGTGGTGCTATCGGCACTTTTCGTCGGTGTGGCCCTGCGGCTGATTCGCAAGAATTTCGGTGAGTTGCTGCATGTGCCGCCGGAGGAAAACAACCCGACGAACGACATCGATGCATTGCTGACGAGCGTCGGCGAGCCGGGCGGCGTGCTGCGCTTTCACACCCACGTCGCACAGGCCGGGCGCCTGAACTTCGTCGATATCAGCATTCTGATCGACGCCGACTCGCCCTTGCGCGACGTGCGAGCGCAGGACGCCCTGCGCGAACGCCTCTGGCTCGTCACGAGCCGTCAGGACATCGGCAGCCGGGTGACGGTCCAGTTCACGGCGGACCCCACATGGGAAGATGGCCGACAGACGACGTAACGGCCATCGAAACCAGAGATGCGCGGTGTAAAACGGCTTAAGGCTCGCTTAAGGTGCGCCAAATAGGATGCTGGCTTTTCGCGCCCCCGTCCTTCCCCGTACTACTGAGCATCATGAGCACCGACAAGCATCGATACGGCCGCATCGCCGCGAGTATCGCCGTGCTGACGACGACCGTCGCCGGCATTGCACTGGCCCCATCGGACGACGCCGCAGCCGGCGTATTGCCTTTCACCACGACGGCCACCGCCCCGGCATCGAAGCCGGACGGCGATTCCACCCCGCCGCAGGTCCCGAACTTCGCCAACATCGTGTCGCGCTATGGCCCGGCGGTCGTTCATATCGATGCCGTGGCCGGTCGGGGCTCGGCCAGTCTCGGCTCGGGCTTCATCGTCAGCAGCGACGGTTTCATCCTCACCAACCATCACGTGATCAAGGGTGCCGAACAGGTGTCGGTCAAGCTGACTGACGGCCGCACCTTCGATGCGCGCGTGGTCCGTACCGATCCGGCAACCGACGTGGCGGTGCTCAAGGTCAACGCTCGCGGCTTGCCCGTGGTCAGGATCGGCGACCCGGCCGACAGCAGAACCGGGGAGTGGGTCGTCGCCATCGGCTCGCCGTATGGTCTGGATAACACCGTCACGTCCGGCATCATCAGCAACAAGGCACGCACGATGTCGGAGGACAACCCGGTGAAGTTCATCCAGACCGACGTCCCGGTGAACCCCGGCAACTCCGGTGGGCCGCTGTTCAATCTGAAGGGCGAAGTCATCGGCATCAACTCGATGATCTACTCGCGCACCGGCGGCTTCCAGGGGCTGTCGTTCGCCATTCCGATCGATGTCGCGATGCGTATCAAGGATCGGGCGCCCCGGGAAGCGCAATCGGTCTCGCCCACGCCCTCATCTCATGGCCGACTCGGCATCGCGATCCGGCCCGTGACCGACGATCTCGCCGACGACCTGGCGCTGCCGTCCACGCGCGGCGCGCTGGTGGTGCAGGTCGCGGCGGGCAGTCCCGCCCAGGCGGCCGGACTGATGGCGGGCGACGTGGTCGTTGCGTTCAACGACCGCGCCATCGCATCGCCGGACGTCCTCGCGCGCTACGTCGCGGCGCAGGCGCCCGGCGCCCCGTGCAAGCTAGTCGTCTACCGCGACGGCGAGGTCGTGACGGTGCGCACCCGTTTGTCCTAACAACCTCCCCGGCCTAATGGAAAACATTTATTGACCGACCGGCCGGTCGGTTTATAATGCGTTCCATATCCCCACATGCCGCGGAGGCCTTCCTCTATGTATACGCAAGCCATCGATCTGGCCGGCAACAGCCCCAAGGGTGTGCGCACCCTGAGCGATGCAGAGCAGGCGCAGCAAGCTCGCTTCGACGAACGCGTCGCCGCCGAACAGAAGATCGAGCCGCAGGACTACATGCCCGCCGAGTACCGCAAGACGCTCGTGCGCCAGATCTCCCAGCACGCGCACTCGGAAGTCGTCGGCATGCTGCCGGAAGGTAACTGGATCTCGCGCGCGCCCAGCCTCAAGCGCAAAGCCATTCTGCTCGCCAAGGTTCAGGACGAAGCCGGCCACGGTCTCTATCTGTACTCCGCCGCTGAAACGCTCGGTACGTCGCGCGACGAGATGATCGACGCGCTGCACTCCGGCAAAGCCAAATACTCCAGCATCTTCAATTACCCCACGCTCACGTGGGCAGACGTCGGTGTGATCGGCTGGCTGGTCGATGGCGCCGCCATCATGAATCAGGTGCCGCTGTGCCGCTGCTCGTACGGCCCGTACGCGCGCGCCATGATCCGCGTCTGCAAGGAAGAATCGTTCCACCAGCGCCAGGGCTTCGACGCCCTGCTCTCGATGATGAGCGGCACGCAAGCGCAGCGCGACATGGTGCAGGAGGCCGTGAACCGCTGGTGGTGGCCGGTGCTGATGATGTTCGGTCCGAGCGACAAGGAGTCCATCCACAGCACGCAGACCATGAAGTGGGGCATCAAGCGCATCTCGAACGACGACCTGCGCCAGAAGTTCGTCGACGCCGCCATTGAACAGGCCAAGGTGCTCGGCGTGACCTTCCCCGACCCGGATCTCAAGTGGAACGAGAGCCGTCGCGCCCACGACTACGGCGAGATCGACTGGAGCGAATTCTGGCGCGTCGTCGGTGGTGACGGCCCGTGCAACAAGGAACGTGTCGGCACCCGCGTGGCGGCCCACGAGAAAGGCGCCTGGGTGCGCGAAGCCGCCCTCGCCCACGCTGCCAAACAGCGCCAGCGCGCGCAGAAGCAGGCCGCCTGAGCGCTCGTCGCCAGTCACGCCGCCCTCACAAGACATCAGGAACGATCATGACGCAAGCAACTAACAAGGAATGGCCCCTCTGGGAAGTGTTCGTGCGCAGCAAGATGGGCCTCGAACACAAGCACAGCGGCAGCCTGCACGCCGCCGACGCCGAAATGGCCCTGCGCATGGCGCGCGACGTCTACACGCGCCGCCAGGAAGGCGTGAGCATCTGGGTGGTGCCGTCGGTCGCGATCACCGCGTCGGCACCGGAAGACAAGGCCGAGCTGTTCGATCCGGCCGCCGACAAGATCTACCGTCACCCGACCTTCTACCAACTGCCGGAAGAAGTGAACCACATGTAAGCGGCTGCGCGCCGACAGACCCGACGAGGTCCACGGCGCGCCCCAAGCGAGACCCCAGAACATGAAACCGACGCAGGAACATCTGTCCTATCTGCTGCGCCTCGCCGACAACGCGCTGATCCTCGGTCAGCGCAACGCGGAATGGTGTGGTCACGGCCCCGTGCTGGAAGAGGACATTGCCCTTACGAACCTGAGCCTCGACCTCATCGGCCAGGCACGCATGCTGTATCAGCACGCCGCCAAGCTCGAAACGGCACTCACCGGCTTCGCCAAGCAGGAAGACGATTACGCCTTCTGGCGCGACGAATTCGCCTTCCGTAACTGGACGCTCGTCGAGCTGCCCCACTACGGCCCGACCGCCGGCACCACGGCCGCCGAGCGCGACTACGCCGTCACCATCGTGCGCAACTTCCTGTACTCCGCCCTGATGGTCGAAGTGTGGCAAGCCCTCGCACAATCGGCAGACGAAGACCTCGCCGCCATCGCCGCCAAGTCGGTCAAGGAAGCGCATTACCACCTGCACCACGCGCGCGACTGGCTCGTGCGCTTCGGCGACGGCACGGAAGAATCGCACCGCCGCGCGCAGGCCGCACTCGACTATCTCGTGCCGTACATGAACGAGATCTTCAAGCGCGATGCCCTCGAAGACACCGTGGCCGCTGCCGGTACGGGCGTCACGATGGCCGACCTGAAAGACGCGTGGCAAGCCACCGTCAACGATGCCCTCGCCGAAGCCACGCTGACGTCGCCCGTCGGTGGTGCGTTCGAGAGCACGGGCAAGTTCGGTCATCACTCCGAGCACATGAGCTATCTGCTCGGCGAGATGCAGGGACTGGCCCGTCAGCATCCGGGCGCCAACTGGTAAGCCGCCCGCGCACATCATGCACAAGACGAACCTGTTTGCCGACGCGATGACGAATCTGCCGCTCACGCCTGCCGTAGCACCCGACGTGCTGACGCCGGCGTCGGCCGCATCGTTGCCACTCGCATGGCAAACGCTCGAAGCCGTGCCCGATCCGGAAATTCCGGTCGTGTCGATTCGGGAGCTCGGCATTCTGCGCGATGTGCGCGTGGTCACGAACGATCAGGGCGCCACGGCGTTCGAGATCGTGATCACGCCGACGTATTCCGGCTGCCCGGCCATGCAGCAGATCGCCGAGGACATTGCCGCGGCCATGACGCGCGCCGGCCTCGGTCCGTGGCACGTCAAGACGGTGCTCGCGCCCGCCTGGACGACCGACTGGATCAGCCCGGAAGCGCGCGAGAAACTGCGCGGTTACGGCATTGCTCCGCCGACCGGCGCGCACGCCGTCTCCGCAGACGCCCCGCGCAAGATCACGTTCTACGGCCGCCCGAAAGACGGCGTGCCCTGCCCGCATTGCGGCTCGCACGATACCGAAGTCGTCTCCGCCTTCGGCTCGACCGCCTGCAAGGCGCATTACCGTTGCCGTTCGTGCCAAGAGCCGTTCGACTACTTCAAGCCATATTGATGGCCAGATTGACCCGATAGGGAAGCCTACGATGACGACCCCGCAATTCCATTCGCTGACGATTCGCGAAATCCGGCCCGAAACCGCCGACGCCATCTCCATCGCCTTCACGGTGCCGGACGCGCTGCGCGACGCCTATCGCTTCACGCAAGGCCAGTTCCTCACGCTCAAGACCGATATCGACGGCGAAGAAGCGCGTCGCTCGTACTCGATCTGCGTTGGCGTGCCCGACTATGAGGCCACGGGCGAATTGCGCGTGGGCATCAAGCGCGTGCCGGGCGGCAAGTTCTCGAACTTCGCGAACGACCAGCTCAAACCGGGTCAGCAAATCGACGTGATGACGCCGGACGGGCGTTTCTTCACGCGACTGTCGGCGGACAACGCCAAGCATTACGTCGGTTTCGCCGGCGGCTCGGGCATCACGCCGATGCTCGCGCTCATCAAGACGACGCTCGCCGCCGAGCCGGACAGCCAGTTCACGCTCGTCTACGGCAACCGCTCGGTGCCCGCGATCATGTTCGCCGAAGCGCTCGAAGACCTGAAGAACACGTATCTGGGCCGACTGCGCCTGTATCACGTGCTATCGGACGAAGCGCAGGAAGTCGAGCTGTTCAACGGCCTGCTCAACGAAGAGAAGTGCGCGGCGTTCCTTGAGACGCTGATCCCGGCATCGAGCATCGACGAAGCCTTCATCTGCGGCCCCGGCCCGATGATGGACGCCGCCGAAGCCGCACTGGCCGCCGCCGGCGTCGCCAAGGAAAAGATCCACGTCGAACGCTTCGGCGTGCCGTCGCCGCAAGCGGGCGTGAAGCCTGTCGTCATCACCGACGACACGCCGATGGCCGAGCTGGTCGTCGTCATGGACGGCAAGGAGCGCCGTCTGCGCCAGCCGTACGAGGGCCAGAGCATTCTCGACACCGGCCTCGCCGCCGGCCTGTCGCTGCCGTACGCCTGCAAGGGAGGCGTGTGCTGCACGTGCCGCGCGAAGGTGCTCGAAGGCGAAGTGGCGATGGACAAGAACTACACGCTGGAAGACTACGAAGTCGAACAGGGCTTCGTGCTGACCTGTCAGGCGCGCCCGCTCACCGAGCGCGTGGTGGTGAGCTACGACGAACGCTGATCGGCCGGGAGGGCAGGAAGGACGTGGAGCACGGTCCGTCGCGTTCCCCCGTCTTCTCCCGCCGTCTTCCCATGTCGAACGCCTGTTTGCCGTGAGGTGCGAACGTCACGTCATCGCAGGCGAAAGCGGCATGAAATCCCGCCAATGCGTCGATTATTTCCGGCATTACGGGAGCGTCAACCCGAGGTAGCGGGAATACCGTAAACTACCGGGCATGAATACCATCCATGTCGTCTGTGGCGATATCGCCGCGCAGCAATTGCGCGCGGCGATGGCGCAAGCGCAACGCGCCGACCCTGTCCTTGTCCTGCGCGACGATCTGGCCGTTGGCCCGCTGCGCGAGATCGACGAGAACGAACGGCAGCGTGCCGCGTTCTGGCAGCGTGTCGCGCCATCGGCCGGCCGGGATTACGCGGGCGAGTTGCGCGAAGAGCTGGCCTCGCTGCAACGGCTTGTCGAAGGCGACAATGCGGTGGTTTGCTGGCATGGCGACAGCGCGTCCGATCAGTTGATGTTGCGACGCGTCGCCTTCATGCTTCGCAGCACGCCTGCCCGCCTGAACGAGATTCTCCTGCGTGGCAGCGATCTGTCGCCGGACGGCAGCGCAGGCGACGCCAACCGCCGCACGAGCGTCGGCATGTATGCCCCGGCAGTGCTGGCCGAACGATTTGTGCGTATCGCCCCGATTTCGCTGCTTCGCATCGGTCGTCTGTCGCTGGAATGGCGAGCGCTCAAGCAAGTGAATACGCAGGTCAGACGCTGGGTGCACAACACGTTCGAAGGCGCGACGTTCGCCGAGATCGACGATCAGATTCTGGCACGTGCCCCGGTGACCTGGACCCCGATGGCCGCGTTTCTCGGCGAACTGATGCCCCGCATCGAGGGTTTCTTCGCCACCGACAGTTTTCTTTTGTGGCGCTGCCGCGAACTCGGTGCGGCAGGCCGGCTAGCGTTACGCGGTGACACCACGGCCGCGAGCGCGTGCGATTTACGACTGGAGTAACCCCCGTTTATGGCACGTACAAAAGCGCCCGATCACGAATCGCAGCGCGAACAGATTCTCGACGTCGCCGCCGACGCCTTCGCGCGCGCGAGCTATCCGAGCACGTCGATGTCCGAGCTGGCTGCCGCCTGCGGCACGTCCAAGGCCCGTCTCTATCACTACTACGCCAGCAAGGACGCCATCCTCTTCGATCTGCTGGAGCGCTATACCAAGCGCCTGATGCTGATCGTCACCGAGGTCGAAGCGCTGGGCCAGCGACGCGGCCTGTCGGAGCGCGACACGTTCCACGAGTTGATCCGTGCGTTCCTCGATGAGTACGAAACCTCGCAGACGCGTCACATCGCGCTGCTCAACGACGTCAAGTTCCTGAACGACGAGCAACGCGAGATCGTCCTCAACCGTCAGCGCGACGTGGTTGCCGCGTTTGCGCGCCAGTTGACCCGGGCGTTCCCGGAGCGCGTGGCCAAGCATAACCAGACGGCGCTCACGATGATGCTCTTCGGCATGATCAACTGGACGTTCACGTGGCTCAAACCCGGCGGCCGCATGCGCTACCGCGACTTCGCCAACGAGGTCATTGCCGTGCTCGAACACGGTCTGGCCGCCCCGCTGCCGGACGGCATCGAAGCCGCGATTCCCGCACCTGCCACGCCATCGCGACCCTAAAGATTGCAAGTGCTCACTCACACAAAAAGGGCGATATCTCGCCCTTTTTTGTTGCCTCGCAGCAACTTCGTGGTGACGGATGTCCGGCGTCAAAGCCAGAAAAGACGCCATTCTTCAGCGACTTAGACGCTTCCCTCCACAGGCAATTATTCTTTTCCTAGGGTTTTTACCTACCCGATCGGGTATAATTCTTTTGCGTCGCACAATGCAGTGCACGCACTAAAGAATACTCAAGGATTACGCCATGACTGCCCCGAACCACACGCCCGACGTCGCACACGCGACGGTTGCCGCCAACGAGCGGTCAAGCGTGCTGATTCGTGAGCTGACCTCCGGCGACATCCACCGACTCCAGCGCCATTTCCTGGCGCTCGGCGAGGAAGACCGCCTGCTGCGTTTCGGTCAGGCCGTGTCAGACGATGTGATTACCCGCTACGTCGCCAGCCTCGACTTCTCCCGTGACAGCGTGTTCGGTGTCTATGACGACAACCTCGCACTCGTTGCCGTGGCGCACGTCGCGCAATTGCCGGAAGGCAAGAACGGCCGTGTCGCAGAATTCGGCGTCTCGGTGCTCGAATCCGCGCGTGGGCGTGGCATCGGTTCGCGTTTGTTCGAACGTGCGTCGATCCATTGCCGCAACAAGCGTGTCGATACCCTCTACATGCATTGCCTGTCGCGTAACGCCCGCATGATGCGTATCGCCAAGAAGGCTGGCATGGAAATCAACTTCGCTTACGGCGAAGCGGACGGTTACCTGAGCCTTCCCCCGGCCGACACGCAGTCGATGCTCTCGGAAATGATGCAGGAGCAGATCGCGGCATTCGATTACGCGCTCAAGCGTCAGTTGCGCAACGCCCGCCGTCTGGTCGGCGCGATTTTGCCGAACCAACGCGCTGCCTGAGTGAGTGCCTGAGCGCGTCCGGACGAACGCCCCGAACTCGCGCGCAACCGCGCGTCTCATGAAAAACCCGGCCTTGGCCGGGTTTTTTGTCGTCGTCAGAATGACAGCGTGTGACGCTTGCCGATTACGGCAACGGCAGCGCCGTCGTCTCTTTCAACTGATCGAGGACAAAGCTGGTTTTGACGTCGACCACGCTCGGATGCACGAGCAACTGCGTCTGCATGAAGCGCGAGAAGTGCGCCATGTCGCGCACGTGCACGCGCAGCAGGTAGTCCATGTCGCCCGCCATCGCGTAGCAACCGACGACCTCCGACCACGAATCGACCACGCTGCGGAAGTGCTCGATGACCGAGCCACCCTGTCCGTCGCCGGGATGCCGCTTGTCGAGCCGCACATTGACGTAGGCGAGCAGGCCAAGCCCCAGACGCGTGGGCTCCAGCAGCGCCACGTAACCGCGAATGACGCCGGCCTCTTCGAGACGGCGAATGCGGCGCAGGCACGGACTCGGCGAGAGCCGCACCTGTTCGGCGATTTCGAGGTTGGAAAGGCGCCCGTTACTTTGCAGCAAGGCGAGGATGCGCCGATCGATCTTGTCCAGCTCCAGCTTTGACATATCTCTCCCTGTTATTGGTATTTATGCGCAATATTATTGCGCAAATCACCAGATATAAGGAAGTGTAATGCGGGTATACGTGGTTACAAGAGATTACAGCGCAGTCGAGTGATACCGAAGGGAAAAGAAAAAGGCGCTCGCCCGGAGGGGCTGCGCCTTTGCGGTTCGGGAGTGTAACGCTGTCTGACGGGTATGGCCGCCGGGCAACGCACTCAGGTGGATCGGGCCGAAGTCACGAAACTGAGACGTGACTTAGCGGCGCTGGAATTCTCGCGGATCGATCGTGCGCTGGTCGAGCGGGCCTTCGTAACGCTGCGGCGTTTGGGTCGTGCGCTGCTGCGTAATCGGGGTGGGTTCGGCCGTCTTGTCGCGCGCCAGCTCATCGGCGCGGGCGACGCTCACTTCCAGGGTCAGGAACGAAGCGGAAACCAGCAGGAATTTGGCGATGTTTCGTTGATTCACAGTGACTCCTTCTTGCGTATCGCTTTATTTGTTGCTGCGTGCTTTCGTTGCACGCTATGGAACGTACCCAACGTGTCGGTCATACCGCAGTGACGCATCGGGTAAGGCATTAGTAGGCATTCTGCCAACTCCGTTCCCTGAAGCCCCGAACCGTTACACGTTGTTACCCGTGTGTCAGATGACGCCGACAAACGTACCATTGTCGACACAATCACGACACAATCGCGCCATTTTGAAGCCAAATCCCAAAATACGAATGCGGTTCAATGCCGCACCTGCCGCTTATGTGGGGGTGTCCGAAAAGAACACCAGACAGGGTTTACGCCAGCCGTCTTACGTTTACGTAAACGTCATAATCATCGCTATACTGCGCTCGTTCGGAAACCCATGAGACGTTGCCGCCACCGTCAGGCAACGCCATGACACCGGTGATACCATGGGTCCGACTGGCAACTGCATCACGAAAAAAGGCCCCGCCCACTGGGTGACATCACGCACGTGAACACTCGGGACAAGCGACTAAAAGGCCGGCATTCACGCTGCCGTCCTGCTTCACGAGAGCGGGAGGGGCAGGAAATTTTTGGCGATCCCAAAATCAGTGAGAGTGAGGAGCACACCCCATGAACGCCCCCGTCAACCCGAGTTTGCTGGCCGCACTAGAATCGGTCACGCTCGACGACAAGTACACGCTCGAGCGCGGTCGCGCTTACATGAGCGGCATCCAGGCCCTGGTCCGACTACCGATGTTGCAGCAGGCACGCGACGCCGCGGCCGGGCTCAACACCGCCGGTTACATCTCGGGCTATCGCGGCTCGCCGCTCGGCGGTCTGGATCTCTCGCTATGGAAGGCCAAGCAGCACCTCGCCAGCCATAACATCGTCTTCCAGCCGGGTCTGAACGAAGACCTCGCCGCCACCGCCGTGTGGGGCTCGCAGCAGGTCAATCTGTATCCCGCCAAATTCGATGGCGTGTTCTCCATGTGGTACGGCAAGGGCCCGGGCGTCGACCGCTCGATGGACGTGCTCAAGCATGGCAACTCGGCAGGTTCGTCCAAACATGGCGGCGTGCTGGTGCTCGCCGGCGACGACCACGCCGCCAAATCCTCGACGCTCGCGCATCAGTCCGAACACGTTTTCAAGGCGGCCGGCATTCCCGTGCTGTTCCCGTCGAACGTGCAGGAGTACCTCGATTACGGCCTGCACGGCTGGGCGATGAGCCGCTACTCGGGCCTGTGGGTCTCCATGAAGTGCGTGACGGATGTCGTCGAATCGTCGGCCTCCGTGCTGATCGATCCGCATAACGTCGACATCCGCCTGCCGGAAGACTTCATCATGCCGCCCGACGGCCTGAACATCCGCTGGCCCGATCCGCCGCTGGTGCAGGAAGCGCGCATGATCGACCACAAGTGGTACGCCGGTCTTGCCTACGTGCGCGCCAACAAGCTCGACCGCGTGACGATCGATTCGCCCAACGCCCGCTTCGGCATCATGACCGGCGGCAAGGCGTATCTCGACGTCTGTCAGGCGCTTGCCGACCTCGGGCTGGACGACGCCACGTGCCAGCGCATCGGCATCCGCCTCTACAAAGTGGGTTGCGTGTGGCCGCTCGAAGCGCAGGGTGCGCGCGCGTTCGCACAAGGGCTTCAGGAAATTCTGGTGGTCGAGGAAAAGCGTCAGATCCTCGAATACCAGATCAAGGAAGAGCTGTACAACTGGCGCGACGACGTGCGTCCGCGCGTGTACGGCAAGTTCGACGAAAAGGATGGCGCCGGCGGCGAATGGTCGGTGCCGATGGCCAACTGGCTCCTGCCTGCCCACTACGAACTCTCGCCCGCGCTGATCGCCAAGGCCATTGCCACGCGACTGGAAAAGTTCGAGCTGCCGAGCGACGTGCGCGATCGCATTGCGACGCGCCTGCGCGTGATCGAAGCCAAGGAACAAGCGCTCGCCAAGCCGCGCGTCGCGGCCGAACGCAAGCCGTGGTTCTGCTCAGGCTGCCCGCACAACACGTCGACCAACGTGCCCGAAGGCTCGCGCGCCATCGCGGGCATCGGCTGTCACTATATGACCGTGTGGATGGACCGCAAGACCGACACCTTCTCGCAGATGGGCGGTGAAGGCGTGCCCTGGATCGGTCAGGCGCCGTTCTCGTGCGACGAACACATCTTCGCGAACCTCGGCGACGGCACATACTTCCACTCGGGCCTGCTCGCGATTCGCGCGGCGATCTCGGCGAAGGTCAACATCACCTACAAGATCCTGTACAACGATGCGGTCGCCATGACCGGCGGCCAGCCGGTCGACGGCACGCTCACCGTGCCGCAGATCGTGGCGCAGGTCGACGCCGAAGGCGCCGAGAAGATCGTCATCGTGACGGATGAGCCGGAGAAATACGACGGCGTGAAGCTCGTCGGCGACGTTCCCATCTATCACCGCAGCGAACTCGACCGCGTGCAGCGCGAACTGCGTCTGGTGAAGGGCACGACGATCCTGATCTACGACCAGACGTGCGCGACCGAGAAGCGCCGCCGCCGCAAACGCGGCGCATACCCGGACCCGGCCAAGCGCGTGGTCATCAACGAGTCGGTCTGCGAAGGCTGCGGCGACTGCTCGGTGAAGTCGAACTGTCTGTCGGTCGAGCCGCTGGAGACGGAATTCGGCACGAAGCGTCAGATCAACCAGTCGACGTGCAACAAGGACTTCTCGTGCCTGAACGGCTTCTGCCCGAGCTTCGTGACGGTGGAAGGCGGGCAGCTTCGCAAGCCGAAGACGGCGCAGGTCGACAGCAGCGGCCTGCCGCCGTTGCCCGAACCGGCGCTCCCGGCGATCGCGCGTCCGTACGGCATTCTGGTGACGGGTGTGGGCGGTACGGGGGTGGTCACGATCGGCGGTCTGCTCGGCATGGCGGCGCACCTGGAGAACAAGGGCGTCACCACGCTCGACGTGACCGGTCTCGCGCAGAAGGGTGGCGCAGTGACGAGCCACGTGCAGATCGCGCTGCAACCGGAGGACATTCACGCCACGCGTATCGCCATGGGCGACGCCCGCGTCGTGATCGGCTGCGACGCCATCACCACGGCCAGCGACGACACGCTCTCGCGCGTGCAGCACGGCGTGACGAACCTCGTCGTAAACAGCGCGCATACGCCGACGGCCGAGTTCATCCGCAACCCGAACTGGCGCTTCCCCGGTTCGAGCACGGAGAACGATATCCGTGCGGCTGCCGGTGACAACGTCGATTTCGTCGACGCCAATCATCTCGCGCTGCGCCTGCTCGGCGACACCATCTACACGAACCCGTTCGTGCTGGGCTACGCCTGGCAGAAGGGCTGGGTGCCGCTGTCGTACGCTGCGCTGGTGCGCGCCATCGAACTCAACGGCGTGGCCATCGAGAAGAACAAGCAGGCGTTCGAATGGGGACGTCGTGCAGCCCACGATCTCGCGACCGTGCGCAAGCTCGCACAGCAGAACGAAGCGCCGGAATCGTCGGCCACGGGTGGCAAGCTCATCACGCTGCATTCGCCGCGCGCGCTCGACACGCTGATCCAGCGTCGCTACGACCAGCTCGTGGCGTATCAGGATCGCGCCTACGCCGAGCGCTTCAAGCAGACGGTGGATCGGGTGCGCGCTGCCGAATCGGCCCTACCGAACGACGCCTCGCACATGCCGCTGACCGAAGCCGTCGCGCGTGCGCTGTACAAGCTCATGGCGTACAAGGACGAGTATGAAGTGGCCCGTCTGTACACCGACCCGGCGTTCATGAAGAAGATCAACGAGCAGTTCGAAGGCAACTTCTCGCTGCGCTTCCATCTGGCGCCGCCGTCGCTCGCCAAGCACGACGACAAGGGACATCTCATCAAGAAGGCCTATGGCCCGTGGATGATGAAGGCGTTCGGTGTGCTCGCGAAGTTCAAGGGCCTGCGCGGTGGCGCGTTCGACATCTTCGGTCGCACGGAAGAGCGTCGTATGGAACGTGCGCTGATCGGTGAGTACGAAGCGCTGGTGACGGAGCTGGTGACGCATCTGAACGAGCACAATCTGTCGCTCGCCGTGCAACTCGCCGAACTGCCGCAGGAGATGCGCGGCTATGGCCACGTGAAGGAGCAGAACGTCGCGGCCACGCGCATCAAGTGGACGAAGTTGCTTGCGCAGTTCCGCGACGGCGGTTCGCACCGTGTTGCTGCTTGATGCGGCCTAATGCGGCCTGATCCGCAGCGTGACTCGGGGCGACGGCTTCACGGCCGGGTGACTTAAGACCGTCGAAGCCAAGCCCTCGCCCAAAGAAAATCCCGCCGACGCGCAAGCGTACGGCGGGATTTTTTTATGCGCTTGCGGCGGATGCGCGCCTCGGGGCCGAGCCCCTCAGGCGCATCCGCCCGGGCATCAACGCGTGACGTTCGCCGCAGCGACGGCCGTCATGTTGATGATACGGCGCACGGTCGCAGCCGGCGTCAGGATGTGAACCGGCTTGGCGCAGCCGAGCAGGAACGGGCCGACCGTCACGCCTTCGCCGCCCGTCATCTTGAGCAGGTTGTACGTGATGTTCGCCGCTTCCACGTTCGGCATGACGAGCAGGTTCGCTTCGCCGGACAGACGCGATGCCGGATAGGCCGCACGACGGATCGTCTCCGACAGGGCCGCGTCGCCGTGCATTTCGCCGTCGACTTCCAGTTGCGGAGCACGTTCGGCGAGCAGTTCGGCGGCATGCGCCATACGCTGGGCCGATGCCGACTTCACGCTACCGAAGTTCGAGTTCGACAGCAGCGCCACCTTCGGGGCGATGCCGAAACGCTCGATTTCCTTCGCGGCCAGCACGGTCATCTCGGCGAGTTGCTCCGACGTCGGCACTTCGTTGACGTACGTGTCGCTGATGAACAGGTTGCGCTTCTCCAGCATCAACAGGTTCATCGCCGCGTAGTTCTCGACACCGGCAGCGCGACCGAGCACCTGATCGACCACATCCAGATGGCGATGGTACGTATCGATCATGCCGCAGATCATGCCGTCGGCTTCGCCCAGATGCACGAGGATCGCCCCGATCAGCGTGTTGTCCTTCCGCATGGCGGCCTTGGCGACTTCCGGCGTCACGCCGTGACGCGCGCCAAGGTTGTGATACGCCTGCCAGCAGCGCTGATAGCGCGTGTCGTCTTCCGGATTCACGACTTCGAAATCGACGCCCGGCTTGAGCTTCGAGCCGATCTTTTGCAGACGCATTTCCACCACGGCCGGACGACCGATGATGATCGGCTTGGCAATACGCTCGGCCAGCACGAACTGGGCGGCGCGCAGCACGCGCTCGTCTTCGCCTTCGGCGAACACGATACGGGCGGCGTCGCTACCGAAGCGCGCACGCGCGGCAGCGAAGACCGGGCGCATGATGAAGCCGGTGCGGTACACGGTCGTGCCGAGTTCTTCGCGGTAGGCGTCCATGTCCTTGATCGGACGCGTGGCCACGCCCGAGTCCATGGCAGCTTGTGCCACGGCCGGTGCGATCTTGATGATCAGACGCGGATCGAACGGCTTCGGAATGATGTATTCCGGGCCGAATTCGAGCGACTGGCCTTCATAGGCGCGCGCGACTTCTTCGCTCTGCTCTTCTTCTTGCGCCAGTTCGGCGATAGCGCGCACGGTGGCGAGCTTCATTTCTTCCGTGATGGTGGTGGCGCCCACGTCGAGCGCGCCACGGAAGATGAACGGGAAGCACAGCACGTTGTTGACCTGGTTCGGGTAGTCCGAACGGCCGGTCGCGATGATGCAGTCCGGACGCGCCGCCTTGGCGATTTCCGGGCGAATTTCCGGTTCCGGGTTGGCGAGCGCCAGAATCAGCGGCTTCGTGCCCATCGTCTTGACCATGTCGGCGGTCAACACGCCGGCGGTCGAGCAGCCGAGGAACACGTCGGCGCCGTTGCTGGCATCGGCCAGCGTACGGGCTTCGGTCGCCACGGCGTAGCGCGCCTTGCTCTCGTCGAGCTTGTCGCGGCCCGTGTGGATCACGCCCTTCGAGTCGAGAACGAGAATGTTCTCCTTCTTGAGGCCGAGATTCACGAGCAGGTCCAGACAGGCGATCGCGGCAGCGCCGGCGCCCGAGCACACCAGCTTCACCTTGCCGATATCCTTGCCGACGACCTTCAGGCCGTTGAGGATAGCGGCCGAGGCGATGATGGCGGTACCGTGCTGATCGTCGTGGAAGACCGGAATCTTCATGCGCTCACGCAGCTTCTTCTCGATGTAGAAGCACTCGGGCGCCTTGATGTCTTCGAGGTTGATGCCGCCGAGCGTGGGCTCGAGCATGGCGATGGCTTCGACCAGCTTGTCCGGGTCGTGCTCGGCGAGTTCGATGTCGAACACGTCGATACCGGCGAACTTCTTGAACAGGCAGCCCTTGCCTTCCATGACCGGCTTGGCGGCGAGCGGGCCGATGTTGCCCAGACCCAGCACGGCGGTGCCGTTGGTGATCACGCCGACGAGGTTGCTGCGCGACGTGTAGCGGTTGGCCGCGAGCGGATCTTCTGCGATGGCTTCGCAGGCGTAAGCCACGCCGGGGGAGTAAGCCAGGGACAGGTCGATCTGGTTCGACAGCGGCTTGGTCGGCGTGACCGAGATTTTGCCCGGACGCGGGTTCTCGTGGTACGCCAGGGCGCTTTGCTTCAGTTGTTCATCCATATCTCGATACCTAATGACTTGGCGACGGCCGGGCCAGTGCCGCATGGGGGTGCGGGCGGGCTCGACCGTCTTTTGACGGATCACGGCGGGGGGAAGAAGCCAACCGGAGGGATTCGACGATTGTGTCGTCGACGGGGTTCTTCTCAGCGCGATGGCGTGATGACCATCGCTTCCCCGGTCCTGAAAGCCGCGCTCACGCGCGCCTGACCGGGGGACTGACAGTGGCCGGTGTGCACCGCAGGACGCAAAGTGTACACCCTGCGATGAAACCTTGATGCTGCACGCGCAGCAGGGCGACGCGTGCAGCGCAATACGTAAATTGTCTTACTGCAACGCCTCGCCGCGACGCTCCGGAATCAGGAACAGCGTGGCCAGAATGTCGAGGACGTAAATACCGGCAAGGAAGACGAGCGCGATCTTGAACGAGAACGCCGCAGCCAGCGCACCGACCGTCAGCGGTCCGAAACCGCCCACGGCACGACCGATGTTGAACAGCACGTTTTGCGCCGTTGCACGGGCCGCCGTCGGATACAGCTCCGAAATCAGCGCACCATAGCCGCCGATCATGCCGTTCACGAACATGCCCATCACCGCGCCACCGATCAGCAGCGAGAACTGCGACTGAAGCTGCGCATAGACGAACACCATCACGACCGCACCGATCTGATAGCCGATGAACGTGGGGCGACGGCCGAAGCGATCCGCCAGACGGCCGAACAACCAGATGCCGAACGCCATGCCGAGGACCGTCACTGCCGTCCACATGGCCGACTTGGTCAGCGAGTAGCCGAACGTCTTCGACAGATACGAGGGCATCCAGATCATCAGGCCGTAATAGCCGAAGTTCTGCACCGAGCACAGAATCGCCACACCGAGACTGGCGCGCGTGGTGGCGCAGTCCTTGACCAGCAGCTTGAGCGGGGCGTGCTCACGCGGTTGTTGCTGCTGCGCGAGGAACATCTCCGGCTCGCCGAGCGTGCGGCGCATGATGAAGGACACCACCGCCGGCAGCAGTCCGACGGCGAACATGCCGCGCCAGCCGATCACCGGCAGCAGCAACGGCGTGAGCAGCGCAGCGGCGAGCACGCCCGCCTGCCAGCCCAGCCCCACGAACGACGACGCGCGCGCCCGGCGCTCCGGCGCGCAGGCTTCCGCCGCAAGCGCCATGCCGATGCCGAACTCGCCGCCCAGACCGATACCGGCGATCGTGCGGTACGCCAGCAGATCCCAGTAGCCCTGCGCCAGCGAGCACAGACCGGTGAAGACCGCGAACAGCAGAATCGTCCACGACAGCACGCGCACGCGGCCGAAGCGGTCCGACAGCATGCCGAAGACAATGCCGCCGACGACCGCGCCGATAAGCGTCCACGTCACCAGTGCACCCGACTGGGCGCTGGAGAGCGCCAGATCGGCAGCGATCGCCGGCAGGATGAAGCCGAGAATCAGCAGGTCGAAGCCGTCCATGGCGTAGCCGACAGCCGAGGCCCACAGGGCGCGGTTCGCATAAGCGTGGTCGTGCTTCGCGGCGGCAGGGGCCGAAGCTGCCGGTGTGGCAAGGGAAGGCGAAGAGTCGTGAGGCATGGTGGCGTGTGGATGGCGTCTGATCGGGTCTGAATTTCGGCGAGAGTGTATGCCTGTCATAAAGGCTCGGCAACTGTCTCTTTTTTTGGATTCATCTATCGTTGCCATTTTTTCATATGCGCCGTGCGCGCACACCGCGCGTACTCATCCATCGAGAAATGTACGCTCAGTGCATAATTGACCTCGCATCTGCTGAAACTTGTGGCATAATTCGCGTTTAAGCGCAGGCGAGTCGTCGCAAGACGTGCCGCCCGCCGCCTCAGCAGGTGTTTTTGCCGCGCACAGTGATGGGTTTGCCTCACGCACGCGTCGCACGGTATGCCGCTGACTCACCCATGACTCCTGGCTGCACGCCGCACGGCGGGCAGCTACGCTAAGGAACCGCATCATGATTGGCATCGACCGCCAGGCGATTTCCGACATCACCGCAAAGATCCTGCTCGAAGTGGGCGCGGTGCATTTCAACGCCGAGAAGCCGTACATCTTCACCTCGGGCTGGGCCAGCCCGGTCTACACCGACTGCCGCAAGCTGATCTCGTACCCGCGCGTGCGTCGTACGCTGATGGACTTCGCTGAGGCCGTCATCATTCAGGACGTGGGTTGCGAGCAGTTCGACACGGTCGCCGGCGGTGAAACCGCAGGGATCCCGTTCGCTGCCTGGATCGCCGACAAGCTGATGCTGCCGATGCAGTACGTGCGCAAAAAGCCGAAGGGTTTCGGCCGCAACGCACAGATCGAAGGCGATCTGCCGGAAGGCTCTCGCGTGCTGCTCGTCGAAGATCTGACGACCGACGGCCGCAGCAAGATCAACTTCTGCAAGGCCCTGCGTGAAGCCGGTGCGAAGGTGAACCACGTGTTCGTGGTGTTCCACTACGACATCTTCCCGGAAAGCCGTCAGGTGCTGAAGGACATCGACGTGGAGCTGCACTCGCTCGCCACGTGGTGGGACGTGCTGCGCGTGGCCAAGCAGCAGAACCACTTCGACACGAAGACGCTGGACGAAGTCGAGAAATTCCTGCACGCACCGGCCGAGTGGTCGGGCGCGCACGGCGGCGCCACGTCGTTCCCGAAGGACTAAGTTCTTTGGCCATACGAATGGCAACGCGCGTAGTATTCGCTTGAGAGGCGAGAACGGTCAGCCCCTAACCCGGCTGGCCGTTTTTTTTGCGGGCCCGCCATGCTTCGTACGACGAATTGGCGATTTCTCATCTCCGGGAGGGAACCCCCATGCTGGCTTCGGTCGTTGCCATCAGCATCGGCGCCGCACTCGGTGCGTTACTGCGCTGGGCGCTGAGCGTACAACTCAACGCCATCCTGCCTACGCTTCCCCTCGGCACCCTCGCCGCGAATCTCGGCGGCGGCTACCTCATCGGCGTTGCCGTCGCGCTATTCAGCCACATTCCGTCGATACCGGTCGAATGGCGGCTGTTCGTCGTGACGGGGTTCCTCGGTGGCCTCACCACCTTCTCCACGTTTTCCGCCGAAGTCACCGAATTGCTGCGCGAAGGCCAGTTCGGCGCGGCGTCGCTGATCGTGATCGTGCACGTGGGCGGCTCGCTCATCATGACGCTGCTCGGCATGGCCACGGCCACCTTGCTGGTGCACTGGCTGCGCCCGGCGGTGTAAGCGGGCGGCGAATCAGCAGACAAGGCTGACGAGTACGAAGAAGAAAGAACACACGCGAACGATGAGGGACGGGGGATCGACGAGGCGTGCACGACGCCTCAGGCGAGCAGCATGACCAGCTTCACGTCGTCGTGCCCCGACAACCGGAACGTGACCTGCGCGAAGTCGATGTCGCCCCGCTCGGGATGATGAAAACCGCGCCGCCCGCCTTCACGCTCGACAACATCCTGCTGCGACCAGAGCGCCGCGAATACCGGACTCTCTCGCTGCAAGGCATCGGTCAGCGCCCGCACGGGTGTGTCGTCCAGATACGCGCTGCACTCGGCGCGGAACTCGGCCACGACGCGTCGCGCGCGACTCTCCCAATCCTGAATCAGCGTCCGTGCAGCGGCATCGAGAAAGATGTAGCGCAACAGGTTCTTCGTGCCGATGGTGCCGGTGGCACCGGTCGCGCCAGATACGTCCGATTCCCCGGAGGCATCGGACACGTCGAGCCACCCGCGGAAGATGTCGGCGGCGGCATCGTTCCATGCCAGCACATCCCAGCAACGGTCCAGCGCGTAGGCAGGCGCGGCCACGGCCGCCACCGCGGCCTGCACCTGCGCGGCGGCGTGATGCGGCAGCGGTTCCGCGCCGCGCTCCGGATCGCGCTTGCCCGCGAGATCGAACAGATACGCACGCTCTGCGCGCGAGAGACGCAACGCACTGGCGACGGCGGCCAGCGCCCCCGCCGAAATCGACACCTCCCGCGCCTGCTCGATCCACGTGTACCAGGTCGACGACAACCCGCATAACTGCGCCACCTCCTCGCGACGTAGCCCCGGCGTGCGGCGGCGTCCCATCGGCGGCAAGCCGACGGCCGCAGGCGTCAGGCGCTCGCGGTGCGCGCGCAGGAAATCGCCGAGTGCACGACGCTGACGCGCGTCGTCCGCATGCGATCCGGACTCGCCCGGCGGAGTAGGATGCTGCACAGGATGAGCATGTGAGGGTATGGGGGTAGTTTTCATACCAGGATAAATAGGCAACTTGTACCGGTATTGATGAGCCATTATCGTGACACTCATCGATGTCGCGCAAGTCCTCGACACCGGCAAATTCACCATCAACGTTCCGCCCCACATACGAAGGAGACGCCCGTGAGCGACACTCGCCGAACCACAGCCACGCCTTCCCACGACTCGCACAACGCCGTCGTCACCGGCCAGTTCGGCCCGCAGGCGTCCGCCTATCTGACGAGCGCCAACCACGCGCAGGGCGCAGATCTGGAGCAGCTTGCCAGCATCGCACGTGCGCACGCGCGCGCTCAGGTCCTCGATCTCGGCTGTGGCGCGGGCCACGTCAGTTTCTTCACTGCGCCTCACGTGGCACGCGTGGTGGCTTACGACCTCTCGGCGGACATGCTCGGTGTGGTCGCCGGCGAAGCGGCCAAGCGCGGCTTGAAGAACATCGACACGCAACTCGGTGCGGCCGAATCGCTGCCGTTCGACGATGCGAGCTTCGATCTCGTCTTCAGCCGTTACAGCGCCCATCACTGGGCCGACGTGGGTGCCGCGCTGCGCGAGATGCGCCGCGTGCTCAAACCGGGCGGACGCGTGGCGATCTGCGACGTCGCCTCCACCGGGCAACCCTTGTTCGACACCTACCTCCAAGCGGTAGAGGTGCTGCGCGACACGTCCCACGTGCGCGACTACTCGACCGGCGAATGGCTGACGATGGCCGCAGGCGCGGGATTCTCGGCGGCGTCGGTCACGCCGCGTACGCTCGAACTCGACTTCAAGACGTGGACGACACGCATGCGCACACCGGAGTCGATGCAGGTCGCCATTCGCGCATTGCAGACAGCGATGGCCGACAGCGTGCGCGAACACTTCCGGATTCAGGACGACGGCTCGTTCACGCTCGACACGGTCACGCTCGAACTGATCGCCGGTTAATCTGGGTTGGGCCGCTATCGTCGCCACCACCATTCGCCGGTACGGCAACGACGAGCATCGATGCCCAGTCGCCGAACGACAAAGGGCGCTGCCTGAATCGACGTCATCCGTCGTCTTCAGGCAGCGCCCTTCATGCATGGCACATCGGGAGATGCGAGTGATCGGCGCTCGCGCGACTACTGCACGCGTATCGGCCCCTCACTGTCGTTCGCACCGCTGATCTCGGCGGCATCGGCCAGCAGGGCTACGTAGTGACGCAGTGCCCGCGCACGCGCCTGCTCGTACAACTGCGCGGCGATGCGATCGGCCACGCGCTCGAACGGCGGCATACGCCCTTTCACACGCCGCTCGATCCGCACGACATGGAAACCGTAACGCGTGTTGACGAGTCTGGGCAGCACCCCGAGCCGGTCGCCGCAGAACAGCACCAGCTCGAACTCCGGCGCCCCGCTGCCGCGCGCGAGCATGCCGAGACTGCCGCCGTCGCGTGCGGATGGGCAATCCGACATCGTCTGCGCCACCGTTTCAAACGACGACGGCTCGGCGAGCACGGCATCGAGCGCCGATTGCGCACGTCCCAGCGTGCTGGAGACCGGTGCGCCGGCAGACAACGCGAACAGGATGTGACTGGCCTGCACCTTGTCGCCGATGCGGAACTGTCCGGCGTGATCGTGAAAATAGGCGCGGCACTCCGCCTCCGACGGACGCCGCACCTGCACATCTCGCGTGAACAGCGCGTCGACGACGGCGTCGTCGCTCTCGCCTTCGTCCTCCGCCAGCAGACGCAGATCGCGCGCCCGCTGCCGCAACAACTCACGGCTCACGAGCGCACGCTGCGCTGCGGCTTCCGGGTCGACCGCGTCCCGATGTTGATCGATCTCATCGGCGACGCGGCGTGCGTCGATGACAATACCGTTGACACGCAAAGACATGACGGACTCCACCAAAAACGTTCACGGTCACAGCGTTCATGCGCTTCATGAGGCCCGCCGGCAACTTCGTCGAAGTGGCAACGGCGAGCGGACATGCCTTCGTCAGAACGCGTTCTGAATACGCCGATAGGCGCGCGCGAGCTGCACGTTCGTGCGGCTCACCGACTCGGAGAACTCACGCGCATCGACAGTGACCTTCGGGATGGTCGCGAGATCGGTCTCGCGGCTGATGTGTGTGGTCGAGGGAATATAAAAATTCTCGGGAATATCGCGCCCGTCGACCACGCTGTTGTGCCGTACCACAACGCCGTCGTGCACGACGCAGTTGAACAGCACCGAGTTGAAGCCGATGAAGACGTTGTTACCGATGACACACGGTCCATGCACGATGGATCGATGGGCGATGGACGTGTTCTCGCCGATGGAAACGCGTGCGCCGTCTTTCGAATGGATCACGACCCCGTCCTGAATGTTGGAATTGGCGCCGATCACGATCGGCTCCATCTTGCCGTGCTCATCGACCTCGTCGGCGCGCAGCACCGCATAAGGCCCGATGAAGACGTTCTCGCCGACGATGATCTGGCCGCACAAAATGGCCGTGGGATCGACAAACGAGGTCTCGTGCACCACGGGATAATCCCCGCGCGGATTCTTTCGCAACATGCTTGAGTAACTCCAGACCGCTCGCTCGTACGCCGGACCACGTCACAAAGCGTCTCGCGCACCCGATGGGTACGCGACACGTTCGTGCCGATGCTGGTCACGTCGGAATACGCCCTGTGGGCGAGCGGGGGAAAGGGAACACGGACGGGCGCCGTGAGGCAGACTCTCCCACCGCTGCGAACGGTATATCGATGTTTTAGGCGATGGGAGACAGAAAGGCAAATGCCCGCGATGACGGTGCGGACACCCGTTGCGTGTCGCACACAAGGGTGTGCGACACGGGAAAAACTCAGTGCGTGGGACGCGTTGCCGACGCTTGCGATGCGTTCGCGTCGTTGGCCGTGCCCGTCGGGCGACCACGCCAGTAGCCCGCAAGCAGCGAGCCCGACAGATTGTGCCAAACGGAGAAGAGTGCGCCCGGCAACGCGGCCAGCGGCGTGAAGTAGATCTTGCCGAGCGTGGCGGCAAGGCCCGAGTTCTGCATGCCGACTTCGATCGCCAGCGTGCGGCAGATCGATTCGTCGAAGCCCAGCAGACGGCCGCCCCAGTAACCACCGGCCAGCCCCAGTCCGTTGTGCAGAATCACACCGACCATGACCAGGGGACCCACGGTGGCAATGTTGCTCTGGTTGGCGCCGACCACAGCGCCGATGATCAGCACGATGGCGACCATCGAGACCAGCGGGAGAATACCTTCGATGGCACGCACCAAACGGCCGAAGAAGTGATTGATGAGCAGACCGGCACCGATCGGCAGCGCCACGATCTGAAGGATCGACAACAACATGCCCTCGACGTCCACCGTAATCGAGGCATCGACGTACAGACGCGTGAGCAACGGCGTCGCCAACACGCCGACGAGTGTCGACATGGCACTGATCGTGACCGAAAGGGCCACGTCGCCTCGGGCGAGATAGATCATGACGTTCGACGCCGTGCCGCTCGCTACGCTGCCCACAAGCACCATGCCCGCAGTCAAGTCGGGGGGCATGTGCAGCACGCGTGCAATGATCCAGGCGGCCAGCGGCATGACCAGATAGTGCAGCACCACACCCGCAACGATGGGGGCGGGACGGGTGAGCACCCGCTTGAAGTCGTCGAACGTGAGCGTGACGCCCATCGCGAACATCACCACGGTGAGCAGCGCCGTGACGTGCGGCGTAATGCCGGTGAAGCTGCCGGGCGAAAAGAAGGCAAAGACGGACAGCAGCGCAGCCCACAAGGGGAACAGCCGGGTGACACGGGCGATCATGAGAGTCTCGGGCGCAAAAAGTTAATATTTTACTTATTTTGCGCAGACCGCCCGTCAGGGTCGACCCGGAGGCACGCTGGGCGGCCGTCGAAGGTGAACCGCACGTATCGCCAGATGAACCGTGGCACACGTCGTCGCACGAATGGCCGCAGATGTGCGGGCTGACGTTGCGACCGGTGTCATGACCGGTGTCGTGGCACGTGTCGCCGCATGCGGCATGATGTTGACCGCCATCGCGAAGTCGCTTTGCGGCTTCGCGCAGTCCCATGCCGCGGCTCAAATTCATCGGAATGTTGAGCCGCGTGCACATCGTCGATACCTCGGCGAAGCGCTTAGTCGCGCTTCGATTTGCCCATCAGCAGGGCACCGCCGGCACCGTCGCGGCGAGCCGGCCTCGCGCCGCGCTGACCGAAGTCACCACGCTCGCCACCGCCGCCACCCTGCCCGCGTCCGGTGTTCTGTGCGCCTTGTCCCTGACGCGGCGCACCCGAGCCCTGCGACGTGCGGGCCGGCGCGCGTTGCGAATCGCCCTGCCCGCCCTGACGTTTGGCCGGCTGACGCTGGCTGGTCCCGACATTGCCGACGTTGATGCCATTACCACCATTGGCACCGTTGCCACCATTCCCACCGCCACCCTGACGGCCACCGCGTTCGCCTTCGAGGCGTGGCTTCGGCGGCTTCGCCTCACCACCCTGACGCGGCGCACGGCCACCGTCACGCGATTCGCGCGGTGCACGGGCCGGTTGACGGGCGTCTTGTGCCCCGCCGCCGCCATTGCGACCACCACGACCACCACCCGCGCCACGGCCATTGCCTTGCTGATTCTTGCGAATCGGCTGCGCCACCGCATGCGGATCCGGCTCGAAGCCCGGAATCACTTCACGGTCGATGGTGCGCTTGATGAGACGCTCGATCTGCTGGAGCAGCAGATGTTCGTCCACGCACACGAGCGAGACGGCTTCCCCGTTCGCGCCAGCGCGGCCCGTGCGGCCGATACGGTGCACATAGTCTTCCGCGACTTCCGGCAGATCGAAGTTCACCACGTGCGGCAACTGGTCGATGTCGATGCCGCGCGCGGCGATATCGGTCGCGACCAGCACTTGCAGCGTGCCGCTCTTGAACTCGGCGAGCGCGCGCGTGCGTGCGCCCTGACTCTTGTTGCCGTGAATCGCCAGCGCAGGAATGCCGCCCTTCGTGAGTTGTTCCGCCAGACGGTTCGCACCGTGCTTGGTGCGCGTGAACACGAGCACCTGGAACCAGTTGTGCTCGCGCACGAGATGTTCGAGCAGTTCGCGCTTGCGATCGCGATCGACCGGGTGAATCTTCTGCGCGACGGTCTCGGCCGTCGTGTTGCGACGCGCGACTTCGATCAGCGCGGGCGACTTAAGCAGGCCGTCGGCGAGTTGCTTGATTTCGTCGGAGAACGTGGCTGAGAACAGCAGGTTCTGACGTTTCGCGGGCAGCGCCGCCAACACCCGTCGGATGTCGCGAATGAAGCCCATGTCGAGCATGCGATCCGCTTCGTCGAGCACGAGAATCTCGACGCCCGACAGATCGACGGTCTTCTGCTGCATATGGTCGAGCAAACGTCCCGGCGTGGCGACGAGAATGTCGACGCCGCGCGAGAGTTGCTTGACCTGCGGCACCATCGACACGCCGCCGAACACGGTCATGGAGGTGAGACGCAAATACTTGCCGTATTGCGTGACGCTTTCCTCGACCTGTGCGGCCAGCTCGCGCGTCGGCGTGAGCACGAGCGCACGCACGGGACGCTTGCCGTTGGCGGCGGCCGGACGTGCTCGCGACGAGAGCATTTGCAGAATCGGCAGCGTAAAGCCCGCCGTCTTACCGGTCCCGGTCTGGGCACCGGCGAGAAGATCGCCGCCTTGCAGGACGGCCGGAATCGCTTGCAGTTGAATCGGAGTCGGCTGCGTGTAACCGAGATCGGCTACCGCACGCAGGATGTCGGCCGAGAGGCCGAGCGTTTCAAAAGACATATAAAGACCAATGCGCGGACTCCACGATGTGTGTCCCCGCGCGTATCGATGTTGTTTGTTCTTGATGGAATGCCCGCGTCGGGCGTGCGACGCGCATCGCGCTCATCCGGGCGATGCGTCTGAAGACGCCTGCAAGACAACCCGCCGGCGAATGAAACTCTGCGGCTTGGCGGGCAAGACCGTCGCGGGTACGGCCGTGTCTTGAAAGCGCGTAGTTTACCATGCGCCCTTTCCCAAGTCAGTCGCCATTGCGCCTCACCTCGCGGCAAGGTGCCATTCGCGACCCGATATTTCAGACAACTACGTAGCCGTTCACGCAAATCGCCGCGTTTTCTTACGTGGAATGTCGGGCGCCGTCGCGCGAACCGGCACGCGGGCATCGCACGCCCGTCGCAAGTCGTTACACTGACGCCGTTGCCCCGACACCGCGCCCGCAGAACCGTGCCTGCGCGATGCGTTCCCACCCACGAGACGATGCCGTGAAATTCGACCTGACCGATTTGCGTCTATGCCTGCTGGTCGCCGAAGCCGGCAGCATCACGGGCGGCGCCGAGCGTGCGCATCTGACGCTGGCCTCTGCGAGCGCGCGCATTCGTGGCCTCGAAGATACGTTGGGCGTCGCGCTGTTCATGCGCCATCGCCAAGGCGTCATTCCCACGCCCGCAGGCCGCGCCCTCCTCGCTCATGCTCGCCGCGTTCTCGCACAGATCGAGCAGCTACGCGGCGAACTCGGCGAATACGCCGCAGGCCTCAAGGGCAACGTGCGCATTGCATCCAATACGGTTGCCATGTCCGAATTCCTCCCCGATCTGCTCGGTGCGTTTCTCGCCGAGCATCCGAATGTGGAGATTGCGCTGCGCGAACAGACGAGCCCCGCCGTCGTTCAGGCGGTGCTCGAAGGCGCGGCCGACATCGGTGTGGTGTCCGACTGGATCGAATTGACGGGACTGGAGACGGTGCCGTTCCGGCAGGACAGGCTGGTAATCGTTACGCCGCCGGGCCACGCGCTGGCCGCGCGCGACGACGTCGCGTTCGTCGACGTGCTCGACGCGGAGTTCATCGGCTTGCCCGAGCAAAGCGCGCTAGCCGAACATCTCGACGGGCACGCCAAGCGTGCGGGACGTCCGCTGCGGTACCGCCTGCGTCTGCGCGACTTCGACAGCCTGTGTCGCGCGGTCGCCGCCGGTGCCGCGCTGGGCATCGTCCCGCTGAGCGCCGCCCGGCGCTCGGCTGCCACCCTGGGGATCGGCATCGTACCGCTCGTCGATCCGTGGGCACTGCGCACCCTCGTGTTGTGCGTGCGCGAGCGCGACGCACTGCCCGTCTACGCCCGACAACTCCTGGAACGTTTGCAGGCCTCTCCTGCCGAGGCGGGCAACACCGCCGCCACAAACGAAAACGGCACGACGTAATCGTCGTGCCGTTCCGATCGTGCAGCGCTACCGCACTGCCACGCTAGCGCACTACCGTTACATCGCCGCCGGGCGCGACGCGCCGCGTCCACGCAGCAACGCGTAAAGAATGATCGCACCGAACGTTGCGCAACCGATACCACCGAGCGAGAAGTTGCCGAACTTCAGCGTGAAGTCACCGGCACCCAGCACCAGCGTGACGGCCGCCACGATCAGGTTGCGGTTATCCGAGAAGTCCACCTTGTTCTGCACCCAGATGCGCGCGCCGGCGACCGTGATCAGACCGAACACGACGATCGACACGCCGCCCAGCACCGGCCCCGGAATCGTCTGGATGATCGCGCCGAACTTCGGCGAGAAGCCCAGCACGAGCGCGAGCACGGCGGCGACCGCGAACACCAGTGTCGAGTAGATCTTGGTGACGGCCATCACACCGATGTTTTCCGCATACGTCGTCACGCCCGTGCCACCGACGCTGCCCGACACGATGGTCGCCAGCCCGTCGCCCAGGAAGGCGCGTCCCATGTAGCGGTCGAGGTTCTGACCCGTCATGGCGCTCACCGCCTTGATGTGCCCCAGATTCTCGGCCACCAGAATGATGGCGATGGGCGCGAGCAGCACCATCGCTTCCGGCTTGAACACGGGGGCGGCGAAATGCGGCAGGCCGAACCATGCGGCGTTCGCCACGACGGCGAAGTCGATGGGCTTGCCCAGCCCCATGCCGTTCGTCAGCACGGCGTACAGCACGTAGGCCAGCAGCAGCCCCACGAGAATCAGCAGACGCTGCACCATGCCGCGCGCGAACACGGCCACGAGGCCGACGCACAGCACCGTGGCGAGCGCCATCCACGTGTCGAAGCTCGTGGCGGACACGCCCTTCACCGCCACCGGCGCGAGGTTCAGACCGATGACGGCCACGACCGCGCCCGTCACGACCGGCGGCATGAGCGCTTCAATCCAGCGCGTGCCGACGACCATCACGATCAGCCCGATGACGGCGTAAAGCACGCCGCAGGCAATGATCCCGCCGAGGGCAACGGGGATGTTCATGTTCGGGCCGCTGCCTGCATAGCCCGTCACCGAAATGACCAGGCCGATGAACGCAAAGCTGGACCCGAGATAGCTGGGCACGCGCCCGCCGACGAGCACGAAGAACAGCAGCGTGCCGATCCCCGACATGAAGATCGCGAGGTTCGGATCGAAGCCCATGAGCAGCGGGGCCAGCACGGTCGAGCCGAACATGGCGACCACGTGCTGCACGCCCATCGCGATGGTTTGCGGCCACGCCAGACGCTCATCGGGCGCGATCACGCGCCCTGAGGCGGTGTCCTGTTGCTGCCACTTCGGGAAGTAACCCTCTGACATGTTCGATCTTCTCCTGTCTGTCGTGCCGTATCGTGGAATGGGTGTGTGAGGTCCGCATCGCCTCGCCGGGGGCATGGCCGGGTACCCGGCAGGTACGCGATCGGGTACGCGGGCGATGGGAAAAACTGGCCGCAGTGTACGGAGCGCCCGCACGGAAGGCAAGGCGAGAAATATCGGCTACCTGAGACGTTGGCCCGGCACGACAGCGACGTCGGCGGCCCGGCCGGCGGGCCTGTCGTGGGGGGGTGTCGCGGGTCTCGGGCCACGGCGACGACCTCGACCCGAGCCACCGTGCGTCACGCAAGGCCGCCGGACGACGGCCCCCGTGAGGTCAGCGCTTGGCGAGTCCTTGAAGAATCAGGTCGGCCAGCCCGGTGTAGTTGCCGTCGAAATGATGACCGCCGGGCATCTTCACGATCTGCACGCGCTTGGGATCGAGCCCCGGGCAATTGCTGTCGTCCTCGTCCGCGCCGTAGACGCACATCGCCATGCCGTCGGGCAGCCGCTCCACTTCAGGCCGGATCGGCAGCCCGTTCTGGCTCGACATCACCCAGTTGGTCATGCGGAATTCGAAGTCGGCCTTCTGGCCGAGCCCCATCAGCACGAGCAACCCCACGCGATCGCGCGCGACGGGCGGCAGCCGGTTGACCATGAACGGCAACACGTCTGCGCCTTGCGAGTAGCCGATCAGAATCGCGCGCTTCTTGTTCCAGCGGGTCTGGTAAAAGCGCATGAGACGATCGATGTCCAACGCGCCCGACGCCGGCGTGCGAGCCGACCAGAAGTAGCGCAGCGAATCGACACCCACGACGGGAATCCCATGCGCCGCCAGCGCGCCGGCGACGTCGCGGTCGAGTCCGGCCCAGCCGCCGTCGCCCGAGAGCAGGATCGCGAAGGTGTCGGCCAGATTCGCGGCCGGTTTGCCTGTCGCGGGCACCTCGATCACCGGCAGATCGGCAACCGCGGCGGGCGGGCGCGCCGTACCGGCCACGTGATGGGCATTCAGCCGCCGGAACGCATTCTTGTACTGCGTCACCCAATCGGCCAGCACCGGTGTGGACGCCGCCCCCGGCGTCGTGGTGATGCCGCTGGCGTCCAACGCGCCGAGACTGCCTGCCAGCCCGCCCACGAGCCAGCTCGAATTCGGTGTACGCGCGGCGAACTCCTGGGCGACGTGGTCGGAGCAGCGCGGGGCGCGTCCGGGGCTGCCCGGACCCGCTGCGGGGCCGCCCATCGCCAGCCACGGGGCGCTCATGACGGGGGCCGGCAGCAGACGCATCGGCGCGCCGCCTGCGGTGTGCGTGATGCCGCGTCCGAAATGCACGCCTTCACCCTGACACAGCGGACGCGACATCGGCAGCACCGGACAGAAGTCGACCGACAACGCTCCCGAGAACGTGTCGCTCCCCGCCTGCGCGAGCATCGCGTAAGCGAACGTGCCGCCCACCCCGTCGCCCACGAGAATCGGCGGCGTGTAGCCCGGCAGTTTGACGGCGGCCTCGACCCATCGGCCGAAGTTGTCGAGATCGCCCGCCGCGTAGACGCACGCGATATCGTCCTTCGTGTAGTTCGCCATGAGCCGTGCGGTATCGATGCCCGCCACCAGCGCCCCGGTGTCGGCCAGCGCGCGGGCCATGCGCTCGGCGCGTGGCGTCCAGCCGTCGTCGTCGGAGAAGAACAGCACCGTGGCGTTCGGTTCGCCCTGCGGACGGAAGATGGGGACGTTTTCGAAACGTCCGTGCGTCATGATCTCGGGTGCGCTGCCACCGCTGGCGCTCGCGCTGCGAAATGCTGCCGCACCGGCCGCTGCCGCAGCCGCTTGCGGCATGACCGGGGCAGGCACGCTCGAATCGGCGGCGGACGACTGTGCCACCGGCCCCGCCTTCGGCGCGGGCTTCAGTACGTTGAGGGGATTGCTGCGGGCCTGTGTCGATGGCGACGTCTGTGCGAACACGACGGGCGACGTCAGCGTCATGGCGATCGCTGTAGCGGGCATCAGTGCACAGAGCATCGCACGTGTCAGGCGTGTCAGGCATGTCAGATGCCGCACCCCACGTGTGAGTCTCTTTTGACGTCCCGCATGGGCATCGTGGGGCATTGCACTCCGGTCACCGCCCTCAATACCGCCCGCGTTGCCGCCCGCCAGTCCATCCTCTGCCATCGTCACTCCATTCGCGTTGCGCATC
This sequence comes from Pandoraea sp. ISTKB, assembly GCF_001721285.1. NCBI lineage: Bacteria > Pseudomonadati > Pseudomonadota > Betaproteobacteria > Burkholderiales > Burkholderiaceae > Pandoraea > Pandoraea sp. ISTKB. The sequence goes on from NZ_MAOS01000049.1 coordinate 61,799, forward strand.
ATTTCGCAATCATCCCTTTCCAGCCGCCCCCGACGAGCGACGCCACATCGGCGAGCGTCAGCATCGGTGCGATGCCGCCCGGCGTCATCAGATAGCGTGTCTCCCATTGCGGATCGAACTTCTCCTTGAAGCTGCGCAACCCCCGGAAGTTGTAGAACCGCGCGCCGTGCGCAAACATCATCCGGCCGAAGCGATGCCAGCGAGGCGCGAGCTGGTGCGTCTGCATGCCGGACATCGGCGCCATGCCGAGGCCGAAACGCTGATACCCCTGCGCCTTGAAGTGCAGCATCAGCTTCGCGAACAGGAAGTCCATCGTGCCCGGCGGGGCATCGGGCACCTGACGCATCAGATCGATGCTCGCTTCGATGCGCTGCACGTCGGGACACATCAGCGTGGCGAACGCCACGAGCCGTCCCTCGCGACGCACGAGCGCCACCGGCTGACGTGCGACATAGGTGTCGTCGAACGCACCCAGCGAGAACCCCTTTTCGCGCGTGTGCTGCCGGGCCAGCCAAGCCTCCGACACCGGTCGCATTTCCGCGAGATGCGGTGCCACGCCTTCGGGCGGCACGATCTCCAGCGTCAGGCCCTCGCGTTCGCCGCGCGTCACGCCATGACGCAGATTCGCGCGACGCGAGCCTTGCAGACCGAAATCCGGCAGCGAGACGAACGCCTCCTCGCCGAGCTTGTAGGCGCGCAGCCCGGCGTCGATATAGAGCGGCAACGCCTGTGGCCGTGTCTTGTAGAACGCCGCGCGTCCACCGTGCGAGTCGGCCAGTTCGATGAAGCGCCAGATCAGCTCGGGCCACTCCTTCTGATCGCCGACCGGGTCGGAGAGCGACACCCACGAGCGGCGATGCTTCGCGTACATGATGAAGGCGTTACCCGACGGCGAGAACAGGAAGCTCTTGTCGCCCATGAGCGCGAGGCACGCATCGGCGGCGGGTTGTTTGCGCACGATGGCCTTCGCGCGCGCCAGTTCGTCCTCGGTGGCGGGCACCATCGCGCCCGGTGACTGACGCAGCAACTGCCACAACGAGAGGCCAAGGCCGATCACGGCGACGACCATCAAGGCACGCATCGAGCGCGGCGCGTCGCCATCGAACGTGAATTGCCACCAGAGCTGATTCGCGTAGCCGACACGCCGGTACGACATGAACATCAGCCACGTACACGCGCCCAGCACCGAGAGCACGGCAATGATCCAGCCCGGCTCGAACGATTGCGTGAACAGCGACGAGCGTCGGTCGAACTGCTTGCGCGAGACGAGCAACAGTGTCGCGAGCACAGCCAGCACGAACAGCTCCGACAGGGCGATGCCCTTCGGGATGGCCAGCACCGCCGCGATGACGGTCAACGCCAGCGAGCCCCACCACGCGGCGTCGAGCCGATGCAGCAGACCGCGCGCCAGGAACAGCATCGACAACCCCGCCACACTGCCCAGCAAGTGCGACACCTCGACGAGGAACAACGGCACATGACGGCGCAGGAAGTCCTCGGCGTCGCGCGTGGCTGGCGTCACACCGGAGATCAGCAGCATGACACCGGCGACGAGCGTGAGCGCCGCCAGCAGACCGGGGAAGAGGCGTACGGCCGCGCGTCCGATGGGGGCGGCGGGCCCCTGACGTAACTCGAAACCGGCCAGCAGGCACGCGGCGAGCATCAGCGGCAGCAGGTAGTAGATGCCGCGATAGAGCACCAGCGCACCGGCGACCTGACTGATCGGCGCATGGCCGTTCGTTGCGAGCAGGATCACCGCCTCGAACACGCCCACGCCGCCCGGCACGTGGCTGAGCACGCCGAGCGCCATCGCAATCGCATAGAAGACGACGAAGGTCGGCAGGTCGACCACGCCGGCGGGCAGCAGGCACCACAGGGCGGCGGCGGCCATACCGAGATCGGCGGCGGAAATGACCAACTGGCGCAAGGCCAGCCGTAGCGGCGGCAACGGCATCGACCAGCGTCCGAAGATCGCCACGGTGCGTTTGCGCGCGCACAGCACGAGGAACGCCACCGTGCCCGCGAGCAGCAGCAGGGCGAACAGTTGCAGCATCCACGCGGGAATCGGCACCAGCGCCGAGACGCGCGACGCCCCCCACAACATCCCGAGCGAGCCGAACACCGTCATGCCGAGGCCGAACGCCCCGGCGTTGAACGCGACCGCCTGCGCGACCTTCGAGGCATCGACCCCGGCGGCGGCGTACATCCGCATGCGCACGGTGCCGCCCGTGAGCACGCCTAGGCCAACGGAGTTGCCCAGCGCGTAGGCGATGAACGACGTCAGCACGACCGTCGAGCGCTTGACCTTGGCCCCGGCAAACGCGAGGCCGGAGATGTCGTAGCCCGTCAGTGCCGCGTAGCTCGCCAACGTTGCCAGCATGGCAAGCACGAGCCGCGTCACCGGTGTGTCGTGGATGGCCGCGATCACGTTGTCGTAATGCACGTGTCGCAGCATGTGGTGCAACGCGTCGAAAACGAACAACCCGAGCAGGAGGACACCCGCGACGATCAGCCACGGGCGAGCCGCACTTAACGGGAAGCGCCGCAGCAGGCGAATGGGTGCGGGGAGCGCGAGCCAGGCCGCCTCGACGGGTGATGGCGGTGATGAGGACGAGGGAGACGTATCAGACGCGCCGGAGGTGCCTCCGGTGGGCATACCAGGAGTACCGGAAGTATCGGGCGGGTTGCCGTCGCCCCCGCCGGCGGCGGACGCCACAGCGCTGGGATCTGCGGTGGCCGTGGATGTCGAGGAAACGGCCAGAGAAGAAGCGTTATCGGCGGGCCGGCTCGGGCGCGCACGGGGCGGTTCAGTCATGTTTCGGTCGATCCTT
>NZ_MAOS01000050.1:0-236921 GCF_001721285.1 Pandoraea sp. ISTKB
TCTTCCACCGCGATTTCGTCGAACGGATTCATCGACATCTTCACGTTCGCAATGTCGACGCCCGTGCCGTCGCTCTTCACGCGAACCTTTACGTTGTAATCCACTACCCGTTTGACCGGTACCAAGACCTTCATGCGGAACTCCCTTGAATCAAAAAACCGGGCGGCCTGCCGTAACACGGCACTCGCCGCCCTCGAAGATACAAAATGACCTGCCATCCATTTGCGAACCGCGCCGCGCAGACACACTTGCGCACCGGTTCGCGAACCCACACCCGACGTTACTCGATTTCGCGTCCCTTCGTCTCGGGCAACAAGAACGCCGTAATCAACACGACGCAGTAGGCGCCGCCGGCAAACATGCCGATCGCGGTACCCAGACCGCTCGTCTTGGCCAGATAGCCGACCAGACTCGGAAACAGCGCGCCGATGCCGCGTCCGAAGTTATACGCGAAGCCCTGCGCGTTCGCACGCACGGCCGACGGAAACAACTCCGTGAGATACGCGCCCATGCCGCTGAAAATGCCCGACGCCGCAAACCCCAGCGGGAAGCCGAGGATCAGCATCTGATCGTTGGTCAGCTGGATCTGCGTGTAAGCGTAGATACTCACGCCCGAGAGCACGGCGAAGATCAGCAGGTTCGCGCGGCGTCCCAGCCGATCCGTCAGATAAGCCCCTGTCAGGTAGCCGATGAACGATCCGAGGATGATCACGAGCAGATAGCCGCCCGTGCCGATCACCGACAGATGCCGTTCCGTCTTCAGGAACGTGGGCAACCACGTCGTGACGGCATAGTACCCGCCTTGCACGCCCGTGCACAGCAGCGCCGAGAGCGCCGTCGTCTTGATCAGCGACGGCGAGAAAATCGCCCATGCCGACGTGCGTTTATCGGCGGATTCCTCGCGCTTGCGCGTGCGCTCGAACAATGCCGGTTCGGGCACGTTCTTGCGGATGAAGAGCACGAACAACGCCGGAATCACCCCGATCCAGAACAGCACGCGCCACGCATACTCCTCCGGCAGGAACGAGAACGACGCCGTGTAGCACAGCGCCGCCACCGCCCAGCCGATGGCCCAGCCGCTTTGCACCGTGCCCACGGCACGCCCGCGATACTCGGTGCGCACGATCTCGCCCATGAGCACCGAACCGACGGCCCACTCACCGCCGAAGCCCAGGCCCTGCAACGCGCGCAGCACGAAAATCTGCTCGAAGTTCTGCGCAAAGCCAATGAGCACCGTGCAGACGGAGAACCACAGAATCGTTACCTGAAGGATTCGCACCCGCCCGTAGCGATCCGCCAGCACACCCGCGAGCCAGCCACCGATGGCCGAGAACAGCAGCGTGACGGTCGCAAGCATGCCCGCCTGCCCCTTGTCGATGCTGAACACCGTGATCAGCGTCGAGATCACGAAGGTGAACACCATGAAGTCGAGCGCGTCGAGCGCCCACCCGCCGAACGCGGCAACAAACGTGTGCCGCTCGGTCTTGTTCATCTGGCGATACCAATTCATCTTGTCTCCTCTTGAACCTCAGGAACAGCGAGAGCGCGACATGCGCCCGATATCGGTAAACCGCAAACCGCGCACCCACCAAGACATCGAGTGGCAGAGGGGGCGGTCAGCGGCCTGCAAAGCCGTGTACGCCAGTTCGCCCTCAGTCGGTCTTCGGAAAACCGTACAAGCGGGCCGGGTTGTCTACGAGAATACGACGCCGCGTGTCGGCGTCCGGCGCCCACTGCGGCAGCAGATTACGCAGCGCGCCGGTGTTCGGCATGCGCGTGAGCGACACGTGCGGCCAGTCGCTCCCCCACACCATACGGTCCGGCGCATCGTCGATCAGCGCCTGCGCGAACGGCGTCACATCGTCGAACGTCGGAAAGCGCTCGCTGATACGGTACGCGCCCGAGAGCTTGACCCAGTATCCGTGATCGCGCACGAGCGAGCGCAGCGCCGAAAATCCCGGCGAGCCCAGTCCTTGCGCGACGGGCGTATGCCCCATGTGATCCACGATGCCCGGCACCGGCAGCGACGTCATGCGCGGCATGAGCTCAGGCAGCGCATTTACGTCCATCAGGAATTGCATGTGCCAGCCCAGGCCCTTGATGCGATGCGCCAGCGTCTCCATCGCCGCGAAACCGATACCACCGCCGAACAGCACGTTGATGCGCAGACCGCGAACCCCTGCCGCGTGCATGGCTTCGAGTTCGGCATCGGTCACATCCGGCGACACCACGGCGATGCCGCGCAGGCGATCCGGGTGACGGCGCAGCGTCTCGAGCATGTAGCGGTTGTCGGTACCGTAGACGCTGATCTGCACCAGTACGCCATACGTCATGCCCGTGGCATCGAGCATGGCGAGGTACTTGTCTTCAGGCGCCGGTGGCGGCGTGTAGCTGCGCTCGGGCACCATCGGGTACGCATCGCTCGCAGCCACCACATGCGCATGCGTGTCGACGGCGCCGCGCGGCACCTCGAACGTGGGTGGATCGATCTCCGGCAGCGGCCCAAGGCACAGCGGCGCTGCGGCGGCGGAAGTTACGGTCATGTCGACTCCTCAGGAGGCGCGAGGGCGACCGTGACAATGTCGGGCTCACGCCGGGTAAAAACGTCAGGCAAAGGTCAAAGCGAAACCGTCGACTCGGGACAATCGCCTGAACACCGGCGTGCCGGCGCCCGCCCGAGAATGAAGCGTTACAGCAGCTTGCCGGGATTCATGATGCCGGCCGGATCGAACACGGCCTTGATCTCGCGCATCAGACGCAATTCCAGCGGCGACTTGTACTTCGCGAAGTAGTCGCGCTTGAGCTGCCCGATGCCGTGCTCGGCGCTGATGCTGCCACCAAAGCGAGCCACTTCATCCAGCACTTCGGCCGTGATCGCCTCACCGTGCTTCGCCATGAAATCGGCCGGCTCGCCCGCCGGACGCGAGAGGTTGTAGTGCAGGTTGCCGTCGCCGAAATGGCCGAAGATGAACGGACGCACCTGCGGGCACACGCGACACACGCGGGCTTCCGCGCTCGTCATGAATTCGGGGATGCATTCGATCGGCAGCGACACATCGTGCTTCAGGTGCGGCCCGTCGGCGCGCTGTGCCTCGGAGATTTCCTCGCGCAGCTTCCACATTTCCTCGACCTGACCGAGCGTGGACGACACCACGGCGTCTGCGCACAGATCGCGCTCGATGGCCGTCTCGATCACGCGTTCGAGCAAAGCGTTCAGTGCCTGCTCGTCGGCCGTATCGGCGAGTTCGACCAGCACGTAACCGGCATGACGCTCGCCGAACGGCGCACGCACGCCGGGCACGTGGGCCATGACGAGATCGACGCACTCGCCGGTAAAGAACTCGAACGCCTGCATGCGCGGCCCGCATTCGGCGAACAGCAACTCATAGAGCTCCAGCGCCTGACGCGGCGACGTGACCGCCGCGATCACCACCTGACGCACCGGCGTGGGCGCGTACAGACGCAGCGCCGCCGCCGTGATCACGCCCAGCGTGCCCTCGGAGCCAATCAGCAGTTGTTTGAGGTCGTAACCGGTGTTGTCCTTGCGCAGCGTGCGCAGGCCATGAAGGATCTCGCCATTCGGCAGCACGGCTTCGACACCGAGCACCAGCTCACGCGTCATGCCGTAGCGCACGACGTTCACGCCGCCGGCGTTCGTCGCAAGATTGCCGCCGAGCTGACACGAACCTTCGGCAGCGAGGCTGAGCGGCAGCAGTCGGTTAGCGTCGCGCGCGGTGCGTTGCAGGTCTTCGAGAATGCAACCGGCTTCGGCGACCAACGTGTTGGCGATGGTGTCGAGACTACGCACGGCGTTCATGCGATCGAGGCTCAGCACCACGTTCTGCTCGGACTTGTCGGGCGTGGCGCCGCCGCACAGCCCGGTATTGCCGCCGCGCGGCACGACCGGCGTGGCAGTGCTCTGACACAGGGCGAGCACGTTGGCGACGTCCTGCGTCGTACGCGGACGCACGACGGCCTGCGCATGACCGCGATACATGCCGCGCCAGTCGGCGAGCCACGGCGCGATGTCGTCGGAGGAAGTGAGCACGCTGTCGGCGCCGATGGCGTCGATCAGGCGTTGAGCGAAAGCGGTGATGGTCATAGATTCACGCGTCGGGGGTTACGGTGTGGGGATGGCGTCTGAGGAGGCACACACGCTCAGGCAGGATTCACGCAGGTTCACTGCTGGATCGGCGCAATGGCGCCGGTGATGATGTCGCGCCCGGGCAGCGTCAGCCCAAGTCGCGCCGACGCCCGCAGCAAATGCGAGAGCGACGCCGCTTTCGCGAGCAGCGGATCGCGCGCCTTGATGGCGTTGAAGACCGCCAGGTGTTCCTGATGCACCTGCGCGGCGAGCCCTTCGTGGCGCAGCGTATTCGTGCGCGCCGCCTGCACGACCTGACGGATTTGCAGATTCAGGTATTGCAGCAGATCGGAGTAATAGCGGTTGTGCGTGGCGCGCGCGATGGCGACATGGAAGGCGGTATCGAACTCCACGCCGTTTTCCGCGTGATAGAGGTTCGTCTCCAGCTTCCCGAGAATGCTCTCGAGCTCCCGAATGTCTTCGTCGGTATGACGCACGGCGGCGAGCGCTGCGGCGGTACTTTCCAGATCGAGGCGAAGCTCGTAGACGCTGGCGAGGTCGGCGGCATTTTGTCCGACCGGCACTTGAAACCCGCTCTGCGGCGTGCGCGCCTTCACGGTCACGCCCGCGCCCTGACGGCTGTCGATCAGCCCTTGCGCGCGCAGCCGTTCCGTCACCTCGCGGATCACGGCGGGGCTCACGCCGTACGTCTCGGAAAGCTGCTTGCCGGTCGGCAGTTTGGTGCCGACGGGATACACGCCCTGCCGGATGGCATCCAGCAACTGCTGTGCAACCTGCTCGGTCAGGGTCCTGGGTTTGGCAGCCATGCGTTCAGATCGTCCGATACTTTTCAGGTTTGCATGTTATCTGAAAACTTTTCTTGAGAGATATCGCGTTAACCCTGATCTCACCTGTCGGGCGTCGCGTCCCCCGCCCTTTTACCAACAAAGCAAAAGCGGCGACGGAGACTCGCTCCCTCGCCGCCTTCGGTTCCCGCAATGCCTTAGCTCGACGTCCGGATTCGTGCGCGATTGACGTCGATCGCAACGGGACTCAGAAGCCGATCAGCGCTTCCGTCACGTGGCCGACGTTCGGCGGCGATGCGAAGCACTCGCTCACCAGTGCGCGCCATTGGGCGAAAGCTTCCGAGTTGCGGAAGTGCACCGTGTGGTCTTCCAGCGTTTCCCAGGTGACGACGAGGCTGTAGTGCGTCGGTTGCTCGATGGACTTGAGCAGACGCATGCCGTGGCAGCCCTTCGAGCCCTTGAACAGCGGCGCAGCCTTGGCGACACCTTGTTCGAACTCGGCTTCCTTGCCGGGCTTCACTTCGATCTGGGCGATTTCAAAGATCATGGTTTTCCTCTGAGATTTGTCCGTGGTCGTGCGGTTGTCGATGCTGCGATCCGATGCAACATCGCCATTGTTTTCTGCGTTCGCCTTGCGTTCGCACGGCTTGCGCGACTCGTTCGCTGTTTGCTCGCTTCCGCCGCGTGTTGGCCCGCCGGGGTTCGGCGTCGTCGCGGGATCGTCGGCAACGGACCGGAGTGGCGCCCCGTCGCCGCGAGAACGCTCGATTCTATACCGCGCGTTCGTGACACGCATCGCGTGCGCCGTCGCCCATCCCCTACCGACGCTTTCACGGCGCCCGCCACCGGCGGGCAACCGTGCGTGCACGACGATCGGTCATTGCTGCGCACGAGAGCACCATGAACGTGCACCAAATCTCCCACGGCATCGAATCGCCAGATAAAACCCCCATGTAAATCAAAGCGATAAATAAATCTGGCATTGCTCTTGCATATCTTCATTTCTCCTCACGTTTGCACCAAAAGAGCACATTCATGCCCAATTCCAATACACCCGGCGACGTGCTGTTCCTGCTGCTCGGCGCGATCCTGGTTCTCGCCATGCACGCCGGCTTTGCGTTTCTCGAACTCGGCACCGTCCGCAAGAAGAATCAGGTCAATGCGCTGGTCAAGATCCTGACCGACTTCGCCGTTTCGGGTCTCGCGTACTTCTTCATCGGTTATCCGCTCGCGTACGGCGTCGATTTCTGGTCGAGCGCCACCGTGCTGTCCGAGCACAACGGTTACGCGCTGATCAAGTTCTTCTTCCTGCTGACGTTCGCCGCCGCTATCCCGGCCATCGTCTCGGGCGGCATCGCCGAGCGCGCCAAGTTCCACCCGCAGTCGGTGGCCACGTTCTTCCTCGTCGGGGTGATCTACCCGTTCTTCGAGGGCATCGCGTGGAACGGTCACCTTGGCATTCAGGACTGGCTCACACGCACGCTTGGCGCTCCGTTCCACGACTTCGCCGGCTCGGTGGTCGTGCACGCCGTCGGCGGATGGATCGGGCTGGCAGCGGTGCTGCATCTCGGGGCGCGTCGCGGACGTTATAACGGGCAGGGTCAGGTGGCGGCACATCCGCCGTCGTCGATCCCGTTTCTCGCGCTCGGCGCGTGGATTCTGATCGTCGGCTGGTTCGGCTTCAACGTCATGAGCGCGCAGCGCGTGGGCGGCATTTCCGGGCTGGTGGCGGTGAACTCGCTGATGGCGATGGTCGGCGGCACGCTCGTCGCGATGTGGGTTGGCCGCGACGACCCCGGCTTCATCCACAACGGCCCGCTCGCGGGGCTCGTCGCCGTGTGTGCCGGCTCGGACGTCATGCATCCGCTGGGCGCACTTGTCGTCGGCGCTGTGGCGGGGGGTCTTTTCGTGTGGCTCTTCACGGTGACGCAGAACCGTCTGCGCATCGACGATGTGCTCGGCGTTTGGCCGCTTCACGGCGTGTGCGGCATCTGGGGCGGTCTGGCCGCAGGCCTGTTCGGCCAGACATGGCTCGGTGGCTTGGGCGGTGTGAGCTTCGTCGCGCAGGTCATCGGCACGCTGATGGGCGTGGCCATCGCCTTTGCCGGGGGCTATGTCGTGTACGGCGTCATCAAACGCGTAAGCGGATTGCGACTCGACGACGAGCAGGAATACTACGGCGCCGATCTCTCGATCCACAAGATCACCGCAACGCCCGAGCGAGAGACGAATTGGTGAGGCATGGCGAAGGGCGCGTAACCGAGTCGGCGCGCGCTCACAGCCACGTCGACTGAATATCGACGTACGTCGCATCGCGCTGCGTCGGCGGTTCGCCAGATGGTTTGGTATCCGATGGTTTGTTGGACGTCGCCTCCTGCCCACCGGCGCAACCCGACGCGCCCACAACGCGTTCGAGCAACGCCGCGCTCCAGTGTTGATAGAGCAGCAGCAGACGATAGGACGCACGCACCGGGGTCGCGCTGCCGCTCTCCCATGCGTCACCGGTCCAGCGCTGCCCCCAGGGACTCTCGGCGGGATTCAGACTGAGGTAGTTCAAACCGTCGACACACGAGGCATGACACGGCACGTCGAACTCGCTGCACGCGGCTTTGATCTGACTGGCCGACAAAGGATGGCGCGAGGTGAGTAAGCATTCGCGCAGCGTTGTGTGCGATGCCAGCTTCGTCAGCAGCGGCGTGTCGCAATGGCGGGCGAGCTGCGTCACGCGTGCGACGCGATCGAGCATCGTCGCGACGTCGTCCGGCGAGACGTGCGCCAGCCTGGCGTGAAGCGTCTCCCATCGCTGCGTGAGACGTCCGGCGTCATGCGTGAACGCTTCGTTGCGTGCCCACGTGCCGAGCAGACTCGTGACCGCGCGACACGAGTCGAGCATCAGACCCGCCACGCGCAGGATGCCCCGGTATCCGTCCGATATCGCCGATATCGGTGACGTGCCGGTGAACCACGACGGCATCCACAACCCCAGCCGCGCCGGCGGGATTGCCGTATTGGCAAACGTGAACAGCGTTGCGACGTCGCGGGAATGGGTCAACTTGCCGAGCGTGTTGCGCCACGACGTGGTCGCAGCAGGAGACGGCAACACCACGCACGCTTCGAGCAGACGGCACCCCGCCTCCATACGCTTGAGCACCTCGTCCACGGCGTGATGACGGATCAGCGTGGGCGAACCTAACGACTGAGTTAGTACTCCCTTCAAACCTTCGAACGCCAGCAACGTCCAGTCGGCCCACGGGATGCCGAACGGCGTATTCGCCGCCGCCATGTCGCTTGCCCCATGAAGCGACGGTTCGCCGGTCGTGTCCTGCGCTTGCTGAGCCTGCCGTTGATGGAAACACGCCGCAATGATCGCGAGCAGCGACAGATTGCCGACGAGCGACATGGCGTCGCGCGCGGCCCGAAAATGCCATCCCCGGTGCCCGGTAGCAGCGATCGTCTCCAGCCAGGAGGCGATCTCGGCCCCGACACGTTCGGCCGCCGCTTCGGGGGACGGCGGCGACGCGACGCCGTGAGTGGGCGCCAACATCGCCGCCACGCGCTGTCCGGTTTGCGCCAGACGCCCATCCCGCGCATGCGCGAGTTCGAACTCTTTGCGATAGAAATGCTGACAGGGTCCGGTCGTCGCCCACAAGCCCGCCCAGGCCTTGGCGAACGCGCGCGCCAACGCCGGATCGACGCGATGCGTCGCCACCGGCACGCCGTCCATCCGTGCATGTCGTGCGGCGTTCAACGCAGCATTCGATGCGTGCGTAAGCCGCGTACCGAAGTCCGCGCACTCGGCACGTTGGTACGCAGCGTCCTCGCGCATGCCTGCCAGCTCGATCCCCACTTCCGGCCGCTGCCGGATGCCCCAGTCCGGCCCCCAGCCGCTCGCGCCTGCACACTGTTGGTCCCACATCGCATCCTCCTGCAAGATCGTCGTCGGGCTCGTCGACAAACGCTCGATCGAAACCGTCGACTATAGGCAGACGACATCGCACGCGCGGCGCCTTATCGGGCGGGCACGCGTGCAAGCCCCGACACGACGGCGCCACCACGCGCAGGACGAGGCGAATGCGTGTCACCCCAGCGAGTACCCACTTACGCAACTTGTGCGCGACTTCTGCGTATTCCGGGCGAGAGGAGACGCGTCCCCTCTCGCCAAGTGCCAACGCGTCGCGGTAGACTTTCGCCCTATGACCAACACACCTGCTCAAGCGTCTGCTGCGCTGCCCTCGGGCCTGCCCCTCGTGCCGCTGACGCCCGACGAGATCCCGCTCGGCGAAGCGCTGCCGTGGGCCATCGTCGACCGCAACGGCGAGCCGCTGCTCGCCGCCGGCGATATCGTGCCGACACCGGCCGGACGCGACTGGCTGTTCACCTCGTTCGCCCCGCACCGGGTGGCGGACCTCGGCGTGGACGACGCAACGGGCGCCGACACCGATGCCGGGACGGCGACGCAAGTCCCCACTGACAATACGGCCCCTGCGGCGACAGGGTCCACACCGCCCCAGTACGCACTCACCGACCTCAATCTGCGTCCCGGCGACTGGCTGCAAATTCAATTGCCGCCCGGCGCAGGATCGCAACGTGTGCGCACGCGCGTGATCGGCCATGCGCCGAACCAGATGCTGTTCGTGACCGCACCGACCGGCCGCGCTGCCCCACCGACCCTGCAAGCGAGCGAACGGCTCGAACTGTGGACGTTCTCGGGCGAAGACATCTATCACTTCGTCTGCACGGTCGAGCGCGTGGAACGGCTGCCGTTCGATTACATCGTGCTCTCGGCACCGGCCCAGATCCGCCGCAAGGTGCTGCGCCGCTCGCAACGCGTGCCCGCCAAACTGGTCGCCTCGGTCGGCGTCGCCGACGCCCAGCATCTGGCGTTGTTGCAAGACGTCAGCGCCGAAGGTGTGTCACTGCTCGCCGATGCGGCGCTCGGCGCCCCCGGTGACAGCGTGAAACTGGCGTTCCGCGTACGCGTGGGCGACATCGACATGCCCATCGAAGCTACCGGCACGATTCGCGGCGTGCAACAAGGCGACGACGGCCATCTCCACGGCATCGAACTGCCTGCCCTCGAACCGTCGCATTACGTCGTGCTCAAGTGCTACGTGTACGAGCGCCTGCTCGCGCTCGGAGGCGCCTGATGGCCAAGACGAAGGCTCCCGAGGCCGAGCGCCCGCGCACCCTCGCCAGCCAGACGCTGTTCCGCGGCCTCGACATCGTGGAGGCCGTCGCCGCCGGGGTCGACACCGTGCCCGCGCTCTCGGCACACACCGGCATCACCCTGTCGACCACGCACCGGATTGCGTCGGCGCTGGTGCACGCCGGCTACCTGCGCTTCGAACCGCGTCGTGGCTATCGGCTCGGCAACAAGCTCATCGAATTGGGATTTCTGGCGTATCGCCAGATCGACCTGCCGCGTGTGGCGCGTCCGACGCTGGAAACGCTCGCTGGCGAAACGCAAGATACGGTGCATCTGGCCGTTGCCGACGGCTGGGAGGTCATGTACCTCGACAAATTGCCCGGACAACGCGCCGTGGAGATCAGCTCTCGTATCGGGGGACGTAAACCGATCTGCGTGACGGGCGTCGGCAAGGCCCTGCTGCTCGATCAGGACGAAGCGCAATGGCGCGCGCAGCTTGAGCACTACCAGACGCAGGTGCCGTCACACCCCGTGGATACGGCGGCGTGGCTCGCACGCATGCACGACTACGCGCGTCACGGCTATGCGTTCGATCTGGAAGACGACACCCCGCAGATCCGCTGCGTGGCCGCGCCGGTCTACGACGCCAGTCAACGCATCGTCGCTGCGATCAGCGTGTCGAGTACGACCAAGTACATGAGCCGCGAGCGGATGCAGGAACTCGTGCCGAGCGTGAAAAATGCCGCCGCGCAGATCAGCCGTCAGCTCGGCTGGTCGGGTCACGTTCACGCCTGAAAGCCCGCGCCCATAAAAAAACCGGCCCGTCTGACGAGGGGCCGGCATCGGCACCGAGATGCCAAGACTACGTGGGTAAGCCTGGGTAAACATAGGGGTACCGAAACGGTACCGGGAGACGCCGAAACGGCGCATCCCCCTATTCCATCGATCTATCTTTGTCGTGTTCCGTCGCGCATGCTGCCACTCAGGCAGCACGACGCTTGAGCAGGTCGAGCGCGACGTCGACGATCATGTCTTCCTGACCGCCCACCATGCGACGCTGGCCCAGCTCCACCAGAATGTCGACGGTCTTCAGGTCGTAACGCGCCGCAGCCGCTTCCGCGTGACGCAAGAAGCTCGAATACACGCCCGCATAGCCCAGCGCCAGTGTCTCGCGATCCACGCGCACGGCACGATCCTGTAACGGACGCACGATGTCGTCGGCCGCGTCCATCAACGTGTACAGATCGCAGCCGTGGTTCCAACCCAGACGCGACGCCGCCGCGATGAACACTTCCAACGGTGCATTGCCGGCGCCTGCGCCCATGCCCGCCAGACTGGCGTCGATGCGATCACAGCCTTCTTCCACCGCGACGATGGAGTTCGCCACGCCGAGGCTCAGGTTGTGGTGCGCGTGCATGCCGGTGAGCGTTTCGGGATTGAGCACGTCCTTGAACGCACGGAAACGGTCGCGCACATCGGTCATGCCCAGTGCACCGCCCGAGTCCACCACGTAGATGCACTGCGCGCCGTACGACTCCATCAGCTTGGCCTGCTCGGCCAGATGCTGCGGCGTGGTCATGTGGCTCATCATCAGGAAGCCCACCGTGTCCATGCCGAGTTCACGGGCATAGGCAATGTGCTGACGCGAAACGTCGGCTTCGGTGCAGTGCGTGGCGATACGGACCACGCGCGCGCCTGCGTCGTAGGCTTCGCGCAGGTCATGCACGGTGCCCACGCCCGGCAGCAGCAAGGTGGCGACCTTGGCGTGCGTCACGGTTTCGGCCACGGCGGCGATCCATTCGAGATCGGTGTGCGCGCCAAAGCCGTAGTTGAAGCTGGATCCGGCGAGGCCGTCGCCGTGCGCCACTTCGATGGAATCGACCTTCGCCTTGTCGAGCGCCGCCGCGATCGCCTTCACATTGGCGATGCTGTATTGGTGACGAATCGCGTGGCTGCCGTCGCGCAGCGTCACGTCGGAGATATAGAGCTTTTTCTGCGTCATGATGGTGTGTGTCTCCTGTTAGCGCGTGCGACGTTCAGGCCGCGAGCGCCAGGCGGGTGGCGGCGATGCGATCGGCGCAGGCCAGCGCGGCGCTGGTCATGATGTCGAGGTTGCCCGCATAGGCCGGCAGATAGTGCGCGGCGCCTTCCACTTCGAGGAATACCGAGGTCTTCAGACCCGTGAGCTTGCCCAGTCCCGGCACGTTGAGCGGACGCGATGCGTCGAACAGCTCGAATTGCACCTTCTGCTTGAGGCGATAGCCCGGCACATAGGCGTGCACTTTGTCGACCATCGCCTGAATGCTCGCTTCGATGGCAGCCTGATCGCCCGGCTCGGAGAGCACGAACACGGTGTCGCGCATGATGAGCGGCGGCTCGGCCGGATTGAGCACGATGATCGCCTTGCCGCGCGACGCCCCACCCAGCACCTCGATGGCCTTCGACGTCGTTTCCGTGAACTCGTCGATGTTGGCGCGTGTGCCCGGCCCTGCCGACTTGCTCGAAATCGACGCCACGATCTCCGCGTAGTGCACCTTCGCGACTTGCGAGATGGCCGCGACCATCGGAATCGTCGCCTGACCGCCGCACGTCACCATATTGATGTTGCGGGCGTCGAGATGCGCATCGAGGTTGATCGACGGAATCACGTAGGGGCCGATCGCCGCCGGCGTCAGGTCGATGACCTGCACACCGCGCGCTTGCAGCAACTCGTTGTGATGCGCGTGCGCTTTCGCCGACGTCGCGTCGAAGGCGATGCGGATGTCCTCGAAGCCGGGCATGGCCAGCAGGCCATCGATGCCGCCTGCCGTCACCGGCACGCCCAAACGCTCGGCACGTGCCAGACCGTCAGAGGCCGGGTCGATCCCGACCATCGCGCCCATTTCCAGATGCTCGCTGTTGCGCATCACCTTGATCATCAGGTCGGTGCCGATGTTGCCCGAGCCAATGATCGCTACTTTCTGTTTGCGTCGTTCCGTCACTGTCGTCTCCTGAACGTGTCCGTCCACCGGTATGAGCCGCATCGTAATTCCGCGACAACTTAAATGTCAATATGTAAACATTAATCTCATATATTGGGATATTGGAAATGATGAGCTTATCCACATTTTTTGTTCACAAGCCCGTTGATAACTTGCGGAAAAGCATCGCAAGTGACTGATCCGACAGGGAAGATTTCTCGCGCGCGAAAGTTGGGCCAGTTGCTGCAAATCGAGGCGGGACGCGGGTTGGCGGGTCGCTTCGTTATCCACAGAAATTGTTTGCAAGCCAGTGGACAACTCGCGGACAGCTATCCCAAGTGCTTGATCAGAAGGAGAAAAAACGTCGCGCGCATTTGCTGCGCCAAAGCGTAGGCATGTTGGCCTGCTGGCACACGGCAGCCATCGGCAAGTGAGCGGCGAGTTATCGAATTCACGGGCACGGCAGCGCGACCCCGCGTTATCCACAGAAAATGTTCACAACCCGGTGAATAACGCGTCGATATCCGAGGTATGTCGTTGACGCAAAAGGACTTGTTTGTCGCGCAGCAGGTTCAGTCAGTTTCAGCGCAATGATTGAACAGTGCTGGGAAATGACGCAAAAACGCAGCTATCAGAACTTCACGTGGGGCACACGGTCTAGTCCACACGCGACGAGAGACATTTGAACGCTGTCGATGCCGAGCTTCGGTGCCCACCCACCGAGCACACGGGCAATCGCCCATTCAATGTTCTGCGCGTACCCTGTCGACGCGCAAGCGCGACGCCATTCTCGCAACAAGCTTCACTCAACCATGACTACGAACCCCCGACTCACCGGGCGGCTCGCGCCATCGATTTCCGTCGCATCGCTTGCCCCACTCTCCCGGACTTCCCGCCTCACCCCGTTGGTCGCAACGACACTCGCGCTGACATTGTTGTCGCCGCTCGCGGTACGCGCCGACGACTCGCCCGGCGTCATTTCTACCTGGACGGGCGCCATCGCCGACGAGTTTCGCGAGATCGCGACCGAAGGCGCCAGCGATCTCTACGTCCCCTTGCACACGCATCACCTTCGCTTTGCGTACACCCGCGAGAAGATCGACCAGTTCAATGAGAATCCGTGGGGCCTCGGCTACGGACGCGTGCTGTCCGACGGCAAGAACGGCTCGCGCATGCTGTACGCGATGGCATTCAAGGACTCGCATAACGACTGGTCGCCGATGGCCGGTTACGGACGGATATGGAACGTGGCGAATGCGGGCCCCGTGCGTTTCGGCCTCGGCTACACCGTGTTTCTGATGTCGCGCTCCGACACGCTCGGCGGCGTGCCCTTCCCCGCCGCGCTGCCGCTCGCCGAGGTCGGCTTCGGACGCGCAGCAGTGGCCACCGCCTATGTCCCCGGCGGCAAGGGCAACGGCAACGTGCTGTTCATCTTCGGCCGCTACACGTTCGGCAAGCCCGGCTGATCGGGCGACGCCGGCGCGTCTTTGGCGTCACTCGCCGCCGGTGGGTCGGATTCGGGCATGGTGCGCGCGCACCACGCCCCGAACCCGGCGATATAGCAATAAGCCAGCGCAGGAACGAGGAACGACAGCACGATCCCGACGCCATCCGCCAGCGCGCCTTGCAGGTAGGGCAGCACCGCACCGTCCACGATCGCCATGCAGATCAGTCCACCGCCCTCGCTCACACGCGCCCCGAGCCCGCCGACCGACAACGAAAAAATCGTGGGGAACATGATCGCGTTGCCCAGACCACACGCCAGCAACAACCACATGGCGAACGACGCCGGCAACGCCATCGACACAAGAATCAGCGTCAGGTTGTAGAGCGCGCACAGCCCCAGCATCCACCCCGGCGATACCTTGCGCAGCAACCACGCGCCGACGAAACGCCCGACCATCGCCCCGCCCCAGTAAAACGCCAGATACCGGCTCGCATGGGCGTGATCGACGATCCCCGTATCCGTCTGCGTCAGATAGACGATCAGAAAACTTCCGATACTGACTTCCGCGCCGACATAAAGAAATAGCGCCACGATGCCGTAACGCAATGGACGGTGAGCCAACAGCTCGCGTACGTTGCCGAGCACGCCCGGCGGCGACGCGTCGTTGTCGCGCTGTTCCGGCAACGTGAGACGCCACAGGACGATCCCGCCCAGCACGAGTATCGCGGCGAGCCCGCCGTAGGGCGCACGCACAGAGTCGACGGCGTGAGCGTTCGCCGAAGTGGCGGCACCGACCTGCGGCGCGAGTATCCAGAGTGCCGCAAGCGGCGGCCCGACCGTGGTGCCCAGCGAGTTGAACGCCTGCACCAGCGTGAGACGGCTGGCCGCTTCGCCTCGGGAGCCGAGCGTCTCGACATAGGCATTCACCGCGACCTGTAACAACGTGATGCCGCTCGCGAGCACGAAGAGCGCCGCGAGAAAACAGGGATAGGAGACAAGCGCCGCCGCCGGAAAGAACAATGCGCAGCCGAACCCGGCCAGCCAAAGTGAGCTGGCCAGCGCCCGCCGGTAACCGACACGCGCGGTGTATTGCCCGGCGGGGTAGGACACCACGAAATAGGCGGCGAAGAAACTCGACTGAATGAGTGCCGCATCGCGATACGTGAGATCGAAGGCAGCCTTGAAGTGAGGCACCAGAATATCGTTCAGCGACGTAATGAGCCCCATTGCGAAGAAAAGCGTCGCGAGCATCGCGAGTACGCGATTCGCGGAAGGCATAGGGGAAGTCATTGACACAGTGGAGCGACCGGTGGCGCGACTGACGCCAGAGGCCGCAGTAGCAACAGAGGGTGAGACAGGCGGAGAAGCCGGTGAGGCATCCGGTGAAGCAGCGGGATCAGGCGTGCGGTCGACGGGCATGCATGGCTCCAGTGGACAACGGCAGGCGCGCGTTGAAAGCTCAATGAAGGGGGCAAGTTCGTGCAGTGTAGACCGCACTATCGATACCGGGATACGAGAGGAATCCGATTTTTGCGTGACGCCCCGATGTTCGCCGTGGCATCCGCATCGCTCGAAAAGGGCCCGTTATCCCTTGTTTTTCGCCGCTTTCGACGCTTGTCAGCCGACGTCTTTTGATCGACTATCCGCAGCATAGGACATGCCGCAACATTCGGGGAATCATCATGCGGAGTTTCAAATCTTTGGGAAAAGCGACAGGTTGGCTCGTCGCCGGCATGCTCGGCGTGGCCGGTGTTGCCGGTATGGCCGGGTCGGCGTACGCACAATCCGGCGGGACTTCGGGAGCATCGGGTACGTCCCGCGCGCCAGCCGCTGCATGCAACTGCGCGCAGATCATCGCGGACTGTTCGGCATCGGTGTCGGTGTTGCCAACGCGCGCGCTCAACGGCGTATTTTCCGCCGATGTCACGTTGCAGACCGACGCACCGTCGTGCGCCAAGGTCGATTACCAGCTCGACGACACGCCTTACGTCACGATTCTGCGTGACGGCGCGCAAGGCAGTCAGCGCCTGTACGGCACGCGCCCGCTCACCCGCAACAGCCTCTCGCACATGTCGTGTCACGTGTGCGCTGCGGCGCCGGCGCCCGTGCCTAACGACGGTCTGAGCGCCGACATGGTGCGTGTCGATGGCGCCCCCGGCACCTTCAGCGTGGCACCCGCACCCGCCGTGCCGACGGCAACGCCGACACCGGCCGTGTCCACCTACGCGCCGCCGGCCACTGCCGCGCAAAATGCGAGCATCGCCGCGACAGCGACACCCGATACGCCACTCCCGAGCACCATCGGCGACACGGCAGGGCTCAATGCCGTGAACGCCACGAGCGCGGCGAACACCAACTCACCTGAAGTCGCGCGCGACGTCGCCGCCATCAATGCGCCCGCCCCTGCCGGCACGACGATCGTCACGCCGCCGATTCCGCCCAACGCGCAAAACCTGGTTCAGACCAGTGCGCCTGCGCCGTTGCGTCTGGTGAATCCGTCGGGACGCTGGCGCGGCCTGTGCACGAATGCACCGCCGTGGTGGGGACTGTTCGGCAAACCGATGACGCGTCTGATGGCACTCGCCCTCAATGGCTCGCAGGTCACGGGCAGCGTCGACGACGTTGAGCCCAATGTTCACACCACCGTGCAGGGCACGCTCGCGGGCGATCGTCTGCAACTCGCAGGCAGCTACGGTGCGAAGCACGACATCACTTTCGGTGCCGACGGCACGACCCTCACCGACGCCTGGTGTAACGGCGACGGTCGCTGCGAAACCTGCGAAATGCAGCGTTTCTAAGGGTTTTCAGGCGATGACGGTCTCGCGCGACAGCGTGCGGGATCGTCGGCATCGCACAAAAATCCCATAAAAATTCGCGTCGAAAAATGCATCGAAAGGTGCGTCGGAATGTGCGCGAAAACCCGAGTCCGGATCGTCGAATGCATCGAGTGACACACGCCCTTGCACGGCATGTCCTCACGACAGTGCGAACGTAACGAATCGAAACCGGGTCGAAACCCGATCGAAATGCACCGCGAACGCCGCTCAGCCTTGTGCGGCAAGCGCGCAACATAATGCGCGCACTACTCGCATAAAGCGATTTCTTAGGTAGAATCGTCGGCGCAGCAAGACGTAACATTCGGGTGGCCGTTCTCCGACGGCACTTTCTTATTCTCATCGATTGGATCGATATGGCAACGGCAAAGAAAGCAGCAGCAAAGAAGGCCCCTGTGGCGAAGAAGGCTCCGGCAGCAAAGAAGGCTCCGGTAGCGAAAAAGGCAGCAGCACCGAAGGCAGCCCCGAAGGCTGCTCCGAAGGCAGCCGCTAAGGTTTCGCCGATCAAGGAAGCACTCAACAAGACCCAGCTCGCAGCACACATCGCCGAAACCTCGGCTGTCGCCGTCAAGGACGTCAAGGCTGTGCTCGCCGCTCTCGAAACCACGATCGTCAGCGCTCTGCACAAGAAGGGCGCAGGCGAATTCACGCTGCACGGCCTGTTCAAGGTCACGTCGCAACAAATCGCTGCCAAGGCGAAGCGTTTCGGCAAGGACCCGTTCACGGGTGAAGAGCGTTGGTTCCCGGCCAAGCCGGCTTCGGTGCGCGTGAAGGTTCGCCCGCTGAAGAAGGTCAAGGACGCCGCCCAGTAAATCTTGCCCTCGTGCCGCGGTGAGCTTCACCGCAGCGCGAACGGTCAGACGCTGACAGCAGTTCCTGAAGACGGTGCCGATGTTTCGGCACCGTTTTTTTTCGTCCGGAATTTTTGTCTTCTGTTGCGTCTTCTGTTACGGCTTGTCTCCCCCGATCGTCTCGCGTGCTGATGCGAAGACGGATCGCGACGACTGATTTCGTCATCCTCAACAACCTCGACGCGCCCCGTCATCCACTTCGTCCTCAGGGTTTTCTCTGGGGTTTTTGCGGAGTGGACGCCTGCCGAACCGGCCGCTACCATCGCTCGGGACACCCCCGTCGCCATCCGTCGTCCCGCCTCATAGGAACGGGCACGAGCGCACACGACATGCTCGCCACTGGCGACGTCTTCGCGAACTCAGGAGATCCGCATGACCCGCAAGTTTTCGCGTCACCCGTCGCAGGGCGAGTCGTCGCCAGTGCATCCGAACGCACATCGCGCATTGCCGGAACCAACGCGCCACGCCGCTACCCCGTCCCGTCGCAACTTCCTCGCCACGCTCGGCGTCGCGGCCATGCCCGCCAGTTTCGTCGGCTCGCTGGGCGGCACACTCGGCAGTCTGCTCACCGGCACCGTCTCGTTGTTCGCCACGCCCGCACACGCGCAGACCGTTGCGGACATCAAGAAGAAAGGCACGATCAACGTCGGCATGCTGATCGACTTCCCGCCGTATGGCACCACAAACGCACAGGCCCAGCCCGACGGCTACGATGCCGACGTCGCGAAGTTGCTGGCCAAAGACCTCGGCGTGAAGGTCAACATCGTGCCGGTCACGGGACCGAACCGCATTCCCTATCTGCTCTCCGGCAAGGTGGATGTTCTGGTCGCCTCGCTCGCCATCACCCCCGAGCGCGCCAAACAAGTGCAGTTCTCGAAGCCCTACGCGGCAGCGACGATCCAGTTGCTCGGCAAGAAAGGCGCGCCCATCAAATCGGCAGCGGATCTGAAAGGACTGCGCGTGAGTGTGGCACGCGCGAGCACGCAGGACGCCGCCGTCACCAAGACCGCACCGGAAGGCACCGAGATTCGCCGCTTCGACGATGACGCCGCCGCCATGCAGGCGCTGCTCTCCGGTCAGGTCGATGCCATCGGTTGTTCGGTGACGGTCGCCAACGTGATCAATACGCGTGCGCCCGGCCAGTTCGAACCGAAGTTCAATCTGCTGCAACAGGCGATGGGGATCGCCATGCGTCCCAATCAGCCGGAGTTGTTGGCAAGCGTGAACGACTTCGTCACACGCAACACGACGAATGGCGAGTTGAACAAGCTCTATCGAAAGTGGCTTCAGACGGACTTGCCGCAGTTGCCATAAATAGCCTGCCGGCGTCCCAGCTTCCCTTCATCGCTGCCACACCGTGCCGTCGCCGGACATCCATCCGGCGGCGCACACCCCTCCCCCATCCGCTCACCGGATATCGAGATCGTATCGAAATCGTCATTTCGATATAGTTTTTTGACGAATTCGATATACCTCCCGTCACTTCGAACGCCCCTGCAACCCCCGTTTTACCGTCATTTCCCCTACTGACCTCAAGGTCATCGAAAAAATAATTTTGCTTTCGATGCAATTTAGATATATCGTAAACACGTCTTAACTACATCGATAAGGAGTCGCATCATGCGTGGATCACGTGGCGATTTCATGGGCCGAGGCCCGTTGGACCTGGACAAAATGGATTTTGGCGACGAACGACGCGGTGGGCGTCATGGACGGCGCGGCGGTGGCGAAGGCTATGGTGAGGGGCGTTTCGGGCGCGGCGACGAAGGTCGTGGTGAGCGCGGCGAACGTGGCGGCCGGGGTGGTCGTGGCGGCGGTCGCCTGTTCAGTCACGGCGGCTTGCGCCTCGTGCTGCTGCATCTGATCGCACAACAACCGCGTCACGGTTACGAACTCATCAAAGCCATCGAAGAAAGCGTGAACGGAACGTATAGCCCGAGTGCCGGCGTCGTCTACCCGACGCTCACCCTGCTCGAGGAAATGGGCTACATCCGTGTGCAGGAGAACACCGGCGACAGCCAGCGCAAGTCTTACGAGATCACCGACACCGGCCGCGAGTATCTGGCCGAGAACGAGGACTCGGTGACGGAATTGCTGGCCCGACTCGCGACACGCCGCGAGCGCTCGGAGGACATGCCGCCGCAAGTCATGCGCGCGCTGCATAACTTCAAATACGCCGTGCATTTGCGTCTGGGCGCCGAGCCGCTCACGACCGAACAAGCCAACGCGTTCGCCGCGATTCTCGACGCGGCCGCACAACAACTGGAGCGACTCTGATGCAAGACAACGCTGCACCGAACGTCATCCCCGATCGCACGCCGCAGCGCGTGCGTCACGAACTGCGCTTTCGCCTGCTCGAAGTGCGCAACATCGAAACCCTCACGCCGAACATGCTGCGCGTGACCCTCGGCGGCGACGATCTCGCGGGCTTCACCAGCCCCGGCTTCGACGATCACGTCAAACTCTTCTTCCCGAATCCCGAGACCGGCGAACTGGCCGTGCCGCAAATGGGCCCGGAAGGACTCTCGAAACCGGCGCCGGGCGACGCACCGCGCCTGATGCGCGACTACACGCCGCGTCAGTACGACGCCGACTCGAAAACACTCGTGATCGACTTTGCGATGCACGAGTCCGGCCCCGCAACGCAGTGGGCACGCTCGGCCAAACCGGGTGACAAGCTCGGTGTCGGCGGCCCGCGCGGCTCGTTCGTCATTCCCATGAACTACGACGGTTATGTGCTCATCGGCGACGATACGGCGCTGCCGGCGATCTCGCGGCGTCTGGCCGAGTTGCCGGCCGGTGCACTCGTTTTCGTCTTTGCGGAAGTCGACAGCCCGGCGGACCGCCTGCGCTTTTCGAGTGAAGCCGATGTCGTGGTCGAATGGATTTACCGCGAAGGCGCACCGGCAGGCCAGAGCACCGCATTGATCGACGCCCTTCAGGTCGCGACCCTGCCCTCCGGCGACCTGCACGCATGGGTGGCGGCCGAGGCCAGCGTGGCGAAAGCCGTGCGACGTCACCTCGTCGAGAATCGCGGGCTGAATCCGAAATGGGTCAAGGCGGCGGCTTACTGGCGTCGCGGCGACGCTGCCGTTCACGAAAATCTGGACGACTGAGCCCGGGGGCAGCACGTGTATGCTTTCTATCCCCCGCTGAAGAAAGAGCGCTTGCTACGTATGAATAAGCCACTGCTGCCCGACAACAACCTGTTCGACGGCCTGCCCTCGCGCCCCGATCCGGCGGCGGCCGAGCAATTCGACACGCTGATCGCATGCCCGGGGATGCGCGTCGAGCGCATCGTCTCGACAGGACAGGCATCGCCCGAGGGCTTTTGGTACGACCAGCCGCAGCACGAGTGGGTCGTATTGCTCACGGGCAGCGCAGGCCTCGCCTTCGACGACACGCCGGGACAGACGCTCGTGTTGCGGCCCGGCGACACCATCGCTATCGAGGCCGGTCGCCGTCACCGGGTCGAGTGGACTGCGCAGGGCGAGACGACCGTCTGGCTCGCGATTCACTACGACTGACCGGCGCGCGGCGTCCCGCTTTTTGCCCCGTTCGTTGTCCCTTTGGAGAAATTCCCTGCCGTCTTTCGGAATTGCCTGATAGAAATGCCGGGAACAAATTCCGACTATGAAAACGCGCCCGGGGATGTCGAATTTCGGCACCCGGAGGGCGGTTCACCCATAGGGGGTACGACGACATGGAGCAACGCAAACGACACGACGGTTTCGAACGTTGGGCAGCGGGCGCGACGGCGCGTCAGGCCGGACGGGACGATGCTCGCTGGCGTGTGTTTCGCGCACCGGAGCAGGCGGACTTTCACGGGTTCGTCGTCTGGTGCTACACACAGGGTGTGTTTCTCGGTCAGGAATTCGACCGGCGCACCGACACCATCACGCACTGCTATGTGCGCAACGGCGCCTGGGCCGTGCAATTCGATTCCTTCGCCGAAGCCTGCGAGCGCGCTTTCGACATTCACGCACCCACGCTGATCCTGTATGCACCGGAGCGCAACGGCAGCGTCTTTATCACGAGTACGGAGCAATACGCCGATCGATGACGCAGGCGCCGGGGAACGCCCGCCGTCCTCCCATCGCGATGCCGCGTTGAGATCACACCGGCCAGCGGCGACGCTGACCGGTGTTTTTTACGCGTTTCAGGCGTAGTTACGGATGTCGTCGATCTCGGTCTGACCGAAATCGTCGCGCTCAGTGAGCGCCAGAATGCGTCGGGCGACGTCTTCGGGCGTCGACAGCTTGCCGCTCGCCTTCATCTCCTGAAAACGTGCCAGCGCCGGGAAGCTTTCCACGCTGCTGCTGCGAATCGTCTCCTGCATGCCGGTGTCCACCACGCCCGGGGCCAGCGAGATCGCCTGCACGCCATGCTCGCGATGCTCCGCATTGACCACACGCGTATACATATCCAGCGCCGCCTTGGTCGAACAGTAGACCGCCCAGCCGGCGTTCGGGTTACGACCGGCGCCCGACGAGATATTGACGATCTGGCGCTTGGCGGCGAGGCCCTGCGTGGCAGCGAGGAAACGCGCCGTGAGCAGCATGACGGACGTGACGTTCAGCGCGAACGCAGCGCCAATGGCTGCCGGTTCGGTCAGCGCAGCGCTGTTGGCGACCGGATTGACCGTGCCTGCGTTATTGATCAGCAGATAGCGACCGGCATCGCGCGGCAGCGCGGCGAAGATGCGCTCGGCCGTCTGCGCGGCAGCGTCGGTATCGGCGAGATCGACGGCGATCTGTTCAAGCGAGACGCCCTGCGCGCTGGCAAGCGCCGCGAGTTCGTCGTCCGTGCGACGTGCGAGCGTCACAAGTCGGGTGCCAGGGGTGAGCAAACCACGGGCGAGCGCCGCGCCGAGGCCACGGGAAGCGCCGGTAAGAATCGCAATCGTTTGGGACATGAGGAGAATCGCGGTCGGACAACGCCGCAAAAATAGACTGAGGGGACCGCCATTATCCGCGCATCCCCCGAACCCCGCTATACCGAACCAAAGTCGCTTTTTCGCGTGAATCGGGCAAACGCCGGTGAAAACCGTGAAAACGAGGGATGCACGGATAAAAGGCCCTTCGACGGTGCGTCAAAACGACACCGGGCGCCGCCGGAGCGAAATGGACTATTGCGGAATATAATCGCGAACTCGGAACGCTTATCACCTAGCCTATTAATAAGGCATCTGGCGAAGACCCTAGGAACGGTCAGCTCGCAGTGCAGCGCAGGGATTTATTGCGCGTCAATGCCCTGAATCACCAAGGTTGTCGCGGTAAACACAGGTGTTTTAAGTGCACTGCACATTACCGCCTTATGGGTATATATTCCCCCCTCATGGAAACGATACCGAAAATCATTTCGGCGCCAACTGCTGCGTCGGCCACAAGCAACACCGCACGTCCTGTGCCCCCGCGCCCGCGTCAATATGATGCGCGCCTGGCACGCTGGCTGGTCACGCCCCTCGTCAACACGCCGGTCACGCCGAATCACCTCACGACCGTCCGTCTGATCGTCGGACTGGCCTGCACCTGGGCGTTCGCGCAAGGCAACTATGCGATGGCCAACCTTGGCGCCATCCTGCTCGTGCTCTCGAACTTCATCGACCACACGGACGGCGAGCTTGCCCGCATCAGCGGCAAGACCAGCCGTATCGGCCATTTCTACGATCTGGCCTCCGACGCTTTCGTGACGGTGCTGCTGTTCGGCGGCATCGGCATGGGCGTGGCAGCCGCCGCGCCCGGCAAATTCCCGCTGCCGGTGCCGCTGTCGGCCTCGACGCTCGGCTGGATCGCCGGTGTCGCCGTCGCACTGATCTTCTTCCTGCGCATGCGCATCGAAGAGCGCGTCGGCAAATCGGGCACGAAGCAGGCGTCCGTGGGCGGATTCGAGACGGAAGACGTGCTGTACCTGATGCCGCTCGTCACGCTGTTCGACGGCACGCGCGGTTTCCTGATCGCCGCGGCCATCGGCGCGCCGCTTTTCGCGCTGCTGGTGATTGCCGATTATGTGCGCGTCATGCGTCGTCCGCTGCCGTCGAAGGCCGACGCCAAAGTCGCCGCCGATGCGGGCCAAACGACCCAGCCGGAGGCAGTCGCGCCGATGGCGCCCGCCGCATTCGCCGCAGACGCGGAGATCGAACGCGCGATGGACACCATCGACTTCGACGGGGTGACCCGCGAATTCAAGTCGCAGGACGCCTTCATCTATATGGAGAAGTTCCTGCCGCAGTCGGTCACGGAGCAACTGATCGCCGCCGCGCGCGCCGTCACGCCGAACGTGAACCGCAACTATCTTCCCGGCCACAAGCAGGGGGGCAGCGTGAGCCGTCATACGCTCGACGAGTTGGCCCCGTTTGTCGCCGAGTTGTATCGCTCACCCGCCCTGATGCGCTTTCTCGAGCGTCTGGCCGGTGAGAAATTGCTGCCATCGCCGCAGGACGACCCGCACGCGTACGCGCTGTATTACTACACGCGTCCGGGCGATCACATTGGCTGGCACTATGACACTTCCTACTACAAGGGCCGCCGCTACACGCTGCTGCTCGGCGTAGTGGACCAGTCGAGCTGCAAGCTCGAATACCGGCTGCACACGCGCAATCCCGGCGTGCCGCAAGTCGATGGCGCCGTGGCGTATCCGCCGGGCGCGCTGGTGTTCTTTGACGGGGACAAACTGCATCACCGGATCACGCCGCTCGGCGATAACGAGGAGCGAATCTCGCTCACGTTCGAGTACGTGACCGACCCGCGCATGGGCACTTGGCAGCGTTTCATCTCGAACATGAAGGACGCCATTGCCTATTTCGGTTTCCGGCAAGTGTTTCGTCAGATTTTTGGACGGACGAAACGCTAAATGAACCGGACCGCTATCGTTTCACTCACCCTCGGTTTCGCCCTTTTCGTCGCACTGCTGATCTGGCAGGGCACGGGATCGGTGATGTCTACGCTGGCCGTTGCCGGCTGGGGGCTGCTGCCCATCGCGGCCTTCCACCTCGTGCCGCTGGTGCTCGACGCTGCCGCCATTCAGGTGCTCGTGTCGAAGTCGTGCACGCTGGGCCGCGCTACGCTCACCCGCTGGGTCGGCGAATCGGTCAACAGCCTGCTGCCGGCCGGTCAGATCGGTGGTCCGATCGCGATGGTGCGTCAGATGAAGCAGCGCGGCATGGCTGGTCGTGAAGCCGCCGCCGCCATCACCGTGAGCACCACGCTCCAGGCGGTCGCACAGATCGTTTTCGCGCTGCTGGGGCTCGCCGTGTTCGGTATCGGCGCGTCGCACCGCACGGGCGATAGCCTGTGGTTGCCGATGCTGCTCGCGACCGCGCTCGTCTCCGCACTGCTCTATGCGTTTTACGTCGCGCAACGTCGCGGCATCTTCGGCTGGGCATTCCGCATGCTCTCGAAGATGTCGTCCAAGCGCGACTGGTCGTCGCTGCTCGACCGCGCCGACGCCGTCGACGAGATCGTGCAGCGCATGTACGGCCATCGTCGCCAGGTCCTCGCCAGCTTCCTGTTCAGTCTGGTGGGCTGGATCGTCGGCACGGCCGAAGTCTGGCTGATTCTGCAATTCATCGGGCACCCGGTGAGTTGGGTCGATGCCCTGCTGCTCGAAAGCCTCGGTCAGGCGATTCGCGGCGCTGCGTTCTTCGTGCCGGGTTCGCTCGGCGTGCAGGAAGGCGGTTATCTGCTGCTCGCCCCGCTCGTTGGTCTGCCGGCCGACGCCGCGCTGGCCCTGTCGCTGGCCAAGCGTACGCGCGAGCTGCTGCTCGGCGTGCCCGGCCTCGTCTATCTGCATTTCTCCGAACGTGGCTGGCGCCGCCAACGCGCCGCGCAACAAAGCGTGTCGATGCCGACCGCCACGGATACTGCACCGCTCTAAAGAAGGATATCGACCATGCGGGCCATCATTCTCGCAGCAGGCATGGGCCTGCGTTTGCTCCAGCCGGAAAACCAGCAGTCGCCCAAGTGCCTGCTGAAGTTCGACGGAATGTCGCTGCTGGAGCGCCACCTCCGCATGCTGGCGGCTGCCGGCATCACGGACGTCGTGCTCGCGCTCGGCTTCCATCACGAACAGGTGAGCGAGGAACTCGACCGTCTGAACTGGACACCACGCCCCAAGATTTATCTCAACCCGGAATTCAATCTGGGCAGCGTGCTCACGCTGCATGTCACGGCCGAAGCGATGACCGCCGGTGGCGACGTGCTCGTGATGGATGCCGACGTGCTCTACGACCAGCGCATTTTCAACGCGCTCGTCGCGGGTGAGACGGCCAACCGCCTGCTGATCGACCGCGATTTCGAAGTGGGCGACGAGCCGGTCAAGCTGTGCCTGCGCGACGGCGTGCCGGTCGAGCTGCGCAAGCAAGTCATGGTCGGTCTGGAATACGACACCGTGGGCGAATCCGTCGGCTTTTTCCGTTTCAACGAAGCGACGGCCACGCGTCTGGCGGAAATCACCCGCGATTACGTCGAATCCGGCCGCGCCAAGATGCCCCACGAAGAAGCCGTGCGCGACTTGTTGCTCGAGCGCGGCGCACAGTTTGAAACCGCCGATGTCACGGGTTTCCCGTGGATCGAAATCGACTACCCTGAAGATGTAAAGCGCGCCGCCGATGAGGTGCTGCCGCAACTTGAACCGCTCACGATGGTGTCCGAATGAACGCTCCCGACGCATTCACCCTCCCGCCGACCGCTACGCGCGCGGCACAACTGCGCGCCATGCTGCGCAGCAACCAGCTCGAATTCCTGATGGAAGCCCATAACGGCATCTCGGCACGTATCGTGCGCGAGGCCGGTTTCAAGGGCATCTGGGCGTCCGGCCTGACCATTTCGGCGCAGTTCGGCGTTCGCGACAACAACGAAGCGAGCTGGACGCAGGTCGTCGACAACCTCGAATTCATGGCCGACGCCAGCGATCTTCCGATCCTGCTCGACGGCGATACCGGCTACGGCAACTTCAACAACATGCGACGTCTCGTGCGCAAGCTGGAGCAACGTGGCATCGCCGGCGTGTGTATCGAAGACAAGGTCTTCCCGAAGACCAACAGCTTCATCGGCGGCGAGCGTCAGCCGCTGGCCGATATCGACGAGTTCTGCGGCAAGATCAAGGCCGGTAAGGATTCGCAGGCCGACGACGATTTCTCCATCGTCGCCCGCGTCGAAGCGCTGATCGCCGGCTGGGGCATGGAAGAAGCCCTGCGCCGTGCCGAGGCCTATCGTCAGGCCGGCGCCGACGCCATCCTGATCCACAGCAAGCTCAAGCGCGCCGACGAAATCGTGCAGTTCGCCCGCGAGTGGGGCAATCGCTGCCCGCTGGTCATCGTGCCGACGAAGTACTACAGCACGCCGACCGACGTGTTCCGCGAGGCTGGCATCAGCCTCGTGATCTGGGCGAACCACCTGATGCGCGCGGCCACCTCGGCCATGCAATCGGTCGCGGCCGATATCTACCGCAACGAAACGCTCATCAACGTCGAAGACCGCGTCGCGACCGTCGACGAGATCTTCCGTTTGCAGGATGCCGACGAATACACGCAGGCCGAAGATCGTTATCTGTCCGCCGCGAATGCACCGCGCTCGGCCATTGTGCTGGCCGCGAGCCGTGGCAAGAATCTGGAAAGCGTGACGACCGATCGTCCGAAGGTCATGCTGCCGGTCGCCGGCAAGCCGCTGCTGCGCTGGCTGGTCGACGGCTTCAAGAAGCAGAACGTGAACGACATTACTGTCGTGGGCGGCTATCGTGCCGACGCCATCGACACGGCCGGCATTACGCTTGCGATCAACGAGCGCCACGCCGAAACCGGCGAGCTGGCCTCGCTCGCGCGCGTGACCAATGCCTTCACGCAGGACACGGTCATCTCGTACGGCGATCTGCTGTTCCGCAGCTACATCGTGCGCGATCTGGTCGAGAGCGATGCCGACTTCACCGTCGTGGTCGACTCCACCGCCGCAGCCAATGCTGCCAACGCCAGCGTGCGCGACTTTGCGTACTGCTCGGGTGGCGACGACCGCGGTCTGTTCGGCCAGCAAGTGCTGCTCGAAAAGATCAGCGGCAACGCCTCGGACGCCGGACGCACGCCGAACGGCCGCTGGATTGGCCTGCTGGGCGTGCGTGGCGAGAACGGCCGTGCGCAACTGCAACGCGTGTTCGCGGCATTGCAGACGCGCGCCGACTTCGACCAGCTCGGCATGCCGGAGCTGATCAACGCCCTGGCCGCCGATGGCGCCAGGATCGAAGTGCAATACGTGCACGGCCACTGGCGCGGTGTGAACGACATGGAAGAATTCCGCCGCGCGGCCGACTTCGCCCATGGCCAGACGCCGTTCAACGGTGGCGCTCCGGAGACGCAAGGTGATTGAGGCTGGACAGTTCGTCGAAGCCGCGCGCAAGCACGGCTTCACGTGGTACACCGGCGTGCCGTGCTCGTTCCTCACGCCGTTCATCAACTACGTGCTGCAAGATCCGACGCTGCATTACCTGTCGGCGGCCAACGAGGGCGACGCCGTCGCCATCGCGGCAGGCGCGACGCTCGGCGAAGGCCGTGGCGCGCGTGCCGTCACGATGATGCAGAACTCGGGCCTCGGCAACGCCGTGAGTCCGCTCACGTCGCTCACGTGGACGTTCCGTCTGCCGCAGTTGCTGATCGTGACGTGGCGCGGCCAGCCGGGCATCACCGACGAGCCGCAACACGCGCTCATGGGGCCGATCACGCCGGCCATGCTCGACCTGATGGAAGTGCCCTGGGAGTTGTTCCCGACGGAACCGGAAGCGATCGGTCCGGCGCTGGAGCGCGCAGTGCGTCACATGGACGAGACCGGCCGCCCCTACGCACTCGTGATGCAAAAGGGCAGCGTGGCATCGTTCCCGCTGCAACCGGCCGAGCGCCCGGCACGTCCGGCGCAACCGGCACCGGTGTCCGTCGTGCGTGGCGTGGCCCCGTCCGACATGCCCACGCGTCGCGACGCCCTCGCCCGCGTGATCGCCCACACACCGCTCGAAGGCACCGTGGTGCTGGCCTCGACCGGCTTCTGCGGCCGTGAGCTGTATGCCCTCGACGATCGCGCCAATCAGCTCTACATGGTCGGTTCGATGGGTTGCGTGACGACGCTGGCGCTGGGTCTTGCGCTGGCACGTCCCGACCTGCGCGTGGTCGCCCTCGACGGTGACGGCGCAGCGCTCATGCGCATGGGCGCCTTCGCCACACTGGGCGCTTACGGTCCGTCGAACCTCGTGCATCTGCTGCTCGACAACGCTTCTCACGACTCGACCGGCGCGCAGGCAACGGTGTCGCCGACGGTGTCGTTTGCCGGCGTGGCGGCGGCCAGCGGCTATGCGCTCGCGCTCGAAGGCGATACGCTGGATGTCATCGAGCAACTGTTCGACGGCCGCACCGCCAGCCTGAACGACGGTCCGCGCTTCGCATGCCTGACCACGCGCCCCGGTACGCCGGACGGCCTGCCGCGACCGAAGGTCACGCCGGAAGCCGTCAAGTCGCGTCTGATGGATCACATTGCACAACGCGCACAGGCTTCGGCCTGAGCGTCTCAATGGCGGCTTAGCCACCGCATGACCGCCGCACAAATGCTGCTTAACTGCTGAAAACTGACGAGGAAGCTTCGCCATGCTGTTACTGAATCCGGGCCCCGTGACCCTGACCGAGCGCGTTCGCAAAAGCCTGCTGCAACCCGATCTGTGCCACCGCGAGCCCGAATTCTTCGACCTGCAGGACGAGGCCCGCGAGCGTCTGACGGCCGTCTACGGCCTCGATCCGGCCGTGTGGACGCCGGTGCTGATGACCGGCTCGGGCACGGCTGCCGTCGAGAGCATGACGGCCGGTCTCGTGCCGGAAAACGGTCGACTGCTGATCGTCGAGAACGGCGTGTACGGCGAGCGTATCTCGCAGATCGCCAAGCAGTACCGCATCGAACACGACGTCATCCATTTCGAATGGATGCAGGCGCCGGATCTGGCGCAAATCGTGGCCAAGCTCGACGCAGCAGGCGATCGTCCGTACACGAACGTAGCCATCATCCACCACGAAACGACGACCGGCCGTCTGAACGATCTGACGGGTATCGCACGCGTTTGCCGTGAGCGCGGCATCGATCTGCTGGTCGACGGCGTGAGCAGCTTCGCCGCCGAAGCCATCGATTTCAACGATTCGGGCATCGTGGCTGTCGCCGCGACCGCCAACAAGTGCGTGCACGGCGTGCCGGGCGTGTCGTTCGTGCTGGTGCGCAAGGATGCGCTCGCCAAGGCCTTCAGCCGCACGTATTACCTCGACATCGCGCGTCTGGCCAAGCTTCAGGCTGAACGCAACACGCCGTTCACGCCGTCCGTACAGGCTTACTATGCGCTGGTCGAAGCGCTGCGCGAACTGGCCGACGCCGGTGGCTGGGAGAAGCGTCACGCGCACTATGGCGCACTCGCCGAGCAGGCCCGCGCCGGACTGGCCGCGCTGGGTATCGACAGCGTGCTGCCGCCGAACGAGTCGTCGGTCGTGCTGCGAGCGTACAAACTGCCGGCAGGCGTCGACTATCCGCGTCTGCACGACTGGCTGAAGGCCGACGGTTTCGTCATCTATGCCGGTCAGGGCGGTCTGTCGAAGGAACTGTTCCGCATTTCCACGATGGGCAACCTCACAACGGCCGACATCGATCGCCTGCTGGCTTCCTTCGCCAAGCTGGTGAAGTAAGCGCGCAGACGGGCGCTCAGGACGTTTAGCCATGACCGATTTGCTAGCCAGCATCCACTCCCCGACCGAATTGCGCGCCCTGTCGCGCGCCGAACTGCGACGTGTGGCCGACGAACTGCGCGCCTGCGTGCTCGAGAACGTCTCGCGCACCGGCGGGCATCTGTCGTCGAATCTGGGCACCGTCGAGCTGACGATCGCCCTGCATTACGTCTTCGATACGCCGAACGACCGGATCGTGTGGGACGTGGGTCACCAGACCTACCCGCACAAGATCCTCACGGGGCGGCGCGAGGCCATGCCGACGCTACGTCAGTGGCAAGGCCTGTCCGGCTTTCCAAAGCGTGACGAGTCGCCGTACGACACGTTCGGCACGGCGCATTCGAGCACGTCGATCTCGGCGGCGTTGGGCATGGCGCTGGCGAGCAAGGTCAAGGGTGAGAAGCGTCATGCGATTGCCGTGATCGGCGATGGCGCCATGACGGCCGGTGAAGCGTTCGAGGCCTTGAACAATGCCGGCGTCTACGACGACCTGCCGTTCCTTGTCGTGCTCAACGACAACGACATGTCGATCTCGCCGCCGGTCGGCGCGCTCAATCAGTACCTCACGCGTCTGATGTCCGGCCAGTTCTACTCGGCGGGCAAGGAAAGCGTACGCAACCTGCTGCGCAACGCACCCGCGCCAATGCGCGAACTCGCACACAAGCTCGAAGAGCACGCCAAGGCCATCGTCTCGCCGACGGGCACGATGTTTGAGGAATTCGGCTTCAACTACCTCGGACCGATCGACGGCCACGATCTCGACGCGCTGATTCCGGCGCTCGAGAACATCAAGGCGCTCAAGGGCCCGCAGTTCCTGCATGTCGTCACACGCAAGGGTCGTGGCTACAAGCTGGCCGAGGCCGACCCGGTGCTGTATCACGGCCCGGGCAAGTTCAATCCGAGCGAAGGCATCCGTCCGGCCGCGCCGGGTACCGTCTCCGCCAAGACCTACACGCAGGTGTTCGGCGAATGGCTGTGCGACGCCGCCGCAGCCGACCCGCGTGTCGTCGGCATTACACCGGCCATGCGCGAAGGCTCCGGCCTGGTGGAGTTCGAGAAGCGCTTTCCCGAACGGTATTACGACGTGGGCATTGCCGAGCAGCATGCGGTGACGTTCGCAGGCGGACTGGCAACGGAAGGTCTCAGGCCTGTCGTCGCGATCTACTCGACGTTCCTGCAGCGCGGCTATGATCAGTTGATTCACGACGTGGCCTTGCAGAACCTGCCGGTCCTGTTCGCCATCGATCGCGGTGGTCTGGTCGGCGCGGACGGGGCGACACACGCGGGCGCATACGACATCGCGTATCTGCGCTGCATCCCGAACATGGTGGTCATGGCTCCGGCCGACGAGAACGAATGCCGCCAGCTGTTGCAAACGGCGCTTGGCATCGACGGCCCGAGCGCCGTACGTTATCCGCGTGGAACGGGGCCGGGCGTGAAGACAGAAGCTGGTCTGTCGACGCTGCCCGTCGGTCGCGCGCAAACGCGTCGCCAGAGCGCCGCCCCGGCAGGTCACCGGGTCGCGATTCTGGCGTTCGGTTCGATGGTCGCGCTGGCGGAACAGGTGGCAGACGAATTCGATGCCAGCGTGGTCAACATGCGCTTCGTGAAGCCGCTCGATGAAGCGACCGTGCTCGACATGGCACGCACGCACGATCTGGTGGTCACGCTCGAAGAAGGCGCCGTGATGGGCGGTGCAGGCACGGCGTGCATCGAAGCGTTGAATGCGCACGGCGTGCTGGTGCCGGTACTGCAACTGGGACTGCCCGACACGTACATCGATCAGGGCACGCCGGCGCAGCAGCTTGCGTCCGTCGGTCTCGATGCGAAAGGCATTGCCGAGTCGATCCGGCGGGCAATGGCCGAGCGTCTCGGTGGCAAGATCGAAGCCGTGTAATCACCGCAACACCGGGTCTCACGACAAAGCAAAACGGCACCTTTCGGTGCCGTTTTTCATTGCGCAGGGGAATCAGGACATCAGGACTTCGGCGGCGGCGCCGCGCCATCGCGCGGCTTGCCCATGAGCACCGGCTGAAAGAACACCGCACCGATCAACGTGCAGACCAGCGAGAGCGCCAGCAGCTTGCCCATGCTCGACGTGCCCGGATGGTGCGACAGCCACAGGCTGCCGAATGCGATGCCGGTCGTCGCGGCCGACAGCACGATCGCCTGCGTCAGCCCGGACGCCAGCAGACGATACTGCCCGTGCCGCCACGCGATCACGTAGTAAATCTTGAACGCGACGCCCACCCCGAGCAGCAGCGGCAAGGCAATGATGTTCGCGAAGTTCAGCGGCAAACCGATCAGCACCGTGACTTCAAGCGTGACCGCCGCCGACACGAGCAGCGGCACGAGCGTACGCAGCACGTCGCCGAAACTGCGCAACGCCAGCCACAGCAGCACGGTGATCGACAGCAACGCCCACACGCCCGCCTCGATGAACGCGCGGATGATCGTATTGGCCGAACGAAGGATCGAAATCGGCCCTCCCACGGCGTCCGGCGTCGTGCGCAGCACCGCTTCGGTGAACTTGCGCAGCATCACGTCGTCGCTCGGGTCGGCACCCTTCGCCACACGCGGGGAGATGTTCACGAGCGCGCGTCCGTCGGCGGCTACCCACTGCGAGGCGATGTCCTGCGGCAACGACTCACGCGTGACCTGCTGCGGTTGCAGCGCGTCGCGCAACTGGCCGAGCGCGAGCTTCAACGGATCGGCAATCGCATGATCGGCACGGTCGCGGGTGGCCGGATCCGCTGCGGCGAGCTTACGTAGTGCGGCGGCCAGACGTTGCGCCTCCTTGGCCCCCTCGCCGGGATAGTCGAGCGCGGCGTCTTCCAACTGACCTGCCGCCGTCTTGAGCGCCGACACGCGCGTCGCGTCCGGCACGCTTGCGAGCGGCGTCTGCGTGAGCACGGGCAGCAACGACTTCGCCGACGCCGCGATCATCGCCAGCTTGGCGGGTTGATCCGCCGGCAGGAACGTCGTGAGCGTCACGACACGCCCCACTTCCGGCACCGCGCGCAGTTTCGCGGCTTCGGCATCGGCGGCGGCCAGATCGGGCGCGAGCAACTGCACGTCGTTGACGCCCGCCTCCGGCGAGTTCGACAGGTCGATGAGCGTCGCCATCGACTCCGTGTGCGGGTCCTTCAGATGCAGCGGGTTGAAGTCGAAATGCAGATGCGCGAGCAACGGCAACCCGGCGATCACCAGCGCCAGCGTGCCGTAGAGCAACGGCTTGCGATGCTTTTCGGTGAAGTCGTCGACCGGACCGAGGCTGCGGAACCCCGGCGGGCTCGCCTCGCCCTTGGGCTTGAACACGCTGATGAGCGCCGGGAGCAACGTAATGGCGGACGGGAACGCCACGCACAGAATGCCCACGCCCGCGATCAGGCCCAGCTCGGACACGCCGCGATAGTCCGTCGGCAGGAACGAGAAGAAGCTCGCTGCGGTGGCGGCGGCGGCCAGCGACAGCGGCATGGCGATCGCCTTGCCTGCACGCGCAAGTGCGCCGCGCAGCAGTTCGTCGCCG
Source organism: Pandoraea sp. ISTKB (assembly GCF_001721285.1). Taxonomy (NCBI): domain Bacteria; kingdom Pseudomonadati; phylum Pseudomonadota; class Betaproteobacteria; order Burkholderiales; family Burkholderiaceae; genus Pandoraea; species Pandoraea sp. ISTKB. The sequence goes on from NZ_MAOS01000050.1 coordinate 34,388, forward strand.
CCCACGCCGTCTTCATGTTCCAGACGATGGCGTTCCTCGCGATAGCGCACGCCAAACTGAATGCCGAAGTCCACGCCGATGCCGACGAACAGCACGGCGAACGCCACGGAAATCATGTTGAGCGCGCCGACCATCATCAGGCCCAGCGCGAAGGTGACGGCCAGCCCCGCGAGCAATGTGATGAACACCGCGAGAATCATCTTGCCCGAGCGCACCGCCAGCCAGAGCACCACGAGCACGGCCAGCAGCGTGATGACGGCGTTCGGCCCGGCGTCCTGACGCACCGAGGCGAACTCCTCGTCCGACAGCGGACGGGGCCCCGTGAGACGCACCGTCGCCCCGTAACGCTCGGCCAGCTTCAGGTCGGCGACGGCTTCGCGAATCCGCGTGGCAGCGTTGGCGCCCGCTTCGAGGGCCGCGTAGTCCAGCACGGGCTGCACCTGCACATAGCTGCGCGCCACGGTGTCGGGGGCCACGAGTGCGCGCCACGACATCGCCGCCGGTCGCGACGGATCGTTGGCGAGCACGGCCTCGGAAGCATCGGCCGCGTTACCGAGCAGATGCGTCATGTCCGAGAGCTTCACCTGCCCGGTGAGCAGCGGCGTCTGCAACGTCACCGACAGCAGGTTCGACAACCCGGCCAGGCTCGGATCCTGAGCCAGACGGTTGAGCAGCGGCTTGGCGTCTTCAAGCTTGCCGGTGAGCGACTTCACGTCATCGGTCGAGGCGAACAACAGTGCGTTGTGTGCGAAGAAATCTCCCGCGCCGGGACGGCTCACCGTGCGGAACACATCGGTTTCCGTTTCCAGCTTCTTCGCCAGTTCGGCGGCGGCCTTGTCGGCAAACTCGGCGGCCGGCGCCTGCACGACCGCCAGCGTCAGGTCGGTCTTCTGCGGGAAAGCACGGTCGATCTCGCGACCACGTTCGGCAGCAGCGGTATTCAGATCGATCAGGCTGGAGATGTCGGTGTTGATCGCGAAGTGCTTGGCGACATACACACAACTCGCCACGACGAGCAGCAGCGAAGCGAAGATGACCGGGTACGCGTGCTTCGCCGAAAAACGGACGATGCGCACGACGAGCGAAGTCAGCATGTAGCGGTTCCGGAAGAAAATGGACGTCTCACCGTCGGACTCGGCGCCCTTCCCATCAATCGGCCCATGCGTAACGAAAGGTTAAACATCGGCACAAATGCGGAACCAATCGGGGCCAATGCCCGTCGATCAGCCCAGGGAATGCGACGAAACGGTGAATTTACAAAATCGCAGCAGTATACAGGGGCCGCATGAGCATCACGTGCACTACACTACGGCCTACTCCGAATTCCACTGACTCAGACAAGCTGGCATGAACAAATTTCTGGTGACGGTTGCCGCCGTCGCATTGAGCGGCATCGGTGGCGCGTCGAGCGCCTGGGCGCAGGCGAGCGCCAATCCGAACGACATGGTGAAAACGGCCGTGGAGACGGTCGTCAAGGGCGTGAAGGCCGATGCGTCCGCCAAAACGGGCGATGTCAACGCCACGGCCAAGGTCGTCGCCCGCGATTTCCTGCCCTACGCCGACTTCCTGCGCACCACGCGCTACGCCGTGGGCACGAAGGTATTCGACGCCGCAACGCCGGATCAGCAGAAACGCGTTTTCGAAGAATTCCAGCAACTGCTCGTGAACACGTTCGCGCTGCAACTCTCGCAGGTGCGCGGCAGCGACATCTCGTTCAAGTTCGATCCGGCCAAACTCACCGCGAACAGCAGCGATGTCGTGGTCGGTGCGACCGTCAGCGGCCCCGGCGACAACCTGTCGGTGGCCTACCGTCTGGCGAAGACCGACAAGGGCTGGAAGATCTACGACATCAACATGATGGGCGAGAACGTGGCCAATGCCTGGCTGATCCAGTTGTACCAGCCGCAATTCAAGGCACGCATCGCTCAGGGCGGCATCGATAGCCTGATTTCGTACCTGCACGAGAAGAACGAGCGTTTCGGCAAGTAAAATCAATAACTTAGCGCTCCGGATCACCGCCCGCCGGGCCGATCCGGCCTGCATTCAGCGACGTTCGACTGGGATCGCATCCGAATCGGCGCAGATCTCAACCAGATAGGCGCCGGTTCGTCAACATTTACGCAACACCTGCCGACGTTTTCCCACAGGGGGTCGTCAGCATAATTTGGCGGCGGCGGTTACAATCGCTGCTTGTCAAACGACCGGACGGCGGTCCCCCCACGGGTGCACGCGATTTGCCATCGAAACGGGCCTTGCGTGCGTCATGACGTCACACCGATCAGGATGTGGCGAGCCATGAACACCCGATAGAAACCGCCATCCCGGCCGACCTGAGCCGGAGAGCTGAATGCAAGTCCTACTTGCCCAACCCCGCGGGTTTTGTGCGGGTGTCATACGTGCTATCGAGATCGTAGAACGTGCGCTGGAGAAATACGGCGCCCCTGTCTACGTTCGTCATGAGATCGTCCACAACAAACATGTGGTCGATTCGCTCAAGGCGAAGGGCGCACGCTTTATTGCCGAGTTGTCCGAAGCCCCTGCGGGCGCTGTCACCATTTTCAGCGCGCATGGCGTCGCACGCGTCGTCGAGCAGGAAGCCGAGATTCGCGGCCTCAAGGTGCTTAACGCCACGTGCCCGCTGGTCACCAAGGTGCACATTCAAGGCAAGAACTACGTGTCCGCCGGACGCGAAGTGATCCTGATCGGTCACGCAGGCCATCCGGAAGTCGAGGGCACGATGGGCCAGATCGACGGCCCGGTGCACCTCGTGCAGACCGAAGCCGATGTCGACGCCCTGCCGCTTGCCATCGACACGCCGGTCTCCTATGTAACGCAGACCACGCTGTCGGTCGACGAGACTCGCGGTATCATTGCTGCGCTGCAACGTCGCTTTACCAATATCGTCGGCCCGAATACCAAAGACATCTGCTACGCCACGCAGAATCGCCAGACCGCCGTGCGCGAGCTGTGCGAGCGTGTGGACGTGCTGCTCGTGGTCGGGGCGACGAATAGCTCGAACTCGAACCGCCTGCGCGAAATCGGCTCCGAAATGGGGCTGCCGAGCTATCTCGTGGCCGATGGCTCCGAGGTAAATCCGGAATGGGTGCGCGGCAAAGCCCGCATCGGCATCACCGCAGGGGCGTCCGCGCCCGAGCGCATGGTCGAAGACGTGATCGACGCGCTGCGTCGCATCGACACGGTCGAAGTGACTCTCATGGACGGCATCGAGGAAACCATCCAGTTCCGCTTGCCGTCGGAATTGACCAAAGACGAGCCGGCCGCCGCACGCCACGCGGTCGCTGGCTAACGCTATACGAACAGGAGCCGAACTTGGCCATCCCCTTCCTGCAACAGGCGTATGTTGGCGCCTATCTGATGAAGCAACGCTTCAAGGGCAACAAGCGTTATCCGCTGGTGCTGATGCTCGAACCGCTGTTCCGCTGCAACCTGGCCTGCTCGGGCTGCGGCAAGATCGACTATCCGGATCCCATCCTGAACCAGCGCGTGTCGCTCAAGGACTCGCTGGATGCCGTGGATGAATGCGGCGCACCGGTCGTCTCGATCGCCGGCGGCGAGCCGCTGCTGCACAAGGAAATGCCGCAGATCGTCAAGGGCATCATCGAGCGCAAGAAGTTCGTCTATCTGTGCACGAACGCCCTGCTGCTCGAAAAGAAGATCGACGACTACGAGCCGAGCCCGTTCTTCGTCTGGTCGATCCACCTCGACGGCGACCGTGAAATGCACGACGCCGCCGTGTCGCAGGAAGGTGTGTACGACCGCGCCGTGGCCGCCATCAAGCTGGCGAAGTCGCGCGGCTTCCGTGTGAACATCAACTGCACGCTGTTCAACAACGCCGATCCCGAGAAGGTCGCCAAGTTCTTCGATTCGACGAAGGACCTGGGCCTCGACGGCATCACCGTTTCCCCGGGCTATGCCTACGAGCGCGCCCCGGATCAGCAGCACTTCCTGAACCGTTCGAAGACCAAGCAACTGTTCCGCGACATTCTCAAGCGCGGCAACGGCGGCAAGAACTGGACGTTCAGCCAGTCGAGCCTGTTCCTGGACTTCCTCGCCGGCAACCGTTCGTACCACTGCACGCCGTGGGGCAACCCGACGCGTACGGTGTTCGGCTGGCAGCGTCCGTGCTACCTGCTCGGCGAAGGCTATGCCAAGACGTACACGGAACTGATGAACACCACCGACTGGGACAAGTACGGTGTGGGCAACTACGAGAAGTGCGCCGACTGCATGGTGCACAGCGGCTTTGAAGCCACGGCCGTGAACGAGACGATTTCGCACCCGCTGCGTGCACTCGGTGTGGCGCTCAAGGGCGTGCGTACCGAAGGCGCAATGGCCGAGGACATCTCGTTTGCCAAGCAGCGTCCGGCTGAGTTCGTGTTCTCGAAGCACGTCGAGATCAAGCTCGACGAATTGCGCCGGGCCAAGGCGTAAATGCCGTCGCGAGTGCTGGTCACCGGCGCCTCCGGGTTCGTCGGTTCTGCGGTAGCACGTACGGCGCTCGCGCGCGGTCATGAGGTTCGCCTGCTGGTGCGTGGCACCAGCCCTCGCGCGAACCTCGCCGACCTGCCTGTCGAAGTCGTGGAAGGCGACATGCGCGACGCGGCATCGATGCAGCGCGCGCTTACCGGCGTGGACGCCCTGCTCCACGTCGCCGCCGACTACCGCCTCTGGGCGAAAGATCCCAACGACATCATGCGGGCCAATATCGACGGCACGCGCACCGTGATGGAAGCGGCGCTGCGTGCTGGGGTCGGACGTGTGGTGTACACCAGCAGCGTTGCCACGCTGCGCGTGCACGACGCCGTCGGCCCCGTCGACGAAACCTCCCCGAACGACGAAGCCACGACCATCGGCGTGTACAAGCGCAGCAAGGTCGCGGCCGAGCGTCTGGTCGAGCGCATGATCGCCAACGACGGCCTGCCCGCCGTGATCGTCAATCCGTCCACGCCCATCGGTCCGCGCGACATCAAGCCCACGCCGACCGGACGCATCATCGTCGAGGCCGCACAAGGCAAGATTCCGGCATTCGTCGATACGGGCCTGAATCTCGTGCACGTCGACGACTGCGCAGAAGGCCATTTGCTGGCGCTCGAACGCGGGCGCATCGGCGAGCGTTACATCCTCGGTGGCGACGACGTACTGTTGCGCGACATGCTCGCAAGCATCGCCGGCATGGTCGGACGCAAGGCGCCGAAGATCGCACTGCCGCGCTGGCCGCTCTACCCGCTGGCAATGGCAGCACAAGGCGTGGCGCGCTTCACCGGCAAGGAGCCGTTCGTGACGGTGGACGGCCTGAAGATGTCGCGTTATCACATGTTCTTCTCCTCCGAGAAGGCCAGGCGCGAGTTGGGCTACACCGCCCGCGCTTACCCCGAAGGCCTGCGCGACGCGCTCGCCTGGTTTGGTTCTGCCGGATATCTCTCATGACTGTTTTGGCCTGGATCGCCGCCCTGTCGCTCGCTATCTGGATTTATCTGCTGAGCTCGCAAGGCGGCTTCTGGCGTGCGCGTGAGCGCGACGATCTCGACGAAGACCGTCTGCCCGCACCGGCCGAATGGCCTGCCGTGGCCGTCGTCATTCCTGCGCGCAACGAGGCTGAATCGATCGGTCAGGTGGTCGAATCACTGTGCCGTCAGGACTATGCCGGACGGCTTCGTATCGTGGTCGTCGACGATCAGAGCAGCGACGGCACCGCCGATCTCGCCCGCGAAGCGGCTACGCGTGCAGCGGCCGACGGTCTCACGCGCCGCGTGGACGTGCTCAGCGGTCAACCGCTGCCCGGCGGCTGGACCGGCAAGATGTGGGCCGTTCGTCAGGGTGTGGCGTTCGCCAGCGACCCCGCGACGAACGACGACGGCATCGCGCCGACGTACCTGCTTCACACCGACGCCGACATCGCGCACACGCCCGAAAACGTACGCCGTCTGGTCACGCGTGCGACCGGCGACAATCGCGTGCTCGTCTCGCTCATGGCGAAGCTGCGCTGCACGGCGTGGTTCGAGCGCACGCTGATTCCGGCCTTCGTGCTGTTCTTCCAGATGCTCTACCCCTTCGCGTGGGTGAACGATCCGAAGAAGAAGATGGCCGCCGCCGCAGGCGGTTGCATGCTGATTCATCGGGCGTCGCTCGAAGCGGGCGGTGGCATCGAAGCCATTCGCGACGAAATCATCGACGACTGCGCCATGGGACGCCTGCTCAAGAAGCAGGGTTCGATCTGGCTGGGATTGACGGAGCGCGCCGTGAGCGTGCGTCCGTACGACAATCTCGGCGAGATTCGCAAGATGGTCTCGCGCACGGCTTACGCGCAGTTGCAGTACTCGCCGGTGCTGCTGGCGGGCACGATCGTGTCACTGCTGCTCACGTTCATCGTGCCACCGGTCATGACGATTTTCGGCTCGGGCATTGGTCAATGGCTGGGCCTCTTCGCGTGGATCGCCATGACGATCTCGTATCTGCCGATGCTGCGTTTCTACCGTCAGTCATCGAGTTTCGGGCCGCTGCTGCCCCTGGTGGCCGCGCTCTACACGGTCTTCACGTTCGACTCGGCGCTGCAGCACTGGCGCGGCCGTGGCGGCATGTGGAAAGGCCGCGCGCAAGCGCGCGGCCAGCAGTCGTCGTCGAACTGAATCCCTTCAGAGTAAACAGAAGGACGCCCCGGTCTCGACCGAGACGTTCCGCATCACTCGCCCGAACGCTGCGTGATTCGACGGTAAAGCGCCACCGCGGCTGCTCGGAGATCGCGGGCCCCATCATTGGGGGCCGCTTCGAGCACCTCGCCTTGCGGCGACAGTAGCGCACGCACACGATGTGCTGCGCGTGCCTCGTCAGACGCGAGTTGCAGCGCATGCCGACGCCGTGACTCGGGCAGCCTCTCTCTGATCTGCACCGCGCTCGTCTCTGGACGCCGCCGCAACGCCCTCGGTTCGTCCAACGCCTCGCGATCGAACCGACGATGATCCAGACCGGTGGACGGCATTGCAGGCAACATCGGCATGGTGGCTTCCAGACGCGACAATGCCAACGCGCGCACCGGATTCGGATCGATCAGCGGGCACATGCCCGGCGCATCGCCGGGGCGCGAAACGGATGCGCTCAGTCCCAGCACGACCAGGGCCGTCTGCAATGGCGTGGAGGGCTGCAGTTGCGACACAGCCGGCAACATCGCTCGCGTGGATTGCGCCTCGTCGGCAGCGTCCGACACGATATACGGTAGGCCGAGACGTTCGGGACATGTGGCGCGCCATTGCTTCGTGGTAGCGCACCATGTCCACGCCACCCCGACCCCGGCAAAACGCCAGCGGTAGGCGACATCAGCAATCTTTCGCGCCAAGTCGCGAATACGATCGAACAACGTCTGTGCGGCCCATGACACCGAAAACTCGGGGGCATCGGCAAAGTCACTCTCGACGTCGCTGTCGGAGACTTCGTCACTGGCCAGTTGCCAGGCCCGAACGACTTCAATGGCTTCATCGGCGTCTAGGCGGCGCCATACCTCGTAGGCAGCAGCAGGCGACAAGAATTCCATGCGTGTCGTGTATGTGTCGTTGATACGTTCGACGAACTGTCCGATCGTCTCCCGCGTCTCGACGTCGATATCTTCGAGACTTTCTTCGTAGGCAAACAAGCACAGCACGAAGTAGATCGAACGTTCCGATACACCGGATGGTTTTGGCGTCTGCGAGAAAAGCCTGTCAATCAACGCGTGGATAGCGTCACCCGGAACTTGCGACGCAGCGGGATCCTGCAGATCACGCAACGTCGTTGAGATATAGGTGCATGTTTGCAGAGCGGCGCGGAGGTGCTCCGGCCGCAAAGCCAGCAATGTGTCGTGCGTCGAACACGTCATCGCCGATTCCGCCGGATTGTGCCGCGTTGTCGGCACGTCATTCGCCACGGTCAAGTTAGGCGTCAGAGCGCCAGGGTTCGAGATGCTACCGATCATGAAATCTCCACCAGAATGGGTCGGAACGTCGACGTCGGTCGTGGCTAGCACGCGCAGCCGACTACCCACTCACCGGCGACGACGGTGTCGCAATCCCCATCGCCTCCCGCAAGCCTGTGGCGTGCGTAAGCAACGTGGGGATGCCCCGTCATCCTTTCCGACCAATCGGGTGGTCACTTTCAGGATTGGCTCCCGGTGCCGGAGCGCCACGAATCGCCCACACCGAAGCCATGTCAGGCAGGGCGGGAGATCGGCGCAAGCGGGGAGATACGCGACACAAACTGGGGGGATTCCCCAAGGGTTTCCGCGCACATCCCACTTTACGCGCGGCGCGCGCCGCGATTTCCCCCTGATTCAATGCTGATCATGACGCTGCGCGTCTCACGGCGCAGCCCATTGCTGCAACCCAGTCCCGAGGCACGTGAATGCTCTCAGAGGCGCCTCAAGCGCGGCGTTTTCAAGCGGATCGAGACACTTAGCCGTACCCGCATTGAAATATGTGCTGGTTCGCGGCACCTTCAACCACTGTTGCCTAGCGCTGTCCGAACACGCCTGCGCGACGACGCGATCGTTGCCATCCACCCCCAGGCACTGCGCTGGCTGACTCACGCGATGCAGGCGATATTGCGCATCATGACTGAAGATCTGATTCGCGTTGGGCGAGCAGTGATACAACCCGGCAGCCGCACCACCGCTCAACAAGTCCAGGCAATACCCCGAGAAGGTGTTTCTCAACTGCTTGTCCTGAAAAGGCGCCGACGGATTGGCACTCAGCGTACAAATTGCCTCTGTCGAACAGAACGATTTGGCAACCGACATGCAATTGCCGTAGGTATTGGTGCGGGTGCTGGAGGGTCTCACGGTTCCGCCATTCGCCGTGGGAACGCCATAGACCGCAATCGCTGTCGGAACAGCCGCGCAACTCGGCAGTTCGTTCTGCCCCTGCGAAAAATTCTCGACCCATTCGACCAGTTGCGATAGCCCGCCGTAAGAGGTCGGCACGACGATCGTGGCCACGGCGACTTGTGCATTGGTCTGAGTATCGATGATCGTCGCGCGCCATCCATCAGCCCCGTCCTTGGCAACCTTGATCTTGTACGTCACGCCCTCCTTCCATGCGTAATTGATCCAGCACTGCACACCGTTGCCTTCGTGGGAGAAGTAGCCGCAATTCGCACCCGCCGAGTCTCTCCATCCGGTCGCATTCCAGATCGAGAAATTCAATATCTTGTCGTAGCCGGATACACTCTGGAGTCCGACATATCCGGGATCCTGTGTTCCCGTGAAACTCCATTGATGCGCCCAATAGGTCCTTCCGTTGTATCCGGGCTCTTTCGTCACGGTGATGGTGAACTCCATATCGTGATATCCCCCGGAAACGACCGGAAACGTTCGATACACGATCGCCATGCCACCTGCAACGACCGCATGAGCCGGCCCGTGAAGCAATGCCAGGCATAGCGCCAGGCCTAATGCAGCCGCATGAAGTATTCTTCGAAGCGCGGTCATGACGTGCTCCTTTCGCCCAGATTCGATGGGACATCAACGACGCGATGTGCCGCCTCGTTCACACGAGGTCGCACCGGTCACGCTGCTATACCGTAGGGCAAAAGTCGTTCGCTGCCACCTGTCAACGTTGTCAGGTCAAGCGCGTCAAAGGATCAAATCCCGGCCATTGCCGCCCCAAACCCTTCGCCGAGGCGCAACGCGACGATCTGACGGCCATGCGTCATCGCCTTTTTGGCGCGTCCGGCGTCCTGCCCCACGCGTAGCAGTGCGGGCAGTTGGAGCGGGTTGCCCGCCAGCGAGCGGAGCACGCCAAGAATGTCGGTGGAACCGTCGCTACGCATCCCAGCGAGCGCCGCCGGGGGCAGCGACCGCTCGGCAGGATCGATCACCACGCGCGCCACGACGAACGGCAATCCATGCGCCTGCGCCACGCGCGCCACGATATGCGACTCCATGTCGGCCGCCGCCGCGCCGCTCTCGCGGAACAACGCGGCCTTGTCGGCGGCACTCACCACCGGGGCCGTCACGCCGGCCGTATCGGCGCGCAGGGCTCGCGGGATGGCACGATGCAATGCGTCGGCCCACGCAATGGACGTCACGTACTCGCGTGCCTGCTGCGGCATGTCGAGCACCTTGTGCGCAATGACCCACTGCCCGGCCTTCACACCGGGAATCAACCCACCGGCCGTGCCGAAGCTCACAAGACCACGGGCGCCCTCGCGCGCAATCGTCGCTTCGAGTTCGCCTGCCAGCGTGCTGTTCTGCGCACAGACGACTCGCACCCCGTCGCCCCGGGCGATGCGGGCTTCGAACGGCATACCGGTCACGATGACGATGGGCTGGCTCATACGCTTCCTTCAGCGATTACGACAATAGCGGCAATGGTGGCAACAACAAGCGACTCGCCCCGGCCATCGACGCGAAACCAAAAGCGCGCGATGCCGGGGCGACGAATTCCCGATTCAGGCGACGTGCGTCGATCTTACATGCCGCACGGCACCGGGCAATCGTTGCGCACCGTGAGGTTACGGTAGCGTGCGAGCGCCCACAGCGGGAAGAACTTGCGATAGCCGTGATAACGCAGATAGAACACGCGCGGGAAGCCCGTCGCCGTGTACAGTTCCTCGTCCCACAGGCCTTCCTCGTTCTGCGTGTTCAGCAGATAGTCGATGCCGCGCTTGACCGCCGGATGCTCGGCCTTGCCCGCCGCCATCAGACCGAGCAATGCCCACGCCGTTTGCGACGAGGTGCTCGCGGCCGCCTCATAGCCCTTGTATTCGAGCTTGTAGCTGTCGCCGTCCTCGCCCCAGCCGCCGTCGGCGTTCTGGATCGAGAGGAGCCACTGGGCTGCCTTCACCATCGCCGGATGCTCCGGTGCAATGCCCGCGCCCGCCAGACCGCACATGGCCGACCACGTGCCGTACACGAAATTCATGCCCCAGCGGCCGTACCAGCTACCGTCGGCTTCCTGATCGTCGAGGATGTACTTCAGCGCCAGCGCGGCAGATGCCTTGCGCTCCGGCGATTGCGGCAGTTGCGCGAGCATCGACAGGCAGCGCGCGGAGACGTCGACCGTCGGCGGATCGAGCAACGCGCCGTGATCCGAGAACGGAATATTGTTCAGATACAGATGCGTGTTTTCGGGTTCGAACGCGCCCCAGCCGCCATTGCTGCTCTGCATGCCGATGACCCATTCGGTGCCGCGATCGATGGCGTATCGCATCGGGCGCGTGCTCGCATCGATCTTGTCGTTCTCGAACTTTCCGGCGAGCTTCTCGTAGCGGTCCATAGCCATCGCCACCACGGCGGTATCGTCCACGTCCGGATAGTGCGGATTGGCGAACTGGAAGGCCCAGCCTCCCGGGCGCACATTCGGACGACGCGAAATCCAGTCGCCGCGCACGTCGAGAATCTGCAACGGGACGAGCCAGTCCAGCCCCTTGCCCGCCAGTTCGATGGCGCGCTTGTCCCCGGTTTCGAGCAGTGCGTGCGCGGACAGCGCGGTGTCCCACACCGGCGACAGGCACGGCTGCACGTATGTCTCATGATCGGCCGGCGTCACCAGCTTCTCGACCGACTTGCGGGCAATCGCGCGGCTCGGATGATCTTCCGGATAGCCAAGCACGTCGAACATCATGACCGCATTGGCCATTGCCGGATAAATGGCGCCGAGACCGTCCTCCCCGTTCAGACGCTCTTCGACGAACGCCACCGCACGCTTGACCGACTTCTCACGCAGCTTCTTGGGGAAGAACGGATCGAGCGCACGCAGCACATGATCGACGCCGGAGAAGAACGTGAACCAGAAACGGCTCTGATGCGGCGCACGCTTCGGAGGACCGACATCCTTCGGGCTGCCGATGAACAGCTCATCGATCTGCACGCCCTTCGGATTGCGCGCGAGCGGACGCTTGGCCTGCAACACGAGCAACGGCACGATCACCGTGCGCGCCCAATACGACACTTTCGAGAGATGGAACGGGAACCACTGCGGCAGCAGCATGATCTCGACAGGCATCATCGGCACCGCCTTCCACTCCAGCACGCCGTACAACGCCAGCAGAATGCGCGTGAAGACGTTCGAATTCTGCGCACCGCCGCGCGAGATGATGGCCTCGCGGGCGCGCACCATGTGCGGTGCGTCGACGGCATCGCCGATCATCTTGAGCGCGAAGTACGCCTTCACGCTCGCGCTCATGTCGAACTTGCCGTTGTAGAACAGCGGCCAACCGCCGTGCTCGCCCTGAATGCGACGCAGATACGCGGCAATCTTCGCCTCAAGTTCGGCGTCGACCTTCTCACCCAGATGATGACGAAGCAGCACGTACTCGGCCGGAATCGTCGCGTCGGCTTCCAGCTCGAAGAGCCAGTGACCGTCGTCCTGTTGCAGGTCCAGCAGCGCGGTGATCGAACGGTCGATACCGGTTTCCAGCGTCTGCGTCGCCATCGCCGTGCTCACCTTCTGGGCGAGTTCGGTATGCAGTTTGAGGTCCACGGCCGTGGCAGTGGCCGTGCGTCGCGCTTCCTTGTCGGAAGCATCGCGTATCGTATCCATGGCGTTCTTGCCTGTTCAAGGCGTAAAGACGATAAAGTGGCGCGCTTTACACATCGGTAAAAATGATGCGCCGATGAAACGTTCCTGCTGTGGGCGGTGCCGGCACGATGGCCGGCGAGCGCGGCGACAGTCGCCCGGGTCAGGCCCGGAGCAACATGTCGGCGGCACGATTGCCGCTGCGCAACGCGCCTTCGATCGTGGCGGGCAGCCCGGTGGCCGTCCAGTCGCCGGCGAGCACGAGGTTGCGCCAGCGGGTCTTCGCACCGGGCCGACGCTTGTCCTGCGCCGGCGTCGCCGCGAACGTGGCGCGCTTCTCACGCACCAGTTGCCACACCGGCATCGGTGTGGACGGAATCTTGCAGGCCTTGGCGACCTCTTCCCAGATGCGCAACGCGAGCGATTCCCGCGACTCGTCGAGCAGATGATCCGCGCCGCTGATAGTCACCGACAACCGCCCGTCGAACGAGAAAATCCAGTCGCTCACACCGTTCACCACGCCGATCATCGGCGGGCAGCCCGGCGGCGGCGGCACCTGGTAATGCGCATTGACGATGGCACGGTATTCGTCCGGCGTCGTCAGATCGGGCACCAGCGACGCGGCCACGTTCGGCGGCACCGCGAGCACGACCGTATCGTCGGCGGCCAGCGCCTCCGGGCCATCGCCGAAATCGATCGATTCGACGCGACTGCCATCGGCGGCGTAGTGCAGCGCCCGCACGCGGTGCTGCATCATGACGCGCGCGCCCTTGGCTTCCAGATAGGCCAGCGCGGGCGTCACGAACGTGACATCCAGCCCTTCGCTCGCGATCAACGGATGGCAGGCCTTGCCGCCGGGCACCAGCGTCTCGCGAATCACCGCGCCGGCCATCTGCGCCGAACCTTCCGCCGGATCGGCGTTGAGCACGGCGAGGAACAGCGGATGAATCAGCCGCTTGTACAGCGCGGGCGGGCAATTCATCGCGTCGGTCATCGTGGCGTCCGGCCCGGCGCGCAACAGCGGCGCCAGCGACAGATAGTCCGACCACTTCGTGCCGGGCACGCGAGCGCGCTTATCGAAAATCCACCACGGCACACGACCTTCCGACAAACGCACCGTCCAGCGCTCGTCGCTGTCGAGGTCGACGAAAGCGAACTCGGCGCGACCGGGACCGGTGAGCGTATGTTCGGACCCGATGGTGCGCGTGAACTCGCGCATCGTCGAGTTGCCCGAGAGCACCAGATGGTTGCCGTTATCGATCACGGCATTCAACTGACGGTCGAAATACGATCGGCAGCGCCCGCCGGCCTGCGGCGCCGCTTCGTGCAGCACCACGGGCACACCACGCGTGGCGAGCCTGACCGCGGCGGCCAGCCCTGCGAGACCGGCGCCGATGACGTGAACCGTGCCCGCCATCAGAAAGCCATCTGCCGCAGCAGCATCAGGATCAGACGCCAGCGCGGAACACGCACGCGCTCGCGGGGCACGGCAAAGCCGCGCGCAATGAGTTTGTCGAGAATCGCACCGTAGGCGCGCGCCATCACCGCCGGGGCGATCACCACGCGACGCGGATGCCGCGCCATGATCGCGCGCGCCCGGGCGTAGTGTTCACGCGCCTGCGCGACGAGCGGCGCACAGGCACGGTCGAGTTTCGCGGCGACGACCGTCTCCGGCGTCGCACCCACGATACCGGCGTCCGCCAGCGTCTCGCGCGGCAGGTACACGCGTCCGATGCCGGCATCCTCGTCGATGTCGCGCAGAATGTTCGTCAACTGGAGCGCCCGGCCGAGGTGGTACGACAGATCGATGCCGTCCTGCTCGGGCATGCCGAACACCTTGACCGACAGACGGCCGACGGCACTCGCGACACGGTCGCAGTAAAGATCGAGCGTCGGGAGATCAGGGGCGACGATGGGGCCGCACGCGTCCATTTCCATGCCGTCGATGACCGCCAGAAAGTCTTCGTGCTTCAGGCCGAATTGCTTGACGGCACGCGCCAGATTCGCGAGCGACGGCGTCGGGCGGCCTTCGTACAGATCGGCCAGATCACGTCGCCACACGGCCAGACGCGCCATGCGGTTCGCCGACGTGTCGTCGCCGTCGTCGGCGATATCGTCCACGGCGCGGCAAAAGGCATAAATCTCGAACATGCCTTCACGTTGCGCGGGCGGCAGAATGCGCATGGCAGCATAGAAACTGCTGCCCGACGCCACGCGTGCACTGCTTTGCTCAGGCGAAATTTCGATCGGTTCGGCGACGCTCACGAGGCTCCTCGTCCTACAGGGGAACAGGGTGACACTGCAAAACGCCGGAAAAATCCGGCAAAGGGTGAAGTATACCGGGGATTGGCACGACTTTCCCGACAGGATGAGGGGCGATGACATAGAATCTCGGGGCATTGCGCGCCGCCCTCCGACCTCGGTCGACCGGCCGATGCCGACCCGAGACGGTCGGTTTCAGGCCAGATGCGTTTCCGACACCCCGAATCCGGGCGGCATTGCCCTCATTTGCCTCACCAGCCTGATGACTTCCGAAGCCAAGATCGAGCACTACGAGAACTTTCCGGTCGCCAGCGTCCTGCTGCCGCGCGAGATGCGCGCGCCGGTCGGCGTGATCTACAACTTCGCCCGCACCGCCGACGACATCGCCGACGAGGGCGATGCCACCAACGCCGAGCGCCACGCCGGACTGGCCGCCTATCAGGCCGAACTCGACAAGATCGCCGCCGGCACGCCGACCTCGCCCGACAAGCCTCTGTTCGCCGCGCTCGCCCGCGTGATCGTCGAGCACCAGCTGTCGGTGCAGCCGTTCTCGGACCTGCTCTCGGCCTTCGATCAGGACATCGAGACCAAGCGCTACGGCACCTTCGCCGAGCTGCGCGACTACACCCGCCGCTCCGCCGATCCGGTCGGTCGCATCATGCTCAGGCTGTTCAAGCTTGACACCCCCGAGAACATCGCCTGCTCCGACGACGTCTGCTCGGCCCTGCAACTGATCAATTTCTGGCAGGACGTCGAAGTCGACTGGCGCAAGGCGCGCGTGTATCTGCCGCAAGACGACATGGCGCGCTTCGGCGTGACCGACGCCGACATCGGCGCGCAGAAGTACGACGACAACTGGCGCGCCCTGATGCGCTACGAGGTCGATGCCGCGCGCAAGATGATGCTGCGCGGCGCCCCGCTCGCCAACCGCGTGCCGGGCCGCTTCGGGCTGGAGCTGTGCTGCGTGGTGCACGGCGGGCTGCGCATTCTCGACATGATCGAAGCCGCCGATTACGACGTCTTCCGCCATCGTCCCCAACTCGGCAAGTCCGACGGCATTCGCGTGTTCCTGCGTGGCCTGTGCATGAAACTCAGCGGCACGCCGCCGAAGGCCTGACGTCCCGCCTCTGAGTCCTGCGCCGCCCAGCCTCCGCAGGATTCAGCGCCACGCGTGCCAGGCCACCGTGGCACCACCATTTACCTCATTTCTGGCGCTTCTCTACCGTCCACGCCTGCCTTACCGTGATGGGACAGTGCGCGCCGCCTCCCGATGAGCGGCGCGTTCCCCCATCCCCTCGCGGAGTCCGGGCACGTGAACCTGCCTGCCAGCCTGCAACGTCTCACCCCGAACCGTTCGTCCGTGCGCTCGCATGCGGGCGTGCTGTTCGCCATCGTCGTCGTGACCTGGGGCGTGAACTGGCCGGTCAGCAAGGCCTTGCTCGCGCACGTGTCACCGTGGTGGAGTGCGGCGCTTCGCTCGGTCGTCGGCATGGCAACGCTGTTCGTCATCGGCGCCATGACCCGGCGTCTGGTGTGGCCCAAACGTGGTGATCTGCCGGTCATCCTGAGCGTCGGCGTGCTGCATATGACCGTGTTCTCGCTGCTCGTCGCGCTCAGCCTGCAATACGTCAGTGCCGGGCGCTCTGCCGTTCTCGCCTACACCACGCCGCTCTGGGTGATGCCCGCCGCCCGGCTGTGGCTGGGCGAAGCGCTCACGCCGAGGCGGCTGATCGGACTGGGCTGCGGGCTGCTCGGGCTTGCCGTGATGTTCAACCCGCTGGCCTTCGACTGGCACGACCGCCACGCCGTCTTCGGCAATGCGCTGGTGTTGCTGTCGGCCTTCGTCTGGGCCATCGCCATCGTCCACATGCGTGCGCACCGCTGGGTCAACGGTCCGTTCGAACTCAGTCCGTGGCAACTGTTGCTCGCGAGTGTGAGCCTGTGCTCGATGGCTTTCGTCGTCGACGGCGCGCCGCGCGTCACCGGCTGGGCAGTCTTCTCGGGCCTGCTGACGTATGGTGGCGTGGTCGGCGGCGGCATCGCCTACTGGCTCGCGGGCGTCGTCACGCGTCGACTGCCGGCCGGGGTGACCTCGCTCGGCCTGCTCGGTGTGCCCGTGATCGGCACGCTGGCGTCGGCGCTGATCCTGCGCGAGTCGCTCGGGCTCGACGTCTGGCTTGCGCTGGCGCTGATCGTCGGCGGCATCGCGCTCGGCACGGTGCCCCGCCCTGCGACGCCATGCCGCACCGACACATCGTCCTGAGCGCCCCTGCGCTTGACCCATCGCAAAAACCGTTCGCCGCGCGAATGCCAGACTGCCGGAACTGCCCTGCCCACATGCCGCAGGCATAGCCGCGGGCAACTCTCGACGAACGGAACTGACATGAACGAGCAATGGTTGACGCTGGCCGGCCGCCGGCTGGTGCCGGTGGTGCAAGGCGGCATGGGAATCGGCATCTCCGCGCACCGGCTGGCCGGTACGGTGGCGAAGCACAACGGCATGGGCACGATCGCGAGCATCGACCTGCGTCATCATCATCCGGACCTGCTCGCCCGTATCGACTGCATGCGCGGCAGCCACAGCGCTGACGACATCAAGGCCGCCATCGAAACCGTCAATCTGATTGCGCTCGACCGCGAAGTCCGGGCGGCCAAGTCGATTGCCGGGGGCAACGGCCTCATAGCGGTCAATGTCATGAAAGCCGTGAGCGCGCATGCGTCGCTGGTGCGTCAGGCGTGCGAGAGCGGTGCGGACGCCATCGTCATGGGCGCGGGACTTCCGCTCGATCTGCCCGAACTCACCGCGTCGTATCCGCACGTCGCCCTCATTCCCATTCTTTCCGACTCGCGTGGCGTGAGTCTCATATTGCGCAAATGGATGAAAAAGGGACGGCTCCCCGACGCCATCGTCATCGAACACCCCGGGCATGCGGGCGGCCATCTCGGTGCATCGCGCATCGAAGAACTGGGCGATGCACGCTTTTCCTTCGACCGCGTGCTCGACGAATGCCGCGATATCTACGCGTCGCTGGGCGTCGAATGGACGCGTGTGCCGCTGATCGTCGCGGGCGGTATCCATCGGCACGAGCAGGTGCGGCAGTGGCTCGACAAGGGCGCGGCGGGCGTGCAACTGGGGACGGCGTTCGCCGTCACGGAAGAATCCGACGCGCACCCGGCCTTCAAGGAAGTGCTCGCCAGCGCGCGGCCAGAGGACATCGCGGAGTTCACCAGCGTGGCCGGTCTTCCCGCGCGCGCGGTGCTCACGCCCTGGCTGAAGAAGTACCTCTCGCGCGAGACCGCGTTGCAGGCCAAGGCCAAAGTGCGTCAGTGTCTGGAGGGGTTCGATTGCTTGCAGGCATGCGGGTTGCGCGATGGCGTGGCACGCATCGGGCAGTTCTGCATCGACCTCAAGCTCGCGCAAGCCGTCCGGGGCGACGTCGCGCGCGGGCTCTTCTTCCGTGGACGTGATCCGCTGCCGTTCGGCGAGCGCATTCGTCCCGTGGCAGACCTGATGCGTTACTTGCTCACCGGCGTATTGCCGGGTGAGTCGCCGGGTGAACTGCCGGGTGCAGGCGCCTCAGGCATGGCGGGAGGTGCGACGGGTGGCGTCGCAGCGGGCGTCGCGGCCGAAGCACGCTCGGCGATACGCTTGTCGAGGAACGCGGCCAGCGCGGGATCGTTCACGGTGAGATCGAACTGACGCTCGTCGACGGCATTGAAATAGCCGTCGCACAGTTCGGCCTTGGCGGCCTGCGTCGGCTGGTCGTCGATGGTGTTCGCGTAGACGACGAACTGACGCTCGACGAGCCTCGGAAACTGGTTGGCAAGCAGGTCGTCGAAGCGCCGCTTCGCCTCGGGATCGGTGTAGACGGCCCCCAGTTCGGCGCGCACGCGCTGCCCTTCGGCAAGATAGTCGCGATGTCTGGCTTGCCAGGCGCGCAACACGGCATTGCCGTGCACCTTGGTCGCCTCGCCATACAGCCCGCACTTCTGCACGAGCCGGTCGAGCACCTGCCCCACGCCTTCCGGCGAGGCGATGGCCGCGCCCATCAATTCGGCGTCGTTCTTGTACTGCGGGGGCTGTGCCGCGCAGACCGTCGCCCAGACGAGCGCCGCGCCCGCGCAGGCGAACCTGCGTCGCCATGCTATGCCATGTCGCATGATTGCCGCATCAGAGGAATGGCGGGCTCGGTGGCCCGCTCTTGGAGATATCGCATCGGCCCGGATGTCGATGGCAGCATCTTAGCCGAAGTTGCCGACTGACGACGCCGCGCCGTTGCAACGGTGGCATCGGGCCGTCATCAAAACGTCACCGACCGCGCTCAACCACTATCAAGCGCTATCGCCCGTCATCAGCCCGACGTCGGCACGACACAGGCATCCGGCCCCAGCTTCGCGACCACGAAGCGTACGAAGTCATCGAGCTTGGACGACACATAGCGCCCGGCCAGATGCACGAGATGCATCGGCTCGCTCAATTGCGCCTGCGCTTCGAGCACGCGCACCAGACGTCCCGCCTCGACTTCCGGCGCCAGCAGATACTCGGGCAGCAGCGCGATGCCCATGCCGTGCACCGCCGCCTGAAGTTGGGCGAGCGGATTGTGCGCGGTCAGACGTGCGTCGCGCGTCGGGCCTGCTACGCCCGTCATTCCCACATGACCACCCGCAGGATCGAACGTCCAGCGCCCGAGCAGATCGTCGTAGCGAAAGCCGAGGCAATCGTGTCCGGCAAGATCGGCGGGCTGGCGCGGAATGCCGCGCCGCGCGAGATAGCCGGGCGACGCGCACGCCACGCGCGTCACACCGCGCAGCGTATGCGCGATCAATCCCGGCTCCGGGCTGCCGCCCGCCTGAAACGCCGCGTGAATCCCCTCTTCCTCCAGATCGACGGCGCGGTCCTTGAGCGCGAGATCGAGCGCGACGTCCGGATGCGTCTGCAAGTACTCGGCGAAGATCGGCATGAGCAGATGCGAGCCAACGGTCGTAGGCGCGCTCACACGAAGCTGACCGACGGGGCGCGCCATCGCCGCCATCGCCGATGTCATCGAAGCGCCCGCAGGCCCGCCATCCCCCAAGGCATCGGCGTTCTCGATGCGCGCAAGCACTTCCGCACACTCGGTGAAGTAGCGCTCGCCCAGCGCCGTCGGCACCTGACGTCGCCCGCTACGGCGCAACAGCGGCTGGCCGAGCCGGGCTTCGAGCGCCTGCACGTGACGCGTCGCCGTGACCGGCGACATGCCGCAGGCCGCCGCACCGGCAGACAGACTCCCCGCGCGCACGACCTGCACGAACACCTCCATGCATTTCAGGCGGTCCATGATCAGTCGCGCAGCTTGGCCCGATCGATGGACATGTGCGTCGGCATCATGT
The DNA here is from genome assembly GCF_001721285.1 of Pandoraea sp. ISTKB. Taxonomy (NCBI): domain Bacteria; kingdom Pseudomonadati; phylum Pseudomonadota; class Betaproteobacteria; order Burkholderiales; family Burkholderiaceae; genus Pandoraea; species Pandoraea sp. ISTKB. The sequence goes on from NZ_MAOS01000050.1 coordinate 54,523, forward strand.
TGTTGTTGGCGTTATGCATCACCCACAACGAACCCGCGACGATGATGGCGATGAGCCCGGCCGTACACAGGAAGATGGCCGAGTTCTGACGCTGGCTGCGCTTCGCCCCGATGTGCAGGAAGTACACCAGTTGCACGACGAGTTGCGCAACACACAGCACGACGATCGTCGCCAGCCCCCAGCCCGCCGGCACCAGCTTCAGCATCACCGCACCGAACGACGCGAACGTGAGCACCAGCGACAGAAAGAATCCGACGACGTAATCGCGCAGATGACTCTGCGAAGCGTAAGCGCCGTGATCGTGAACTTGAGCGCTCGTCATACGAACTCCCGCAGATAGACGAAGGTGAAGACACAGATCCAGACGAGATCCAGAAAGTGCCAGAACAGGCTCAGGCATTGCAGACGACGGCGCACCACCGGATCGAAGCCGAAGCGGCCGATCTGGTGAATCATCACCGCGAGCCACAGCAAGCCGCACGTGACGTGCAGCCCGTGGGTACCCACGAGCGTGAAGAACGCCGACAGGAACGCGCTGCGGCCCGGGCCTGCGCCTTCGTGCAGCAGCGCCGAGAACTCATAGACTTCCATGGAGACGAACGCCGCACCGAGCGCGAACGTGATCCACAGCCAGCGCTGCACGACACCCTCGTTGCCCGGGCGCATCGACAGCGACGCCAACCCGAACGTGAAGCTCGAGAGCAGCAGCAGCATCGTCTCGCCGAGTACGAACGGCAGCTCGAACAGCTCGCGGCCGGTCGGCCCGCCGGCCGTGTTCGCCGCCAGCACGCCGAACGTCGCGAACAGCACGCAGAAGATGAGGCAGTCGCTCATCAGGTAGATCCAGAAGCCGAGCGTGGTCGTCGCGCCGGCGTCGTGATGACCGTGAGCGTGGTCATCGGCCCCGGCCGAAGCGCCGGGAGCGTGGTGGGAATGAAGAGATGCCGAGGACATCAGGCGGCCTTTTGCAGAGATTGACGCGCAGGAAGCGCGACACGCAGGTCGGCAAAGCGGGCGTTTTCGATACGCTCCACTTCTGCCGCCGGCACGTAGTAATCGACGTCGCGGTCGTAGGTGCGCCACAGGAACGTGGCAATCGTCGCGATCAGGCTCGCCCCGGCCAGCCACCAGATGTGCCAGATCAGCGCGAAGCACATCACGAAGCTGAAGGCCGAGACAATGAAGCCCGTGCCGGTGTTACGCGGCATATGGATGTCTTCGTAGTGCGTCGGCTGCACGTAGGCAAAACCGCGTTCCTTGTCGTCCCAATGCTGTTCGAGCGAGTCGATGCGCGGCACGTGGGCGAAGTTGTAGAACGGTGCGGGCGAAGACGTCGCCCATTCCAGGCTGCGTGCATCCCACGGATCGCCGGTCAGATCGCGGTTGGCGTTGCGGTCGCGAATGCTCACGAAGAGCTGCACGCCGAAGGCCAGAATGCCCAGGCCGATCAGGGCCGCGCCGACCATCGCAACGATCAGGTACGGCTGCCAGTCAGGCTGAACGTAGTGGTTCATGCGGCGCGTCATGCCCTTGAAGCCGAGCACGTACAGTGGCATGAAGGCGAGGTAGAAGCCGATCAGCCAGCACGCGAACGAGATCTTGCCCCAGCGCTCGTTGAGCGTGAAGCCGAACACCTTCGGGAACCAGAACGTAATGCCCGCGAGGCAACCGAACACCACACCGCCGATGATCACATTGTGGAAGTGGGCCACGAGGAACAGCGAGTTGTGCAGCACGAAGTCCGCGCCCGGCACCGCGAGCAGCACGCCCGTCATCCCGCCGATGGCGAACGTCACCATGAAGCCGATGGTCCAGAGCGTGGCCGAGTGATAGCGGATACGGCCCTGATACATCGTGAACAGCCAGTTGAACAGCTTCACGCCGGTCGGGATCGAAATGATCGTCGTCATGATGCCGAAGAAGGCATTGACGTTCGCGCCGGAGCCCATCGTGAAGAAGTGGTGCAGCCAGACGAAGAACGACAGAATGCCGATCGACGACGTGGCGTAGACCATCGACTTGTAACCGAACAGCGGCTTGCGCGAGAAGGTCGCGATGATCTCCGAGAACGCCCCGAACGCCGGCAGGATCAGGATGTACACCTCGGGGTGGCCCCAGATCCAGATCAGGTTCACGTACATCATGGCGTTACCGCCCAGCTCGTTCGTGAAGAAATGCATGCCGAGGTAGCGGTCGGCGGTGAGCAGCGCGAGCGTGGCCGTGAGCACCGGGAACACCGCGACGATCAGGATGTTGGTGATGAGCGCCGTCCACGTGAACACCGGCATCTTCATCAGGTTCATGCCCGGCGCACGCATGCGCAGGATCGTCACGATGAAGTTGATGCCCGTGAGCGTGGTACCCAGCCCCGATATCTGCAACGACCAGATGTAGTAATCCACCCCGACGGTCGGGCTGTATCCCAGTTCAGAGAGCGGCGGATACGCGACCCAGCCCGTGGCGGCGAAATCACCGACGAACATGGACATCATGACGAGCACCGCGCCCATTGCCGAGAGCCAGAACGACAGCGAGTTGACGAACGGGAACGCCACGTCGCGCGCACCGATCTGCAACGGCACGATCACGTTCATCAGGCCCAGCACGAGCGGCGTGGCCACGAAGAAGATCATGATGACGCCGTGCGCCGTAAAGATCTGGTCGTAGTGATGCGGCGGCAGATAGCCGGCTTCACCACCGGCGGCAATGGCTTGCTGCGTGCGCATCATGATGGCGTCGGCAAAGCCGCGCAGCATCATGACGAGCGCCAGCACGATATACATGACGCCGATGCGCTTGTGGTCAACCGAAGTGATCCACTCTTTCCAGAGATAGCCCCACTTGCGGAAGTAGGTGATGGCGCCGAGCAGCGCCGCCCCACCGAGGAGCACGACAGCGAGCGTGCCCATGATGATGGGTTCGTGCCAGGGAATGGCGTCGAGATCGAGTTTTCCGAACATGACTTACTCCGTGAGCGCGCGCTGGGCGGCGGGTTGCACCCCGGCGTCACGCTCGGGACGCTGCGCGAGGAGCGCGCGGCTGTCCAGTTGGCCGTCCACGCGGCAATTGGCGGCGGCAATGATGTCGTCGATGGCACGGTTGCCCGAGACGCGCATGCCTTGCGAGCTGGCGTCCATCGGTCCCATGTATTTGCCGACGACGGCGTCGAACAGGCCCGGCATCACGTTGGCGTAGATGCCGACCGGCGCGGCGGTGCCCGGTTGTTCGAGCTTGACGTAGGTCGGTGCGTCGAGCGTATCGGGCACGGCCTGCGCTTCCTTCACCCACTTGTCGAAGTCGCCCTGCGAGGTCACGTGCGCCTTGAAATGCATGTCGGAGAAGCCCGGGCCGCTGTAGGCCGAGGACATGCCCGCATACGTGCCGGTCTCGTTCGCGATCAGGTGCAGCTTCGTCTGCATGCCGGACATGGCGTAGACCATGCTGCCCAGTTGCGGAATGAAGAACGCATTCATCAGCGATTCGGCCGTGATCTTGAATTCCACAGGCGTATCCACCGGCAACACGAGCTTGTTGACGGTCGCGACGTGATAGTCCGGATAGATGAACAGCCACTTCCAGTTCAGCGCGACGACTTCCACACGGATGGGTGCTTTTTCACTCGCCACCGGCTCGATCGGCTGATACGGATCGAGCTTGTGCGTCGTCTCCCAGATCATGACGGCGAGCGCCACCACGATAATGACGGGGATCGTCCACACGACGACTTCAATCTTGGTGGAGTGCGACCACTTCGGCGAGTACGTGGCGGCGGTATTGGTCTCGCGGTAGCGCCAGAAGAACACCAGCGTGAGCACGATCACCGGGATCACGACGAGCAACATCACACCCAGCGCGATCAGGATGAGGTGCTTTTCCTGTTCGCCGACGCTGCCTTTCGGATCCAGCAACTCCAGCGTGCAACCGCTCATGGGCACCATCGCCACTGCCGCGGCAAGGCGCGCGCACCACGTGTGCCAACGTGTGCCGGCTGTCGTGTCTGCCCTTCCTCTGCGGGTGGGCGAGACGTTATGCATGGACATCTTAAGCCTCTATGTATGTATATAACATTTGCGTTACGAATGCTACGCATGCGCATATTCCATACATCGCGACATAATGACGCACTTGGGAACCGATATCGCACTCGGTGCCCTCTCCCACCCGCAAGGGATTGAAAAATGAAAAGCGCCCGGAAATTTGGCTTCCGGGCGTCATTTCGACCGCAAATGAAGGCGCTTGCGGTGGAGATTACGGCATCACTTCATATACCTACATCAGAACCGCCATGTTGCCGACACGGACCCCGCGACGTCGGCATCTCCTGCTTTGTAGAAGTTGCTCGACAAGGCCGCCCCGAACACGATTCGCTTGGCCACCCGGTACGACACGCCGGCTTGCAGCCCAAGGCTGTCGCGCCCGACGACCTCACTGCGCGTCGTGAATGCGGCGCCCGGATAACCCGCGAACGTCGCACGCTGATTGATCGCCCCGCTTGTCAGCTCGTGGTTCCACGTCGCCTGAAGATTGGCCGTGAGCGCATCGCCCGAGACCATCGGCAGATCGAAGCGCACCTCGCCGCCCACCCGCGTGCGCAGCGAGTTGAACGTCTTGCTGTCGAGATGCAGACGCGCACCGTCGGTACCGTCTTCCGTGAGGCTCGGACGATACAACGCCGTGTAATCGAGCGCAGCCACCGGGCCTGCGCTGGTGGTGCTGTTCAACTGCCAGCGCCATCCGCCGCCGATACTGGCCGACGCCGTCGCCCCGGTCCACGTGCCGCGCGGTGAAGTGGAGTAACCGTTCACGGCGATGCTGCGGTCCATACGGCCGTCTTCAACACCGATCCGAGCCAACGCGAATGCGTGCGGGCCGGAAAGTGTGTCAGGCGCGTAGCGGGCATGCACGCCGAGGTCCAGTGCGGTGGTCTTGCCCGAGCCGGGTGTCTGTCCGTCCAGACGCGTCGACTGACCGCTGATTGCGCCGTGCGCGCCGAGTGTCCAGTCGCGCCCTTCGCCCGCCACCTTCTCCGCGCCGAACACGACACCGTAGGTGTTGCCGCTCGCCCCGGCCATGTCGCCGTCGCGGCCACGCCAGTAGCCGCTGCCGAAGGTCATCGCGAACCCGCGCCAATTGCCCGAGAGTGCGCCCTCCCCGGCCATGCCAGCGCCCTTCGTGCCATCAGCGCCCACGGCGGCAGCCACCATATCGGTGATCTGACGCTCCCGCAGCAGCCCGCCCGTGAACATCGCGCCGTAGGCGGCAGGCGTGAGTTGCGGTAACGCCTTGGCGATGCCACTACCGTCAGACGCCGAGAAGTCGAGCGCTGCGACGAGCGCTTGCAGATCGGCCCCCGCACTGCCGGCGATGCGATCGAGTACCGCCCCGACACGGCGGCTGTTGCCGTCGGTGCCGTACTGCGAATAGGCGTTGGCGGTACGCGCCACCTGCACACGGTAGGTATTGCTGCCGAGCGACGACGCCGTAGCCAGCAGCGTGGGCGACGACAGCAGCGTCGTCACGTTGGCGAACGCGCCGTTGATGCTCGACGCATTCAGCCACTGATCCGACGAGACGGTCATGCCGCTGGCGTACCAACCGCGTTGCGGCGCGATCGCCAGCGTGCCGTCGAGCGTTGCGGTGCCGCTGACCAGTAGCTTGCTGAAGGTGCCATCTGCTGCCAGCGACGAAACGAGACGGCCGGTGCTTGTCTGCGTGTAGTCGCCGCCGATGCTGATGAAACCGCCCGCCAGCAGCGGTGCGACCGTACCCGCGTTGATGAAGGTGCCAGCCGGGTCGAGCACGTAGCGGCTATTGCCGGTGAGCGTGGCGCCGTGGTTCACGGTCACGTCATGCACCGTGTGATCGCCGTTGATCTGGGTCGTGCCGCCCGCCATCGTCAGCGCGAGATTGCTGCCGACGATGTTGCCGTCGAAGCGCAGATTGAACGTGGGATCGGCCTGACTCGTGGCGACGCCATTCGCGTCGGGCGTCAAACCGAAGCTCAGTTGGGTCAGGCGCAGTGCGCCGGTGGTATCGCGCTGGGCGTACTTCGACACGATGTCACCGTAGAGCGCCGCCCCGCGCATGATGTTGATCTGTCCGACGTAGCCGTTCTCGGACATGTACAGCGAGGCGTACTTGCCTGCGAGTCGGCCGGTGATGTCGGCGCGCGTCACGAGCGGGCCGTCGAGTTCGTCGAGCAGCGGCAGCAGGTTCTGGCTGGCGTCGTACTTCACATAGATGTATGAACCGCGATAGTCGCCGTTATAGCCCGTATCGCCGAAATCGCCCAGCGCGTTATGGCCGAAGTCGAAGCTCGCGGCAATACCGTTTTCGCCCAGCGCCTGGACGTCACCACGTTGCACAAACGTATGGTCTTTCCCGTACGCGAACATCACGCCGCGACCGTTGCTGCCGTCGGCATAGACCCGCGTTCCCGGCAGCACGGTGACGTTGTTCCCGACGCCATCGACGCGAATGCCGGCCCCGCCCGCTCCCGCGCTCAGCAAGTCGGCACGCTGCGATACCGTGTTGTTGCTGCCGTAAATGTGCAGGCCGAGACCCAGCGTCGCCGTGTTGTAGGTATTCGGCACGTAGGCGGTGCCGTCCGCATTGCGCCCGAAGAACGGGTTGTCGTTCACGACGGTGAGGCCGTCGTTATAGATTGAGCGGCCGAAGAAATTGCGCCGGTCGATGTCATAGCCGATGTCTTGCAGCGCCGCCAGTTCGGCCTCCATGAACGCCGTGTAGTTGCGGTACGACTGGTGGCTCATCAGGCTGTTCTTGAGCTCGATATGCGAGTAGATCGGCGCATCATAAAAATCGCCCTCGGCCATCGCCCGTACCGGGATGCCCTTCATGGCGCCGTCGAGCACTTCCCTGACGTGATCGCCGGCGAAATACGCCGTGTCTTTGCGCGCGTCGAACGCCGTGGGGTCCACCGTCCCCACATTCTCGGGCGTCAGAATATTCTGCCCCGGCTGCGCCTGACGGTCGTTGTCGTCGTAGAGATGCGCCGACCAGGCGTCGAGCACCGTCGCGAACTGGTTCGTATGCAGGGTGGAGGACACCGTCGTTTCATGCACGTTGGCGGCAACGCCCAATGCGTGTGCCACCTCATGCAGCATCACGGCCGGCATGTCGGCCTGTGCGTTCAACGGGATCTGTGAGGCCGCGTACGGGGCCGTCGAAAAGTTCATGTCACCCAAGGTGATTTCACCGTGGGCGCCGTGATAGGTAGCGCGCACCAGCGGGCTATTCTGCAACGCCGCCTGCACGAGCGTGGGATTTTGGTCGCCTGTCGCTGTTGGGTCGTTCGGATCGAAGACGTAAGGACTGAAGGCGTGCGCGCCCTTCTCCGTGCTCATGCCGACGTTGATGGTGGCTGGCGAACTGCCCGGCGTCACCTTGATGACTTCGGCCCAATAGTTCAATGCGCCGCGGATCTGCTGGATTTGCAGCGGCGAGAGCGTGCCCGTCGAAAACTGGTTGTCTACGCCGTTATCGGCAAAAGCGCCATCGGTCGGGGAAAACAGCCGCGCCTGTATGAACGGCGTGCCGTAGCGGTCTTCAATATCGATTGGCGTGTAGGCCTGTGCGGCCGACGTCATGGTGCAAAGCGCCGCAAACGCGACGCTGGTCATCCGAATCGTCCTCATTCAGTACTCCGTATCCATTTATCGCTGCTGTAAGGCTTTGTAATGCGATGCGAATGGTACGGAGCGCCCTGTACGACGTCACTGCGATTTATACGGGGTTTGGCGACGACCACCGCCAAACCCTTGTGGAATAAGCACTTTTTTCCTTTCGAAGTCCTCAGCAGCGGCGAAATGGGTCTCGCCTGTATTAATCACAGTTTCGCCGTCGGGGGGTGATGACGATACTTCACTCAACGGCCAACGCAGCGAACCACAACGAAGCAAGCACGCAGCGCCAGCCGCCAAACCCACTTAACTGACTCAATATCGACTCAAGGAGAAACACCATGCCCGCACTCATCACCTACGGCTTCGCCTCGGTCCTCGGCCTGATCGGCACCATCGCCCCGATCTTCGGCTGATTGCAGCGCCTCCCCTTTCCATCCATACCGGAGAACACGACCATGAGCCTCCTCCTCAACCTCGTCGACAGCCTCTTCTACAACGACACCTGCATCGAGACCGGCATGCAGTGCGCCATCCACGTCGGTCACGTCTTCGGCTACTGAGCCGGACATTGCGCACACGCAAGGAGAAACGATCATGATCGACCACCTGGCATCGATGGCACACATTGCGATCAACATCGCCTTGGAAGTGCTGCCGCGCTTCGCCTGACCTGACGCTTCACCGTTCGCATCACTATCAAAAGGAGATTCACCATGGTTCGCGCTCTTGCTTACGGCATTTCCGAGCTCTATCACCAGTTCGGTCATCTGCTGCCCTTTCAGTTCTGAACGACGCATGCCGACATATCGCCGAAAAGGACCGCCCAGCGGTCCTTTTCTCTATGACGTGCCGATGTTATTGACCGAAATTCGTCGTCCGGTGATTTTTTTAGTACGATTTCGGCATTCCATTAAAAAAACCGGGGCCAGCGGGATGTCATCTCCCACCAAAGTCTTTTGCATTGAGGACGACCACGATTCGGCAGACCTGATTCGCGAGGATCTGACGGACCGGGGCTATGTCGTGAAAGTGGCGCATGATTTTTCGGCGGCATTGGCAACGCTTGCGGCGTTCATGCCGGACATCATCGTGTGCGACGTGAACGTGCCGGGCATGACCGGCTTCGAATTTCTGGAAAGCGCCCGGGGCATCATTCAGGGCGAGCGCAAGATTCCTTTCATCTTCCTGACGGGCAATGCCGACAAGGAATCCATCATGCGCGGGCACAGCACCGGCGCCGACGAGTACATGCTCAAGCCGGTGGATTTCGACGTACTCGACACGGTGATCCGCAAGTACACCGAGCATGAGGAGGCTCCGGAGGGCACGCCGCTGCCGTTCGGTCTCACCCGGCGAGAAGTGGAAGTGTTGCAATGGTCAGCCAAGGGCAAGACGTCGGCCGAGATCGCGATGATTCTCGAATTGGGGAAACGCACGGTCGACTTCCATATCGATAACGCCCGCGAAAAGCTGAACGTCGCCACGCGCACGGAAGCCGTGGTTCGCGCCGCCCTGCTCAACATCATTCAGCTCTGAGCGCGTTATCGCGCCGGGCCTTCTCCCCTTCTACGCATGTCGAAAGCGTCTTCTTCACCTTCATCGGCCGGTCAATCGCTTCCCATCCGGGGGCGGATGTATCTTTTGCTCGCGGTGTGCCTCGTGGCGATGATCGCCGTGGGCATCGCGGTGCACTATCAGGTCGATTCCGCACAGCAGCGTGCCATTGCGGCCGAGCGCGCACAGATCGAGAACTTGAGCGTTCTCGAAGAACTCAACGATTACATTTCCGACTTCCGCACGGTCGAGTCGGAGGCCCTGGCGCCAATGTCGCCCAAGGCGCTGGCGGATATCCGCACGGCAGCAGATGAGTTCGACGACAAGATCAAGGCGGCATCCGAGCGTTATCAAAAGGTGCTGGTGCACGACGAATTCCGTCTCGCCTTCTCGAAGTTCCAGTCGCAATGGGCGCAGTACCGCCGGACGTCGAATCAGGTGTTCCAGTTGGCGCAGGGCGGCAAGCTGAACGATGCGGCACGACTGTATCGCGGGGAATCGAGCGCCAAGTACACGCAGGCGAACAGCACATTCGGGGCGTTGGTGTTTCGCAGCACCGAGTCGCTGATCCGGGATGTCGAGGCGAAGAACACCGACGCCCGAAAGCATCTGCTGAAGATCGATGGACTGATCGTCGCGATGATCGTCGTCACGCTACTGTGTCTGATCTATGTGGATGCGGTGATTCTGCGGCCGCTCACGCATCTGATCCGGATGGCGGGGAACGCGGTGGCGGGCAAGGACAAGCTGCGGCTGCCGTGGCTGTCGCGCGGCGACGAAATCGGGACGTTGTCTCGCACGTTGTCGAAGATTCAGGACAGTACGGCGTCGTTGGTGCGCAATCAGAAGCTTGCGACGGCGAAGAACACGATTTTGCAGCGTGCGCTGGCGAATGAGGAGCGGCTGAACAACTTCCAGAAGACGTTCCGCTCGATGGCGACGCACGAATTCCGCACGCTGCTGAGTGTGATCGACGGTCATGCGCAGCGTCTGCTCAGCCCGCGCAACGAGGAGACGGATTCCCGTCCGCGTTACACGAAGATTCGCGAGGCGGTGGCCAAGCTGAACAACCTGATTCAGAACTGGCTGGATGCAGCGCAGAGTGCCTCGCTGGACGACCCGAAGTTCGGCAAACGCGCCGAACTCTCGCTCGTGGCCTTGCTGGAGGATGTGCGAGGCGTGGGCGCCGACATGTTCCCGAATGCGACGATTACGGTGCAGGCCCCGCAGGGGATGGACAGCCGCATGATCGGCGACAGCAATGTGCTGTTCCACGCGTTCATCAATCTGGTGAGCAACGCCACGAAGTACACGATGGCGCAACCCGCCATCGACATGAGCGTGTCGGATAAGGGCGAAGCGTTCGAGGTCGTGCTGCGGGACAACGGCACGGGTATTCCGGAGGAAGAACTCAAGGAGATCTTCCAGATGTCGTTCCGCTCACGCAGTAACGCTGTGCTGGAAGACGGCTCTGGCGTAGGACTGGCTGTGGTGTACGCCGCCATCGAATTCCATAAGGGGACGATCGACGTCACCAGTCAGGTCGGTGTCGGGACGACGTTTACGATTACGTTGCCGAAGCAGCCCGTGGTTGAGGAGGCGGTGGCAGGTTGAGGATTGAGGGTCACGATGACCCGACAAGGATTCATACGACGCTTTGCTCACGAGCATTGGGGGGGACCCAGCCCGTCCCCAATAGCAAGGCATCCAGTTTTTTATACAAGCAGCCTAACGCTGCGCATCTGCGCTTCGGAACACTCCATGCACGAAATCATTTGTCCTCATTGCAAAAAGGCGTTCAAGATCGACGAAGCTGGCTACGCCGATATTCAAAAGCAGGTCCGCGACAGCGAGTTCGATAAGCAGCGCGAAGAGCTGGAGAAGCAGTTGCACGAGCGGCTGCGGCTGGCCGAGCAGGAAAAGCAGAATGCCGTCGCACTGGAACAAGCCAGGCTGGCCGGTGAAATGACGAGCAACGCCGCCAACAAGGATGCAGAAATCCAGGACCTCAAGAACCAGTTGGAGGCGGCCGCCATGGCCAGCCGTCTGGCCGTGACCGAGGCCCTCAGCGGACTGGAAAAGGAACGAGATGGGCTGCTCCACCAGTTGACGCAGGCGCAAAGCGAGCAGCAAAGCGCGGAACAGCTAGCAGCCGCTCGGTTGCAGGTCGAGCTGGAGAAAGCCGCTGCGGCCAAGGATGTCGAAATCCAGAGGCTCAAGGCCCAATTGGACGGCGAAGTCCTGGCACGCCAGCTGGCCGTGACCACCGCCGTCAACGATGTGCAAAAGCAGCGTGACGAGCTTGCGCAGCAGTTGCATCAGGCCCAGGCCGAACAAAAATCACAGGCCGAGCTGGCTCAGGCCCGATTGGACAGCGAGCTGCAAAAAGCCGTCACCAGCAAAGAACTCGCATTGCAAACGTTGAAATCGCAGTTGGATGCGACATCAGTCAGCCACCAATTGGCAATTACCGAAGCCGTGGGCAAAGTGCAGCAAGAACGGGATGCACTCAAAAACAATCTGGACCGCGCCTCACTGGAAAAGGAACTGGCCGAAAAATCGCTCAAGGACAAGTACGAAACCCAGCTCAAGGACCGGGACGAAGCCATTGAGCGCCTGCGCGACATGAAGGCAAAACTCTCGACGAAGATGGTCGGCGAGACGCTGGAACAGCATTGCGAAATCGAATTCAACCGCATCCGCGCCAGTGCTTTTCCACGCGCCTATTTCGAGAAAGACAACGACGCCAGCGGCGGCAGCAAAGGCGACTTCATCTTCCGGGAGAGCGACGACGCGCAAACGGAAATCGTCTCGATCATGTTCGAGATGAAAAACGAGAACGACCAGACGGCTACGAAGAAAAGGAACGAAGACTTTTTCAAAGAGCTGGACAAGGATCGTTCGGAGAAAGGCTGTGAATACGCGGTGCTGGTTTCGTTGCTGGAGCCTGATAGCGAGCTTTACAACAGCGGCATCGTCGATGTCTCGTACCGCTACCCGAAGATGTACGTAGTGCGACCGCAGTTCTTCATCCCGATGATTACGCTGCTGCGCAACGCGGCCATGAACTCACTACGCTACAAGTCCGAGCTGGCCCTCGTGAAAGCGCAGAATCTGGATATCACTCGCTTCGAGAGCCAGTTGGACGACTTCAAGACTTCGTTTGGCCGTAACTGGCGTCTGGCGTCCGACGGTTTCGAAGAAGCCGTCAAGCGCATCGACGAAGCCATCAAGGATCTGGAGAAAACCAAGGACGCGCTCTACAAGTCGGCCAATAACCTGCGGCTGGCGAACGACAAGGCCGAAGACCTCACCGTCAAGAAACTGACTCGCGGGAACCCGACCATGGCGGCTAAGTTTGCGGAACTGAAGGGAGAAGATCCGACTGAGTCGAATTGATATGGGGTCAAAAGCGGGACGAGCCCTAACTGCGGCAACTTAGGCGTCGGGCTTTGAATATGCGAACATCTCATTACTTTCCGCTTTTACTCCTTGCTCTCGCAAGTACAACATAGGCCGACAACATTTATATGGGTGATCAGGTTGTTATCGTCATGGATTACGGCAGTCGTGACTTGACACGACTATATCAACTCGAAGACGAACTGGGCGTCATAGCGAAGCAAGCAAGTTCTGGGGAGCTTGATGGACACGAAGTTACGATAGACGGTCGCAAGGCGACTATTTATATGAAGAGCGTGGACGCGGATCGACTAATTGCGGCAATACGTCCGGTCCTAAAATCGCATGATTTTTCCCGCGACGCACACATTAGCCTTGACCGTTAGGAGCTCACGATCTTGGCTAGCCAAGCGTCGCTCTCGGCACGGAAACGGGCACCTTTGACTGGTTGCAATCGGCCAGAAGCAGCCAGTCGGATTATCGGCCAAGAGTCACCGTCCGACGTAGAAGTGAGCGGCCTGCGCGAAATGCCGCGCAGGCCCGATTGAATGCTGAGTTAGAAAGGCAAACTAACGAGAGCCCCTGTCATTTACTCTTTGTGGGGATACTAGATTTGCTCGGTTTGAGAGCCGGTGTATTCCCTGGTGTGGTTTTGTTGTCGCGGCGACGCTGATCCGGTTTTCCTGTTGATTTGGCTATCGGCTTTGGTCCTGGTTTAAGTGCCATGAATGCTCTCCTTTTTGGTTTAAGAATTACAACGTGCACGTACCTTCTGACTTGATTATAGGGGAACAGCCAGCAAAAAATTCGACCAAGCAGCCCGCTTTTCTGGATTTCATGTATGAATGTTGAGCGTATTCTTACTCACTCGCAACGAAAAGTGTCCCCGAGACCTCGGAGGGAGCAACGTCACAGCGCTTGTCGGAAAGATCGCTTAGGGGTGTGGATTCAACCGGTCGATGCAACAGGTGGAAATTGGCCATCAGCAGCCGCTCAGGCTAGACTGCTCACATTGGTCAATGCAGTAAAGAAACGGACAATCCGTCAATGGAAAAACCAGTCACGTTGGGCCAAACGTACCTCATAACGTTCGACTTTCTCCATGGGGAGCGGGAGTGGCTCAGGTGTTCGGATGAACCCGACCGGCTCCTAGACAGCCTTGCACTGCGGAATGCAGCTGAACGCTCAGGGCGTTCCGATGGATGCCGCGATATTGCCTGAATGGATTGAGTCCACCCGAAGGGTGTTCCAAAGTAATCAGATATCCAGCCGCTAAAAAACCCGTCCCTTGTCAGTTGCCGTAACCTCGGCATTTCCGTCGCCAATCATCTTAAGTGGCACCTCGCCGACGCCAATCGCACGTTCGACGAGCAATGTGTCGCCTTTAGTCACTAGCAACTCCTGAAGCTTGCCAAAATCTCCGCACCAAAGAGTTTCGACGTCTTGGTCGCGCGAGGTGTCGTGATTTTTCGTTAGTGCAACGGCCCGAACTTGGAGCCGGCCCGTTTGGGTGTGGCCACCGAGTTCCACTCCATAGTCAGGGACGGACGGATTCTTGACGACGACTCGTCCATCGCGTGCCCACGCCGTCTGCATTCCCTCATTGACCTCGTAGCCAAGCCGAGCCAGACCGTTCAGGATTACATCTCGCCGAGCCTGTGCGGCTTTTCGGTCCTGCTCCCGTGCGATTAACTCGCGGCATTCGGCTGCAAGCCGCCTAATCTCATTTAGCGTCGTTGCTGGGCCGCACTCTCTTATTTTGCCGACGAGCGCTTTTGCCCCAGCGCTAGCTTCGGCACTCATTTCTGAGGCAAGCTCGTGAAGCTCCTCGATAGCCGCGTTATGCGTGCGAGACGTTTTCACTGCACTTGCGAGATCAAGTATCAAGCTGTCAAGCAATAGGTTGCGGCGGGATTCGTTGACATCCCTTTCGATCAACCGTAACTTTTCCGCAAACGTGGCGACTCCGGATTCATCGAGGAGCACCTGCGCTTCTGCGATTTGACGGTCGACTCGGTTAATGAGCGGATTATGCATCCGCGACATATTGGCGACCTTCCACTCTCCAAAATCCTGAGTCCTTTCGCCCCCCAACAATCGGCCGGCAAGCTCCATCTGCGCCATACTGATTTCTCGCGAGGTTTCCGGTACTAGCAAGCCGAATCCGCGAGCAAGCAAAACATCTGCGTCTAAAACCTCTGCCCCCGAGGCAACAAGGGCAAGCTTTGATACCAAATCTTGCGGCGGTTCGACTCCCTTCGACTTGAGCGCGGCCAACAATGTCGTGGCGCTGTCTCGCCCTTGCCTCCGGCGCTTAACAAGCTGTTCTGCTTTATCGATCGCAATGGCTTGGCGCCGAATCATATCGTCCTTTAAGAAGGCAATTTCGTCCGTAACCTTCTTTTGCAGCTCCGAGAATGCGTCTGTCGCAATCAAGGCAGCAAGCCCGCGTTGACGCTCGCGGGTCGCCGCAATCTCTTCGGCAGAAAGCTCCCCGATTCGTTGTCCAGCCGCCGCCCAAGCGACTATCGCCTGATCGAGCCGCCGAAGATGCCCTTCACAAATAGCAAGCACTTCTTCGCGAGTGACAATGCGAACCACCTTCGGACCACTCATGCTGCAACCTCCGACTTCAGAGCGCTGTAAATCGCCGCCTTCAACCGACCTCGCTCCTCTTCAGCGTTGTGATACCAACCTTGCGATGAAACCCGGTGGAGGTTTGGAATGGCGCGCCGCAATACGGACGGGCGCCAGATTTCACGTGCACGGGCTCGTTGTAGCAACGGGTGACGAGGAGCGTCACATTCGATACCGATTGCGTACAAGCCCGTTTCTGGATCGGCGATGGCAAAATCAAGTCCGAAAGCGTCGCCTTCCTGTGCACTGACCGGAGACAGGCCAAGGTCGCGAAGGAACTCAAGGACATCCGTCGCGAAGCCATCATTGTCCGCAGTTCCGCGCAGTTTTGCATGCGCGCGCTCGCTGCTCATCCGCCCGAGGAGCGAACGGCCGCTTGGGAATTCTCCATTGGAAATTGCGCGCGCGTACTCCAAATATCCCTGAAGATAGTCACGCGGGATGGCCGGCTGTCTCTTGGTATTTAGCATGTCGGAAATGTCGCGGATTGGCATCGAGGTGACCAGCACGACCTTCTTTCTGGCACGAGTTACAGCGACATTCAAGCGCCGCTCCCCGCCCCTTTGTCCTAGCACGCCGAAATAGCGCTTGAACGCGCCTTGATTGTTGCGCCCAAACGTCGTCGAGAAAACGATAACGTCGCGCTCATCCCCTTGGACGTTTTCCACGTTCTTGACGAATACACCCATGTCTTCACCACCGTCGGAGCGATCAGCCTCTTCCCGATAGGCGTTACGGAAATCCTCGTCCTCTTCTGCACGAAGCTCAAGCCGCTCCTCAATCAGGTTAGCTTGCTTGAGGTTGAAAGAAACGATACCAACGGACGGTCGCTGGTCGTAAGGCTT
Organism: Pandoraea sp. ISTKB; assembly: GCF_001721285.1. NCBI lineage: Bacteria > Pseudomonadati > Pseudomonadota > Betaproteobacteria > Burkholderiales > Burkholderiaceae > Pandoraea > Pandoraea sp. ISTKB. Next base: position 70,607 of record NZ_MAOS01000050.1, read on the forward strand.
CCTCCATAACTCGGCAAGGTATTCGACTACGCGGTCCGCTTCGTCCGAATTCGTCTGACGTTCATAGACACCATTCACGGGAATCAGCTCAAGCGGCTTGACCGCTCGAATCGTCCCTTCGGGGTGTCGCACCGGCACACTCAGTTCGTTGTCGTAGAAAGCAGCGTTCGAGTAACCAATCAATTCACGGTACTCGGACCGATAGTGGATCTGCAGCGTGGTTACAGGCAGGGAAGTCCGCGCCATTTGAAGGAGGTCAGGGCAATCCTTGATCTCACGACGATTCCAGGTGTCCTCGAAGAGTTCGCGCTCCTCCTCCGTAGCATTTTCGTCGAGAAACTCCCCGTCATAATTATCAGGCTCGTCGCTGTCTACACGGCCGGAGAAGAAGTTCGCCGGTGGCATCTGCTTTTCATCCCCGCTGACAACAGAAATGCTGCCACGGAAGAGCGTCGGAACAGCGTATTCCACCGGCATTTGCGACGCCTCATCGTAGACCACAGTATCGAACAGATTTGATTTAAGCGGCAGAACGCGGCTCGCCACATCCGGGTTCATCATCCAGACAGGACGCAGCGCCATCAATCCGAGCCCCGTGCCAAGCTCGATGAATTCGCGCAATCGGCGAGAGCGGCGCCCCGTCAAGCGTGTGACATCCTCCCAGTCTCGGGCTGAGCCAAGTCTGCTTCGGTCGATGCCATTGCGCAGTACTTCCCGATTAAGACGGCGCATTTCCTCGTCCGCGTTTGCCAGTGCCTCCACCTTTGCTGCCGTCTCCCCCCTATCAAGGAGGAGCTCTGGCGTTTCCTGCTCGAAACGGCGCTTCCAGCCAAGTCGAGCTTCACGATTTATCAAGCGGCGCACTTCCCAGTCGATGTCTTCTGGGGCGATACCTGCGAACACCTCCGCGTGTGGCCGCATCACTGCGAAAACCTCAAGGGCTTGGGGATTAAGATGCTTCGCTCGCGTCCGGAACTGTTGGAATGCGGCAAGTGTGGGCAGCGCATCTTTGATGCGATTGAGTGGCATTTGATAGGAGAGATTGTCCGCGACTGCGCTTCGGCACGCGTCCGCTAACTCAGGAACGATCCACTCTTCGAGTACGCGCAATGCCTCGAGACTGTGCTGACGAGCGTTATAGCGAATGAATGCTGTTTCAAATCCATCGAGTAGCTGTCTGACGGGCGCCTGATCTCCTGTCATTACGGCGGAATCAAACTCGTCGCCACGTGGCGCAATGGAGAGATGCTGCGAAAGCTCACGGATCTCTTCAAGTCGCCGAAGGCGGCTCAAACACTCCTCTGCGAGTGTCGGGCCACACGTCTGTGAGACGGTATCCAACTGCAGCGACTTGCTCGTCGCGTTTAAGGCCTCTCGCTCTTGCCGCCATGACTGTTCAAGGCGTGCAGCCGCCAGCAGCGCTCGAACGGCGACATCCGTCGTCGGGGCCCCGCAACTCGCGAGGTATTTTCTCAAGCCGCTACGTCTGATGTACGTGGTGGGATTGATGCGACTAATGAACGTTGGAACCCGTGTGGCAAGTGTCGCTCGCATTTCGATGGCGTTCAGCTCGACGAGGGGCAATTTAGCTAACGCGGGCGACAGCGTTTTGTCATAAGCGCCGCCGTCGATGGCGAGTAAATTCTCATGGAGCTGCTTTAGTGAGGCGTAATGCTTATGTCCCGGGGCATCCTCTCTGTTCGCCGGACGAAACAAAGGTAGCCATTGTGCAAGACGCTTGCGCTGTGTCTCGTCGAGGTTTACCAGTCGGATAGCGTTGCTATCGAGCCAGGCACGATATGGCGCTGGATCTTCGACGTCAAAGCGGGCTGGATGAGCGGCAAGCGTTTCGACACGTAACCGCTCGGCTTCGATGAAGCGAACGAAAACGTCGGTGTACTCCGCGATTGTTGCAGGGTCGGTAGCAAACGACTTCAGTTGGACCAACGCGCTCCCTTCAAATTTCGCGGGCAGCCAGTAGCGCGCCAGCGGGGCGCACTGTTCCTCAAGCGCCGTTAGCGAGGATATGTCCAACTCGGCCAACTTCCCCCTCAGTTGGGGAACGCTCGGTGGCGCTTCGCCAGCTTCCAACTGGATCAATTCGCCAAGCAAGGACCGGTAACTCAAGCCGGTTGACTCGTCCACATGGTGGAGCGCTTGATGTTGTCGGTCAAGCTCCCCCTCAAGCGCTTCAATCCTGGCGGCCATGCGTTCACGTTGGCGCGTCCAGTTGGTGTCAAACGGCGAGCCCCGGTTGACTGCATCGAGCTGCTCTCGAACTGCTCGGATGGTTGGCTCTCTATCCTTATTCACATCGTTGATCATGACAATGCGATCACCGAGCCCTTCTGCGACCAATCGCTTGTGCACGACTTCGAGTGCCGCATGCTTCTGGCAAACGATTAGCAAGCTCCTGCCTCGCCCAATTGCGTCTGCAACCATGTTGACGATCGTCTGGCTCTTACCGGTTCCGGGTGGCCCTTCGACCAAGAGACCCGGACCTTGTCGCGCCTTCATGATCGCGGATTCTTGAGACGGGTCGCTGGAGACGGTCAGAAAACGTTCGAGTTCTGCGGCCGGGCCGTCGGGTGCCTCCTGCACAGACTTGTCATCGAGTCGCAACATTGAGGCAAGCGAGGTTCCCGACGGCGATAAGACCTTCAATTGGCGCAAGTCCTCACCGATGGCTTGGCCGGCGAAGTCCACATGGAAAAGCACCGCGGAGCAGGCGAGACGAGGCTCGCCTGCGGGCACCTCGACCGCTGGCGACGGTAGCGCGTCAAGCTGACGCCGCTCGATGTTTGCCAACATCCCAAATGCGTCAATGACGTCAGCTACCTTCAGGGCCGAGCGACCCAATACATCATCGGCCGCGGCACGCCATGCTTTCACCGCATCCCTTCCTAACAGCCCCTCAAGCGCAGGATTCAAGCGCACCTCTTCGCGCTCACAATCGAAAGCCAACGCAACCTGACCACGAGCGCCAAGTTCCATCAGGAGTTTGACAGGCCAAAGCAGGATTGGAGTAATACGTGGACGCGAGCCACTACGGCTGTCCCGGGTATGCAGGAACGGGAAGCCCAGATACATCCCGTCAATACCCGTATCTCGCTTGTATAAAGAAGTTTGACGATGGAGCGTGTTCAGTCGGCTCTCCAGCGTCAGGTTTGCTCCGAAAATGGCGGGGTCGATGGAAACCGACTGTGCATTGCGTTGAAGTAAGTGCTCGAGCAATGCGGTACATGAATACCGCTCGCTATTCAGTTCATGAACGTCAACACGACCGGTCGTCTTGCCGATTGTCATGCGCACCAATGGACCGCGCAGTACGGTTGTGGCGACCTTCTTCTCAAAGAATTCCAGGATTTGCGACACATACTGTTGCTTCTGTGGCTCCAGCCACTGCTCGGTTGGCACCGAAAGCAAAACGAGGACCTGGTGCAATGGGAGGCGTCGCTCCAGGCGAAAATGCTCAGCCCAGCCATCGATAGAACTAATGCCAGTGTGCGCGAAGCCGGCGATACGGTCGTCGACCCTACGAAAGAGTTCAGGACGGGGATGCGTGAGCTCGTTGCGAGCCACTTCCTTGTCAAAAGTAAGAATCTGCTCCCGCTTAGCAATGTCGGTTGCTTGATTGAGAATTTCGTCAACGCTGCGGAACTGCGTGATCTTTGCACTCAGAAGGACAATGAGGTCTTCTTCGCTGACGATGCGACGTTCCGATAGCGAAAGCAAGCCCGGGTGCGTCGAGTCGGGTAAAAGGAGGCGGCGCGCGTCCCATTGCGCTGCGAGTTGGGCTCTAGACGTGGAAAGTACTGCGATTCGCAGCATGTCCTCATCCAGCTCAATCGCGTGATTGTGCGCTCGGTTTCGGACTTCATCGGTGCGCCTCTGAAGCCTCAAAAGCCATGTCTCAGTCTGCAAGCGCTCAAGGAAAGAGGGGATGGCCCCAGTTACCAAGTCGTAACCTTCTAGCGGGTTGATGAGCAACCAGCCTGGGGTGACAATCTCGCCACGCAGAATAAGTGGCATCTCGGGATTCAACAGCTTTAAAGCGATCATCAGACGCCAGTCGTCGTCCACGCCATCGAGTAGCACCGCTTGACGCAGGCCAGCGAGTTGCTTTGCCAAAACGCCAGCGTGTTCGGCCCATGTGACCACAAGACCTCGGCAGAGATGGTCGCGGGCCTCCTCCCAGTTCTCACGTTCTGCCGCCGCAAGCGCGAACATGCTAGGTTTCCGATACTGTTTGGCGCCGAGCGTGATACTTGCGCCTTCCGCTGAGTCAGTCTCCGTGGCCTGAGACGCCGGAGCATCGACCGGCTTACCATCGAGCCACGCTTTGACCTGGGGCCATTGCCAGCGTTGATGCCGATCACGGGCCAACAAACCTCGCAGAAGCAGGTGAAGTGATGGATCAAGGTCGTCGGGCGGCGTGACGCCATTTGCAAGCACGTGAATCAAAAAGGCTCGCGGATTGACGCCTTCAAAACACTTACCCTCGGTCAGTTGCTCAAGCAGGATCATGCCGAGGCTCCACCAGTCAGACGCCGCGGCAACGCCGCCAGCGATGGCTTCGGGTGCCATATAACGCGTCGTTTCGAGCGGAGAAACGATGTCGAGATCAAATTCTGACAGACGGGCCGATCCGAATCCGCTGATCACCAGATCAAGCGGATCTTTACTACGCACAAGCAATGTGCCCGGGCGGAGGTCGCGATGTCGCAAGCCTGCTTCCGAGAAGGCGTTGAGTGCCTGTCCAAGTTCATCGACTACGTGACGGATCGTTGCAATGTCCCGCAGAGCAATGCCCGCGTCGGCAAGCGTTCCGCCGCTAAGCTCTTCCGCGACTTCATAAGCCCGAGTATCCCACCGGCCGGTTGCGATGATCTCCGGAACGTGTTCGCGAGGAAGACGACGGACGACATCGTAGACTGACGTGTCTGGTTCAGCGCCGTCGCGGTAAAGCGTAAGTATTGCCTGCCGGTCGGTATCGCTATGCTGGGCAATGAACCGCTCGCGCACACCGTCCGTACTTGAAATTTGCCTGAGCAGGCGCCAACCGTCGATTTGCGTCTCGGCGTGTGTTTCGAATGTACCGCCGACGATATCAGTTTCACCAAAACTCGCGGCATCACTTTTGGCATTTTCAACGATGTTCGGATCTGCCCCGCATTCAAGGCACATCAGATCTCCGTCGTTCATCGTGTGCCCGTTTGTGCACGTCTGTTGTGGGAAGACTCTCGAGCCGAAATCGAGCTCTGAGTCGCCCTGTCCATCGCGGGTAACGATTTCCTGTTCGCGCCACCCGCGCGCCCTGATTGGCAGGCCAGACAGGTCCCAGTCACACTTGCCGCTGGCGACGATGCCCGCGCAGAACCATTCATCAACAGACCTTTCGGTCTTGCAGTTCGGGCAAAAACGCATCATTGCTGACATTTCCTGTCTTATCTGTTCGGCGCTTTGTCAGCGCTGATCTGGACTCGATGGCCCTGATCGGTCAATAGGTCGCGTAATCGCTGGAAGTCATCCCGGTTCGGAATTCCCGCGAACCAGACGCTACCGTCCTCATCGAACATGACGTCAAGCGACTTGTCGCTCTCGGTCAGCTCTCGCTCATACTGTGAATAGAGTGCCCTGCCACGCTCCGTGAGTATATGCAGCCGCTGGTTGTCACTACCGCGAAGAGGACGGGTGTGCGGGACATCTATTTCAAACGGGTCGGTGACGAGCGCATCAATTGCGCCATTAACCCGTTCCAGAGTGCCTGCGAGCGCCTCAAAGGAGTGGCCGCTGTAGACCAGAACATCAGCGCTAGATGCTTCTTGCAGGGCGCCGACAAGCGAGACTAGAGCATCCGGTTGATCAAATGGCTCCCCCCCGGAAATAGTGAAACCGTCGGCTTGAGGTAGCCAGATCCTGATTTGCTCCAACACCCGCCCGACTGTCGACTCGCCGCCGGTCATGGTCCACGTATCGGCTGATATGCATCCCGGGCAGCGTATGCTGCAACCTTGGAACCATATTCCGATCCGTCTTCCTGGCCCCAAGGATGTGACGGGGAAATGCAAACGTGACAGACGAATGTTCATGACTGTTGGTGCTTGTGCAATTGCAGTTCACCGTCGGCAATGTTGGTGACTAGAAAGCTATCGCCGGGCTTCGCATCCTGATCGAACATGCCGCGCGCGAGCGGGTTGATCAGATGCGCCTCGATCTGGTTACGGATGCCACGACCACCATTGGAAAGATCACTTAGGCACCGATGCTTGAGAGCAACCACCGACGGTGGGTCCAGTTCGATGGAAATTCCCTGAGAAGCAATGTCGTCGAGAGCGGCGCCGATCATCTGGTCAAAAATATCTTGCGCGACGTTCTCCCGGATGAAATCGAAAACAATAATGTTCTCGCCAATCCGGTTCAGGATTTCGGGACGGTTGAGCACCAACTTAAAGTGCCGTTGAATTTCAGAGAGCACTTTCGTGCCAATGTCGTCAAAAGAATCCTCTGGGACGACATTGGGTACTCGTCGCCCAAGCTCGGCCTCACGGAAAATGCCCAGATTCGAGGTGAATACGATCAGCGCCTCGGAAAAGTACACCCTGTCTCCTCGCCCTGACGTGAGCACGCCGTCGTCGAGAATTTGCAGAAACTTATCGAGAATTCGCGGGTGCGCTTTTTCGATTTCGTCGAAAAGCACAACGCTGAACGGTCGCTCCCGAATTGCGTTCGTCAACTCTCCGCCAACGTCATAGCCGACGTACCCCGGCGGCGCACCAATAAGCCGTTGGTCAGAATGCTCAGAGCTGAACTCGGACATATCGAAGCGAATATATGCGCTCTCATCGCCGAAAAGAAGGCTGGTAATCGTCTTCGCAAGCTCCGTCTTCCCCACGCCCGTCGGTCCAGCAAGAAACGCGACGCCGCGCGGCCTGTTGCCTTTTCGCTGCACACCAACGCCGGTCATAGCTCGCTTGACAAGGTCAAGCATGTGCGTCACTGCATGGGGTTGTCCCTTAACCCGCTTTCGGATCGTAAGCTCAGCGTTGCGGATCTTTTCACGATCAATTCGAAGCCACGGGTCTTCCGTGACGCCAACCTTGTAGCGTCTGACGGCATCGGCAATCTTGCCGATGGGGACGCTTTCGACACGAGCGAGGGTAGCGATTGCATTCATGTCTGCGAGCAATAGGCCCTCGGTACCATCGATGAATGCAGACTCGGCATCTTCCATGATGGCCGGTGTTGCCTCTCTTGAGCCAGGCACTCCTCGCAGAAGCGCTGGTGAAAGCGCGCGCCTAGCCGCGCTGTCGGGTTTGGAGACGGGCACATGCCTGATTCTCGGATTGCCAATAAGCAACCAGTCGGGCAAGTCGCTTTCCTTGTCAACAACCCAAAGTACAGTATTGAAGAATGGGCGACGCCGTTCGCCGGCCGGCCGTGGTGTGGACGTGTGTGATAGAACGAGTGCACGCGTAAAGAGATTGTGTTCTGCCGCGCTCAGTGACTCCGTCCGGACGGCTAGTCGAGAGGCAAAGTCTACGACAAGCGCTATCGGCGGGCCCTCCATCGCAATAAGTCGCTCTAGGCACGCGGTTAGCACGTCGATTCCGCCAAGCGCTGAATTTCCAACCGGAGTCAAGCCGAGACGCCGTAGCGTATCTTCGCCTCTTTCGACCTGATGTATGCGGCTTTCCGGAATGCTAAATCCGGAAACAGGATTCCAGACCACCAACTGAGCATAGCCGGCTTCGCCAAGGTTATCCGCGAGCGTATTCACAAGCGATTGAGCCGTGATCATTTCTGGCGCAACCTCGCAGGCCTGCAAATCTCTGACATTTCCGGAAAGGACAAACTGACTCTTCAACGGCAAGAATCGCAGTAAGTCTTTCAACCAGCGAGGATTTTCAAAGGCAGGCATGGCATATTTTAACGACTTAAAAGTAATGCAAGACGTTATCATAGCCTGCCACGCATCGGCATGCTAACGACAAGACATCGTTAGTTGTCGCGTAAAAATCACGTTCTAATGGCTTGATTGTTCGAGACTAGCCGGCACGGCATAGCCGATTTTTTAGTCGTCGCCAGCAATTGGACTAGGTGGAGAAGCAACTTCATGGAATGAAGGGCATGGTTCAAGCTTGTAGCTCATCCCTGGTGGGCGCAACGACGCTTGGCATGAGTACTTGAAAGATAATAATTTGCGGCAAATGAACCGCATTAATCCGGGATCTCTCATGGACGCGCTGGGAAGTATTTTTGTTGTTATTGGTGTGCTTACGGTAGTGGTCGGCGTATTCGGTTTTGTCGACACACGCAAGGTCGATCGTCGATTTAGAACCGGCTATAAGAACAATGAGCCGGACACAAGAAACTTCCCGCGATCTGGCAGAAGAATACTGTGGGGCGCAGGGATTTGCATTGTCGGTGCGGCACTGAACAATCTCATAGGAGCGCATAGTGTTCCCGGTCCGGCAAACTCGCCGCAGGTCACGGGCGCTTCTAATCGACTAGAGCAGCTTGAAGCACCCCCACGCTCGCTGGGAACTGCGCCGCAGTCCGCTGAGTCTGCGCAAGAAGGGCCCGTCAAGGACGTCCAATCGACAAACGAGCGAGTTGTAACTTCATCCCTTACTCCACACCGCGAACCTCCGCATACGTCTTGGGACGGCCAACAACCCGGGGGCGCCCAGACCTTTGTGACGAGTTTTGATTGTGCTCGCGCAACATCAAGCGACGAATTGCAGATTTGCAACGATCCAGGGCTTGCAGCGATGGACGTTGAGTTGGGACAGATGTATCGAACAGCGCTGGCATCTGTAGCGGATCCCGATGCTCTCAAACGCTCGCAGTTGGATTGGTTGTCATCTCGTCGTACATGTGGCGACAACCTGAACTGCCTGCGGCAAAAGTATGGCGAGAGAATTGGTCAGTTCAATGGCTCGCTGGGCGCAGCGCCGCTGCCTTCCTTGCAGTTCGAAGCAACGAAGCCCTGACGGGCTGATTCGCGTAGCTTGGCTGTTGCCGATTGGTTCGAGCGCGACGTATCCGTGATACTGGGCGCCAGCCGCTTATGCCCAATACAAATTGATCTGAATTATTTGACGATTAGGAGGATGACCGCCTCCAAATCATGGGAGCTTCGCCCCCCCCAGTACAGAATGTGGCTGGCGTTGAATGTCGTGGCTAAAGAATAGCGCAATGAGGTGAATATGGATTCTGCGCAGGACAAGATCACCGGAGAAATCGTTGAAGCCGAACAACTCTGGCTCATCGCCTCAGTCGACAAGGACCGATACGTGTGTCGCGGGTGCGGGATCAAGCTCACGCCCGCTGCTTATCGACCAGAAAACGTGGTCCGGCCCTACTTCACTGCGAGGGACACCGATCACAGACCGAACTGCGATGTCGACGGAGAGCGAAAGCTGGCTCGCAAGGGCAAGAAGCAACGCCTAAGCACACCGAGGGACGGCTTCCCTGCCCCGTATCCATCAAAGCTGGTCCTGCGCGATCGACGCATCATTACTGACGGGCCAGACTCCGAAGACAGTGATGCGACACGTGGGCGAGACGCGAGCGCCAGACGAACGACCGGCAGCGACCAAGATACACCGACAACAAGTCGTCGCCGTGCGGCAAACACAATTCGACCAATCTGCCGGACGTTCATAAACTTCCCATACGACCGAGATCTAGAACTGGATGTGCCTGGCGTCCTTGCCACAAAGTACATTTCCGTATTCAAAAAGCTGAAGTGGGACGAACTAGTCTCATACCCGGACGCTCGGATCTTCTATGCAGCCATTCGGTGGAGTAAACCCGTCGAATCAGACGAATATCTCGAGATCATTGTGGACGCGGGTGAACGCGATCAGGAAAAGCGTCTTACACAAGGGCACCGCATTCGAGTCGAATGGGCAGAATGGAGCAAGGCGAAACGCACATACGTTCGCAATGAGATTGAAGCTGCTCGCAAGGAAGCGATAGCGGCCAAAAACAGCGGTGCGAATGAAAAGGGATATCTGTTCTTTATTGGAGCGCAAGACGCCGGAGACGTATCGCTATTCCACGTAAACGACCACCGATTAATCTGTTGCCTAGTTGACGACATAACCTACCCCACAATTGCCAGGTAACGGTCAAGTCCGTCTCTAAGATCGGTCGCAGGTACTTCGTTGCGCTACATTTCGGGCTGCCAATGGAGCCAACTTAATTGGAGTCGTTGGCAGAAGCAGGCTTTTTCCTCGACCCAGCGCACAGACCGGAAATTGCACTTGCTCCGAACACGCGCTGCGTCATGTCATACCGTTCGTCGCCCGACGGAAAATCGCACTGCTGCCCGTCTGAGCATGAAGTTCGGGAGACGAACCTCGAGAAGGGTCGGTCACTTGAAACCGCCCTCGCCCAGAAGACCTTAATACCTGCGTCCTCAAATCGGTCAGGAGTAATCACGTGACACAGTGGGCCTCCAATAGGTCGCTCTGACCTGCCCCCCCCAATCTGCGGGCCTTTATAGCATCTCGCTGGGGTTGTCGCGCACGTTTCCGAACGACCACGAAATGCTCGCTCACGGCATGGTGATGTACGACGCCTGGTTCGCCTGGTGCCGCGAGAAGCAGGCGGAGACCCATCAGTGGCCTCCGCAGATGCCTTAGCCGCGTTCCCTGTTCGTGCACTACTGGAGTAAGGGGCGCTCGGCGGACTTGGCCACGATGGTTCCACAGGCGGCTACCGCGTGAGGCGGACAACGACAAAGCACGCATCAGGCGACCAAGCAAATGAAACACCTACTGTTACATCGTCTAAATAAGATTTAGCCCGCGAACTCGTGAGTTGAGAGCGGACACAACGAGTTCCCGACGAGCGGCCGCTCAGGGTCGGATAGCGACCTTCAGTAGACGCACACTCAATCTCCCTTTGCATGAAAGGAGATTGTCATGAACTCCGAGAATGTCGTGGTTAGCCATCGTGTGCCATGGAACAAGGGCAAACTCACCGGGCTAAAGCCGCCGCTAAAGCTCCGAGAAATTTGGGCGATCCGGACAAGGCTTCAGATGGCGTCGAACGTCCGTGAGCTTGCGATGTTTAATCTCGCAATCGATAGCAAGCTTCGAACTTGCCCTTGAGATGGCAGAGCAAACCGAGGTTTGATGTACCTCGGCCGGCGAGCGGTCGCTTGCAGGCCAGGAAGCGTCGTTCATCTCGGCGCTTGGCGTGACATTGGAGCGGCGCCTTCACATTCAATAGCGGTCATCCTTCACCAAACAAAGCGTTGACAACCATACTCGCAAACCGAACTATAGATACTCCGCAGGACACTTCCTAAAATACGTGCCAACTCGGAAAACTATGACCGCGAAGACCACGCGCACGATCAAATATTCAATGATCGGAGATATTCGAAAGGGCGACCTTTACGCACTGCTTTCGGTTTGTACCGACCATGACCTAGAGCCACTTCTCTCCCTAATCAAAGACCGTGTGAGCAGCTCGATCGAATCAGACGAAGATTACAAGAAATCCCCCTCACAACCGTCCCGGTTCTACCGCGCAATTGGTGACGAGATTCGAAGGTTTGGCGGCAATACGATGGCCAATACGGTGCGTCGGGGCGGTCCTGACTACAGTGAGATCGTCGGTGACGTATGCAAAAGATTTGGTGTTCCCTTGAACGAAAGCGATATTATCAAGAGCGAATCGGCGTTGCTGAACCTGTATCTGGACGTTGAGTGGTCGACGCTCCCCCATTCCGAGCGCGATGCCGCAGCGGAACGGGCGCGGGCCAAGGTGCTATCCGAAGCGACGAAGTTCTCGAACGTGGTCAAGGGCAACGCAGCCAAAGGACCGCTTGTGATATTCGGGCTTCCGGGAGTACCCGCACTCACAACACTTGCGCTTGCCGACCCCGCATATCGCGTTACGGCGCCCTGCGTACTGCATATTGCGTACGTGCGCCGCCTGGTCCTGGAGTCGATAGCGTCAAACTCCACCGCCGTGTTCGAAAGCGCTCCGGCGGTACCGCAGTCCTTGACGCGCTCCGCCACATTGGCCGTCGGCGAGACGGGCGCTGACTCGCTGGTTTCGCTGACGCGCATTTCCGAACCTGTCGTTGAAAACTGGCTGCTCGCGAGTAGCGGCGCCGATATCGGTAGACTTAGCCCGTTGTTCCAGGCGGTACCGAGCCTAGCCGCAGCTCAGAACGTTGCGTCTAACACCTACATGGAAGTGGTGATCAATGGGCCTCTGCTGAAGGCAAAGGGCACAGAAGGCTATCGGTTGATCGCGATGATCGATGGCAAACCGAGTCACGGTACCCTTCTCGATCCTTCGGCGCTGTCCAATATCGTTAACGCTGGCGCTCTCTTGCAGGTCGCTTCTGTCGCACTTGGGCAAAAGCATCTCGCTGACATCAACCGAGAACTCAACGAACTGAAAAAGACCGTCACGTCCATTGAGGATTTCCAGAAAAATGGTAGATTCGCGAAGGTCTCCGGGCTTGTCACATATCTCGAACAAGTCGCTCCCTCGGTGATGGCAGGCGAGGCGCCGGAAGGGTTGCCAATGGTTTTCGAAATGAACGAACAGACGCTTTTGAGCGTTCAAGGTCATCTGCGAGAGGACATCGCCCTGGCAATTAATGAGATCGCCGAAATCAGTGATCCTGACACCTTTGGTACCAGCGGCATACACACCGCACTCAAGGGACATCACGCGCGACTCGCAAGGCTTTGTGCGGAGATGCACGTCTGTATTCGAGCACGCGCAGCAGTTCTACAACTCGCCGTGACTCTCGGCCTAAGCGAAAACCTCAAAACTACGCGGCTTGACGATATCCGGGAATCGTTGCAAGACCTGCGCGAGGATGGCCCACTTATCGCCAGCGCAACCAACCTTATGCGTCAGAGGGCACAAGCGTTGTCTGCGGTAACAAACACGAATTCAACTGTTTCACAGCGCAAGCTGGAACTCCTAGCACTGAACCAGCAATTTATTGATCAGCTAAAGCTCTCCCGGGAAGACGTAGAGCGCGAACTCAAGGCTGCGATCGGGTTCTTTCGCCAGCAGGCTGAGCCCGTGCGATTGCTTCTAAAGCTGGATGGCGAGAGGATAATAGGCTCGAAAGTCGCGTAGTACAGCGGCCGATGCCCGAATGTCGGCAAAGGCCGCAAACTCGCCGGTCGATACGGCTGCTCGAATGGCTGTTCGTCTTTGGAAGCTGCCGAAGGGCTCGGGTTGCGTCGAAGGACTGTTATGGGTCGTCAGCGGTCCGTCGCAACTGGCGGAAATCGGCCAGTTTGAGACGTTCGACAAGTCGATCTCGTTGCTGAGCCACGGATCAGAACCCGGGTGCTGGCCGCCAATGAATAGATGGCGGAAACGGTTTTCCGATCATGAAGGCAATGAATATTTCCACAACCTGGTCGGACATGAACCACTCATCCGACCGCATGGGAATGTTGCCCCCGCCGAACACCAGAATTGTGCCGTCTGGACGGACTGGACTTGGCTTGTCATGGAATGCTCTCTGTCGCCGCGCCCCGTCAGTTTCGAAATGCTCAATCATGCAGGAAACGCCACCACCAGCAACCTGTACATAGTTTCCCCGGCTATCTGTCAGAGACGCATATGAGGACGGTCCATAAGTTCGCAGCGACTTAACGGCGCGGCTGATTTGAGTCTGCGTGGGTGCAGTGATACCTGCTTTACCTTCAATGTCGAATATCATTGGTCGATTTACTTCGATTCTAGCGGCGGATGAGTAGCATCGTACCAACGCCCCAGTCGTGGATGTTGAGCGACCGCTGTCGGCAAATCATAAGGACCGCATCGGGTCGGGATGGTGCGGACGGCAGACGGCCAGAAACGGTCGTCGGCAGGTCCTATCCAAGAGGCTCCGGTAGTCCAACTAGTACGGAGGAAAAATATGGGGATACCTAGTTGGCTGAGCGCCCCATGCGAGAATCCAAACCTTGAATTGGCAAGGGTGTTCGCAATCGCGCTGCTCACCGATACGCCCTACGCTAGAGAAACGCTCTCACACTGTTATTACTTAATCCCAACAGGGGGATGAAGCGCCGAACATTTCCGAAGTGTGGATCGACCACTTCTGGACGGCGATATCTGATACCCATCCTCAGGAATGGAGAAGGGCGACGGGAACCAGCGAATCCTTCGCCCGCTTCGTACATGCGAAATGGGGCAAGTGACGTGTGCAAGGATCATTGAGGACTTTCACGTCACTGGATGTCCATTTTGGGTCGGGATCGACCCGTAGCACGAGGCCACTACGGAACCGAAGAGCACGCTTCAAACAAGCCTAAAACGCCCTCTCCGACCCGATATTCAACGCAGACGACGCCAACACTAAACCAACCTCACCCCACCAACACCCCACTCGCCACCGCTGCACGAGCCGCAGCCGCTGCCAGACGTTGCGGATCACCACCATGCACGCGCATGAGCACATCACCGACTTTCACCCGCTCTCCAACAGCGCAAAGCAGATCCACACCCGCTCCCAGATCCTCGGGCGCACCGGCGTCGCGGGCGATGCCGGAAATCTCCCAGCCGTCGATAGCCGCGACGACACCGTCTGACGTTGCCACGACGTTCACGAATTCCGTGGAAGGCGTCGCATAAGGTTTGCGTCCCTGCGCGTCTACGATGCGTTCGAACGCGCGACGGGCCGAGCCGTCCGTCAGCAATGCTTCCGCGATAACCGGCGCCTTGACGACATCGCCGCCAAGCGCCGGGTCCCACGACAGAATCCGTGACGCGAACGTCAGCGCTTTCGCCCGCAGATCGGCTGGCGCAGCGGCGTCATTGTCCAGAACCTGCAACACATCACGCAGTTCCAGCGCCGGGCCGATGCCTCGACCGATCGGCGCACGGCCATCGGTGGCGAATGCCTGCACGGTCATGCCCAACGCTGCCCCGACCCGCTCGAACAGCGCGCCAAGTTCGCGCGCCTGCGCTTCGTCCGCCATCTTGGCCTGCGGCCCCCACGGCAGATCCACTACCACGTGCGTGGCACCGGCACAGAACTTCTTGGAAAGTATCGATGCGACCGACCATCTCCGCGTATCCAGCCGGAGCGGCCGAACCATCGCGTTGGTCACATCGTCGACGCGAGAGTGATTGAGACGTCCGTTCCAGACGATGCAGCCCCCGGCCTGCGCCACTGCTGCACGCATTTCGGTCGCATCGAGATCGACGCGTGTCGCCGCCTCCATCGCGTCGGCCGTTCCCGCCGCCGACGTGATCGCACGCGACGACGTCTTCGGCATGCACAATCCGTAAGCCACGACCAGCGGCACCACGATCAGCGTGATGCGACTGCCCGGCACACCGCCCATCGAATGCTTGTCGACGACGATCGGTCGTCCCCAATCGATGCGCGGCATCAATCGCGTGCGGGCACGCGTCAGCGCAACGATCTCGTTGTCGTCGAGCCCTTCGATCAACAGCCGTAGCAGCGCTTCGCCCTCTTGCGGCGCATAGCGCTCATGCATCAGGTCGTCGAGGAGTAACGTCCACGACGCCTCGTCAAGCGTTGCACCGGCACGCTTGGCTTCCGCCAACCCCAGACTCTCCGGGGGCGCCGCACACGTCTCCAACGCTTCGACGAAACGCGCGATGCCGATGTCACTAGTGCTGTCGTTCGACACGCGCACGAGCGGCACTTCTGCCGGATAGGCCGTGACGGTGCGAGCCAGTCGCGCAACGATCTGCTCAGGCGTCTCGCGCCCGCGCCCGGCGATGCGCATGGCAAGCACCTCGGCCGGTGCACTGACTTCAATGACGATCAGGCGCGGCACCCGGCCAATGAGCTTGGGCAGAATCGCCCGGGACCCATTGGCCACCACGTGACGGCCCTGCGCAAGATCGTCACGCAGCGTGGCATCAAGCCCGTAGTGCAGCCCGTGCGCCTGCCATGTGACGAGAAACGCGCCCTGCGCATCGCGAGCGGCGAACTCGGCTTCGGTCACGCCGATGTGCGCCTCACCCGGAGCGTCGCCCGGACGGGTAATCGTACGTGTCGCGAACACGTACCGGCCACTGTCGGCGAAGCGCTCCTGCGCCCCGTCGATCAGCGTGTCCTTGCCGGCCCCACTGGGGCCGACCACGAAGAAGAAAATCCCGGGGCGCGTCATGGTCGGCGTCGGCGTATCGAGTGTCGGTAGATGTCGATGCCCGGATCAGGCTTCGTCCAGGCCGATATCGACGGCCGGGGCCGACTGCATGATCTTGCTCGTCGAAATGTAGTCGACGCCCGTCTCGGCAATCGGGCGAATCGTATCCAGACGAATCCCGCCCGACGCTTCCACCTTGCACTTGCCGTTGATCATGGCGACAGCCGTCTTCATGTCTTCGACCGACATGTTGTCCAGCATGATCACGTCCACGTCGGTCTCCAGCGCCTCGCTCACCTGATCGAGGCGGTCGCATTCCACTTCCACCTTGGTAAGCATCGGCACGAGTTTGCGGGCACGCGACACTGCGGCCTTGATGCTGCCGGCCACCGCGATGTGGTTGTCCTTGATCATCACGCCGTTATCCAGCCCCAGGCGATGGTTCAGCCCGCCGCCACAACTTACGGCGTGCTTTTCCAGCATGCGCAGACCCGGCGTCGTCTTACGGCTGTCGAGCAGTCGGGCACGGGTGCCTTCGATGGCGGCGACATAACGCGCCGTTTCGTTGGCGATACCGCTCATGCGCTGCACGATGTTCAGTGCAGTGCGCTCTGCCGTGAGAATGCTGCGGGCGTTACCCGAAACGTGCAGCAGGATCGCACCCTTCGGGGCATGCTCACCGTCACGCACTTTCACATCGATCTTGAGCGTCGGATCGTAACGCTCGAAAATTCGCGCAGCCACTTGAATGCCGGCAACGATCACCGGTTCACGGGCGTTCATGACAAAAGCACCGGTGGCAGATTCGTCGATCATGGTCTGCGCCGTGAGGTCGCAATAACCGATGTCTTCGGTGAGCCACAGGTCGATCAGGCGGTCAACAGCAAAACGGTCGTACATGGCGGTTCCTCAGTCAGGACTCGGAAGGGTTATTCGTAGCGTACACACTTAAAATAACGCCTTCAAGGAAAACAATTCCCCTTGTCGGTAGAGAAAAACCCTATGTCTCTGATTGACCGTTAATTGACGGCCTTTATGGCATTGGCGGGAGCGGTAATTGACGGTGCGAGGCCATCGGTAGGCCTCTTATTTTTGTAGCGCATACACTTTTTGTTCGTGCTATACATCCGTCAGTGCCGAGTGCACACGCCCGAATTCTCGCCGGGCGGACGATTCACCCATCCCTTACAGTCATCGGGAATCGCCATGTCTTATATCTCAACGCCAAATGTGGTTGAAGCTGTGGCCACGTCGAGCGCCGACACCGACGCGGTCTACCGCAAGGTCACAGTGCGTCTCATCACCTTCTTCTGTCTTTGTTATTTCGCGGCTTATCTCGATCGCATCAACGTCGGGCTGGCCAAACTGCAAATGCTCAGTGCATTGCAGTTCAGCGATACCGTCTACGGGCTGGGCGCCGGTTTGTTCTTCGCCGGCTACATCCTGTTCGAGGTGCCCAGCAACCTGATTCTGCAAAAGGTCGGCGCGAAGCTCTGGATCGCGCGCATCATGGTCACGTGGGGCCTGATCTCGGGCGCGACGGCCTTCGTCTCGACACCCACGCAGTTCTATGTGTTGCGCTTCCTGCTCGGCGTAGCCGAAGCCGGGTTCCTGCCGGGCGTGCTGCTGTATCTCACGCGCTGGTATCCGGATGAGCGACGCGCACGCATCATCGCGCTGTTCATGGTCGGCCTGCCGCTCTCGAGCATGATCGGCAGTCCGCTGTCGGGCTGGATCATGCAGATGTTCGATGGCGCCCACGGTTTCGGCGGCTGGCAATGGCTGTTCGTGATCGAGGCCATTCCGTCGGTCGTACTGGGCATTGCGATCTTCATCTATCTGCCGAACGACATCGCGTCGGCACGCTGGCTCACGCCGCAGGAAAAAGCGGTGCTCGTCGCCAACCTCGACAAGGACGCCAATGTGCACAAACGCCACAATCTCGGCGCCGCGTTCTCCGACGTGAAGGTGTGGATGCTGGGACTGATCGACCTTTGCGTGCTGCTCGGCCTGTATGGCGTGAGCTTCTGGCTGCCGACGATTCTGAAAGACACCGGCGTCAAGGACCCGTACACGATCGGCTGGCTGATGGCGATTCCCAACGCACTGGCCGTTATCGGCGTGCTGGTTTGGGGCGCACGCTCGGATCGACTGCGTGAACGCCGCTGGCACATCGTGCTGCCCTTCCTGCTCTCCGCCGTGGCGATGTTCATCTTTGCGAGCGGCTCGCACGGCACAGCGATGACGGTCTTATTGTTCTCGCTGATCAATCTGGGCGCGGCGGCTGCCATGCCGGTGGTGTGGGCGGTACCGTCGACCTTCCTGAAAGGGGCGGCTGCGGCAGCAGGCATCGCGTTCGCCTGCTCGCTGGCCAACCTGGGCGGCTTCCTGAGCACCTACTTCATCGGCTGGCTGCGTGACACTTTCCACACGCAATCGGCCGGCATTTACGGGTTTGCCGCGTGCATGCTGATCGGTTGCGCGCTGGCATTGGCGTACCCGAAGCACGTCGTGAATCGTTGAAGATGGCTTGAAGTGAAGGCTGTGCGAATCGAATGACTCACATGATTTGCACAGCCTCGTCGGCTGAGGCAAGACGCTTCAACCGACGAGCGTTTTACCGGCTTCCACGTCCATGAGCGACGTCACAGGAAGACGATGTCGACGAGCGGTCAGATCCGCCGCAATCGACACCGCAATCTCCGGCGGCGTCCGCCCGCCCAGATACAACCCGACAGGGCCGTGCAACCGCGCAAGCGCCTCTGACGTCACCCCGAACAACGCCAGCCGCTCGCGACGCTTCTCGTTGTTGCGACGCGAACCGATCGCACCGACGTAGAACGCCGGCGACATCAACGCTTCCATCAGCGCGAGATCGTCTAGCTTGGGATCGTGCGTGAGCGCCACGACCGCCATGCGCGCATCGGGACGCATGCCGACGACGGTATCGTCCGGCATCGTGCGTACCAGCGTCGTGCCGGGCGTATGCCAGCCGTCCCGATACTCCTCGCGCGGATCGCAAACCGTGACGGCGTAATCGAGCGTGAGCGCAATGTTGGCGACGTACTGCGTGAGTTGCCCGGCGCCAATCAACAACAGCCGCCAGGTCGGTCCATGTGTGGTGACAAGACGCGTGCCGTCGAAGGTACAGGCATCTCCGTCGAGATGCTCGGCGAGCGGTGTGAGCGTGACGTGGCCCGTGGCCATGTCGAGCGTGCGGCGCATCGCCCGGCCGTTGCACATCGCCTCGATGAGCGCTGGCAACAGGCTCGCGCTCGACAACGTCTCGCGCACCAGTCGCATCGTGCCGCCGCAAGGCAGGCCGAAACGGTGCGCTTCGTCGGCGCTAACGCCATATTCGATGCATTCCGGCAGCCCCGAGGGCGCGCCGTCGCGTAGCAGGCGGTCGATCAGATCGTCCTCGATGCAGCCGCCAGACACCGAGCCGACGAGTCGCCCGTCATCGCGAATGGCCAGCATCGCGCCGGGCGGGCGCGGCGACGATCCCCACGTTGCGACCACGGTGTAGAGCTGCACCGCACGCTGCTGCGAGAGCCAGCGTGAGGCGGTTTCGAGAACTTCGCGATCGACGCTGTGCATGGGGGGCTCCGTAAATCGGGCGAACGCTCAGGGATGGTGTGCGGCGCGCGCACGGGCAGCGGCGCCGCTCAGGTTTTCCCATGCGGGCTGGTCGGGTGCGTAGCGCGTGCGGATGTAGGCGGCGAGTTCGGCCATCTGGCGATCGTCGAACGCGTCGCGGAATCCGGGCATGTAGCCGAGGCCTTCCGTCGCGGGCTGATCGATGCCGTTCATCAGCACATGCATAAGGTTGTCGGGGCTGGCCTGACTGACGCTCGTATTGAGCCCCATCAGCGGTCGCACGCCAAAGTGCCCCACACCGCCCGATTCCGTATGGCAAACGGCGCAGGCCGCCTCGAAGGCGCGACGACCGTTCTCGAGTCCGAGCGTGGTCGCAATGTCCACACCCGCAGCGCGATTACGCACGAGATCGGCCACCTTGGCCGTGTCGGGTTGCGGCGACAGCGACGAGATGTAATGCGCAATGGCGCGCACGTCGGATTCGGGCAACGCGGCAAGTCCGGACACCACAGGCGCCATCGGACCCGCGGCGACCCCGTGCTCCGGCGAGAAGCCAGTGCGTAAATAATCGAAGAGCGCCGCCTCGGTCCACGGCACCGGCGTGTCGGGAGTACCGACGAGCGGCGGCGCACGCCAGCCCTCCGCTTCGCCGCCACGCAGATACAGCTTGTCGCGCTCGGCGCCGAGCATATTGCGCGGCGTATGGCAGGCCCCGCAATGCCCCGCGCCGTCGACAAGGTAACGACCGCGATTCCACAGCGTCGACTGCGACGGATCGGGACGATATTCAGCGGTGTCGTGATACATCCAGTTCCACCCGGCGACCAGACGGCGCTGGTTAAGCGGGAACGGGAGTTCGGTTTTCGGTGGCGTATTCGAGACGGCCGGTTGCGACATCAAATACCCGTACAGCGCGAGCATGTCCGGCTCGCTCATTTTGGCAAACGATGTGTACGGAAACGCGGGGTATAGATGCGAGCCGTCACGTGAGATGCCCTCACGCATGGCGCGCGCGAAGGCGGCATACGACCAGCGACCGATGCCGGTCTCGGGGTCGGGCGTGAGGTTGGTCGAGTAGACGGTGCCGAACGGTGTTTCCAGCGCAAGGCCACCGGCATTGGTCGCGCCACCCCGGGTCGTATGGCAGACGGCGCAGTCGCCCGCCAGAGCGACCTGTCGTCCACGCTCCAGCGTCGCAGCAGACCACAACGTGTTGTCTGCTGCCGAGATGGGGGCAATTTCCGCGGGTCCGGGCAGCATGGCGCAGGCCAGTCCGACCAGCCCGCCGATCAGTCCGCCGATGCCGCCGCCCGCGAGCCAGCGACGCCAGCGTGCCGGGCGACGTCGGTCAGCAGGGGCATTTGCCGCGCCGGCAATCTCTGCTGCAACCGGATCGCGAAACGCCTGACGCAGGCTGGCCGGATCGAACGGCGGCCGACGCAGGCGCACGCCGGTCGCATCGAACAAGGCATTGGCGATGGCGGCGGCAGCCGACGCTGAGGCGTTCGCCAAACGGCGAGCGTCAGCCTCCGAGAGCTCGTGAGGCGCATGCGCGCCATCCGGCATCTCGCTTGCCTGTGTCAGCGCGCGTTGCAGCGCAAGCGCGACGGCAGCCTGATTGTCGTTGGGGTTATCGGTACCGGTTTCGTCGTGCGCCGCTTCGGCGTGCCATGCCATGCCCAGCGCGCGCTGCATCGCGTCGGTGATCTGCCACGCGGGCAGACCGCTCACGTGAGGGGCGGCGTCAGGCTCGCCCGTCGCGGCACCGGCGACCACGCGGCGAATCGCAATGTCCCCCGATTGCGGGTTGACATCCAGATCGACGATCCACGCCGACCAGGCATCCGGGGCACTGTCCGTCGCGTCAGAGGCGCCGCCATCGAAAGCGAAACCCCGACCGCGACGCCAGCCATCCGGTACGGCCGGCGCATCGGCGCGCTCCGGCAGTCCCCACGCGGCGCGCTGCGCCACCATGCGGATGACCTCACGCGCGCCGGCGTCTTGCCGGGGATCGAGATGGTGCAGGCGGTAGCTGACCGGGTCGTACCCGGCGTCCGCAGCCGCTTCGTCGATGAACGATTCGCGCGCAAACGTGTGCGCTTGCGGCGGAATTCGATGGCCGACATCGCTCACCTGCATGGCGCTGACGTCATGACGATAAAGCTGCGGTGGCGGCAGTGCATGGTTCTGCGATGCCACCATGGGAGGCGCGGCGTCGCCGGGGGTGGCATCGCTGGATACCTCTGCCCGGTAGTCCCAGGTGCGCAACGTGCCGTCGGCGCGCGTGCGCGCCGTCACGTCGAGCCGGGCGACGGCATCGCCGTCGAGCGTCGGCCAGCCGTAGGTCGCATGCGGCCCGTCGTCCGGCGTCGGCGATCCGAAGGCGGCCTCGGTGGCGGGAAGTGCATCGGCGTTGCCGGCGGGCACGACGCGGTGCGCGTCGCCATCGCCACGATGGACGCCATCGACGCTATCGATCCGTGTCATGTCGCAGGTATTGCGCCGCGCGATGCACGGCCTTGACGATTTCGTAGTGTGTCCCGCAGCGGCACAGATTGAAGCGCAATGCGGCGTGAATCTCGCTGTCGTCGGGTGTGGGATTGCGATCGAGCAACGCCTTGGTGCTCATGATCATGCCGTTCAGGCAATACCCGCACTGCGCCGCCTGCTCGTCGATGAAAGCGCGCTGGATCGGATGCAGATCATCGATCCGGCCCAGCCCTTCGAGCGTGGTGACCTCGCGTTCGCGAGCGATGCTGACCGGCACCACGCATGAGCGCGTGGGCTGACCGTCCACGAGTACCGTGCAAGCGCCGCATTGACCGAGCCCACAGCCATACTTCGGGCCGTTGAGCGCCAGATCGTTACGCAGCACGTAGAGCAGCGGCGTGTCCGGTGTCGCATCCGCCACAGTGTGGCGCTCGCCGTTCACACACAGCGTGACAGGTCCTGCGACGGTATTCGATACGGCCATGGATTACTCGCAGACGAAAAATCGGGGTGACGCCGTCCGTACCGGACGCCTCACCCCGCAGGTTCATGCAAGTCCTGTGCCTGCAAGTCAGGCGACGGCGCTCAGCGGCGGCGCAACCGTGCGCGAGGAAGCGGGGACGAGGGGGATCTCGAACACATCGTAACCGAACACCCAGGCCGGGTCCTCATTGGTGCGCAGCCAGGTATTGTTGTGGGACACGCGCTGCACCTCGGAGGCGCGCGCCGCACGGTTCGCCTCGTAAAGCGCGAAGGCATTGCCGTAATCGGTGACGCCCACTTCGTTCAGGCAGCGCGTGAGCATGGCGGCGTCTTCGATCGCCATGGCCGCGCCCTGCGCCATGTGTGGCTTCATTGGATGGCAGGCGTCACCCAGCATGACCAGACGACCACGACTCCACAGCGGCAGCGGGTCGCGTTCGAGCAGCGGCCACTTGGTGATCGTCGGCGAGACTTCGATCAGATGCTGCACGTCGGCATGGTAGCCGGCGAATGCTTCGAGCATCTCCTCGCGGCTGCTCGGCAGCATGGACACGCCAGCCGGCCATTCCTTCTGCGGCACCCCGGTCACGTAGTAATACTCGTCCTTCTTCTCGGTGACGTAGTAGACCATCATGTGGCGATCTTCCGACCACCACTTCACGCACATGTCGTAAGGCTTGTTGCCGAGCAGCGATGCCGGGAACACGGCGCGATGCGCGACATACCCCGTGTAGCGCGGCGGCTCCGCGCCCAGCAGATGCTCGCGAACCTTCGAGTTCACGCCATCGGCGCCGATCAGGATATCGGCCGTCTCGACGGTGCCGTCGGTAAAGGTCATGCGCACTTCGCGACCGGTGTCTTCCACCGATTGCAGGCACTTGCCGAAGCGGATGGTGCCCGGCGAGACGGCGCGCGTCATCAACTCGTGAAAGTCGCCGCGATGCACCGTCAGATAGGTCGCACCGTAGGTCTTCAATGCGAACTCACCCAGCGGAATCTGCGACATCGCCTCGGCCGTCTTCCAGTCGCGGCTGTACCAGTAGTCGGGGTGCGAGCCCATGACGTTGAGCGCATCTTCGATGCCCAGGCGACGCATGATCTTCATCACGTTCGGCCCCAGGTGAATGCCGGCGCCCAGACGCGAGAAGGCCGGGGCCTGCTCATACAGCGCAACGTCGTAGCCGCTGCGCTCCAGCAGACCGGCGGCAGCCGTGCCGCCCAGGCCTGCGCCGATAACGGCGATGCGTGGTTTGCTCATGAAAGCTCCTGATCGTGCGCCCGGCTTAGCCGTGAATCGGGGGAACATCCGGGCTGGTTGAGTTCGATGAATCAAAGCGTACACACGATAAATTTTGATCGCAAGAAGAAAAATGTCACGTCAGGGTTTGCCCCGATAAGAATCGATCAATTCACGCAATCGCCTTGATTCATGCGGCTTCATGGGCGGCAGCGAGGATTTTGTCTTGTGTTGCGAAAATATAATGTGTGCGCTAGAGTTTCTCGCACCTTGACCATTTATGGTGTGTGCACGGTATTGCTACCGTGCGCCACCCGGGTCGCCCAACCCTTCGGGAGAATGCCGTCATGACCAAGCAATTCCGCATCGGCCAGATCGTGCCGAGTTCCAACACCACCATGGAAACCGAGATTCCCGCGATGCTGCGGCTGCGCGAGACGATCCGCCCCGAGCGCTTCACATTCCATTCGAGCCGCATGCGGATGAAGAAAGTGGTCAAGGAAGAGCTCGCGGCCATGGACGCCGAATCGGATCGCTGCGCGCTGGAGCTGAGCGATGCGCGTGTCGATGTGCTCGGCTACGCCTGTCTCGTGGCGATCATGGCCATGGGTCACGGTTATCACCGCGTGTCGCAGAAGCGTCTGACGGAGAAGACCGTCGAGAATGGCGGCGCGGCCCCGGTGCTCACGAGCGCTGGTGCGCTGGTCGATGCGCTGCGCGTGATCGGTGCGAAGCGCATCGTTGTGGTGGCGCCGTACATGGTGCCGCTCACCGAACTGGTCGTCGATTACATCCGTAACGAAGGCTTCGAAGTGATCGCGTATCGCGCGCTCGAAATTCCCGACAACCTCGACGTCGGTCGTCACGATCCGAGCCGTCTGCCGGACATCGTCAAGACGCTGCCCTATGACGATGCCGACGCCATTGTGCTTTCCGCGTGCGTACAGATGCCGTCGCTGCCTGCGGTGTCGAAGGTCGAGGCCATGACGGGCAAGCCCGTGATCACGGCGGCGATCGCCACGACCTACGCCATGCTGCGCGAGCTCGATCTGGAGCCGATCGTGCCGGGTGCCGGGGCGCTGCTCTCCGGTGCGTACTGACACGCCGCCTCTCCTCCTGCCCGACATCACGACTTTCGCGGAGCCTGCCTCATGCCTTCCACGTTCCAGTACGGCGCCAATGTGGCCGCCAACGGCATTCGCCAGCATTACCTGCGCTATGGCGGCGCACACGGTGCGCGCGCATCGCGCCCGGCCATCGTGCTCATTCCCGGCATTACGAGTCCGGCCATCACGTGGGGCTTCGTCGGCGAGGTGTTCGGCCGTGAGTTCGACACCTACGTGCTCGACGTTCGCGGGCGCGGCCTGTCGAGCGCGTCGGCCGATCTCGACTACAGCCTCGACGCGCAAGCAGATGACGTAGCCGCGCTCGTTGCCGCACTGGGACTGGCGCGCGTGATACTCGTCGGCCACTCGATGGGCGCGCGCATCGCCGCACGCGCCGCCCTGCGCGAGCCGCACGGTCTGGTGTCGGTGGTGCTGGTCGACCCGCCGGTCTCCGGTCCGGGCCGCCGCGAGTATCCGGGCAAGCTGCCTTGGTATGTGGATTCGATGGCACTCGCACGTGCGGGCACCGATGCCGAGGGCATGCGCGCCTTCTGTCCGACATGGACGGAAGAGGAGCGCACGCTGCGCGCCGAATGGCTGCATACCTGCGACGAGCGCGCCGTGCTGGCGTCCTACGAAGGTTTCCATCACGACGATTTCCACGCTGACGCCGCGCAGTTGCGGGTGCCGTCGCTGCTCATCACGGCGCAGAACGGCGACGTGGTGCGCGACGAGGACGTTGCGGAATTGCAGCGCGCCACGCCGACCATGCAGCATGTGCGTGTGCCGAACGCCGGCCACATGATTCCGTGGGACAACGCGGCGGGTTTCTATGCGGCGTTCGGTGACTTCCTCGGCGCACCGCTCGGTGGGCCGGTCGCCGTCTGACGATCACGCCACGAGAACCCCACGAAGGCGCCGTACCAAGAGGTCAACAAGGAGTCAAACGATGGCCATCAGCGATTACCAATTGATCGAAGCCTGGAAGGAAGTGCTCACGCTCTCGAAGCTGACGCCCGGGCAGACCGTCACGATCCTCACGAGTTCGTCGACGCATCCGCAAACGCTGTCGTGCGCGCTGATCGCCACGCAGTCCATGGGCGCGATCGTCAACCGGCTCGACCTGCCGCCCGTGAACGGCGAAAAGGCGTTCAGCCGCGACTCGCTGGCCTATCTCGGCACCACGCCGCTGACCGGCAACCGCGCTGCCATTGCCGCGCTCAAGCACAGCGACCTCGTGCTCGATCTGATGACGCTGCTGTTTTCGCCGGAACAGCACGACATTCTCAAGGGCGGCACGAAGATCCTGCTCGCCGTTGAACCGCCGGAAGTGCTGGCGCGCATGGTGCCGACACTGGCGGACAAGGCCCGCGTGCTGGCCGCCGCCGAAAAACTGAGCGCAGCGCGCGAGATGCGCGTGACGTCGCCTGCCGGTACGTCGCTGATTTGCCCGATGGGCGAATTCGGTCCGACGGCCGAGTACGGATTCGTCGACGAGCCGGGACGCTGGGATCACTGGCCGAGCGGCTTCGCCCTCTCGTATCCGAACGATCACACGGCGCACGGCACCATCGTGATCGATCGCGGCGACATTCTGCTGCCGCAAAAGCGCTATGTCACCGAGCCGATCGTGCTGACCGTGGAAAAGGGATATGCCACGCGCATCGAAGGCGGGGTGGACGCCGCGCTGCTACGCGACTACATGGAGACGTTCCGCGATCCCGAAGGCTATGCCATCTCGCACATTGGCTGGGGGCTGCAACCGAGGGCGCGCTGGTCGACGCTCGGGTTGTACGACCGCGAAGCGACGATCGGCATGGATGCACGCGCGTTCGAAGGCAACTTCCTGTTCTCGCTCGGCCCGAACAACGAAGGCGGCGGCAGCCGCACCACGACGTGCCACATCGACATCCCCCTGCGCCACTGCACGGTGTCGCTCGACGACGCCGTCGTCGTGCAGGACGGCCGGGTCGTGAACGAGTGAAAGCGAATGATCCGTGCGGCATCGCGCCGCGCACCCTACCCAGAGACAAGACGTCATGAGTGATACCTCTCAACACGCCGAAGCCCATGTCTATCAACGCCAGGGCTTCGGCACGCCGCTGCCGGTGCAGGGCAATATCGGCTTGCTGATCATCGATCTGGTGGTCGGTTTTGCCGACCCGAAGACCTTCGGCGGCGGCAACATTCCGCAAGCCATCGCACGCACGGTCGACGCGCTGGCGCTCGCGCGTCGCAACGGATGGCCGGTGGCGCACAGCCGCATCGTCTATGCCGACGACGGCAGCGACGACAACGTGTTTTCGCTCAAGGTGCCGGGCATGGCAACTCTGACCGAAGATCATCCGAACAGCGCCATCGTGCCGGAGCTGACGCCCGCACCGGGTGAACTGGTCGTGCGCAAGGTCGTGCCGTCGGCATTCTTCGGCACGCAGCTCGCGCCGTGGCTCTCGCAGCGCGCCGTGCAGACGCTGCTCGTCGCGGGTGCGGTGACCAGCGGCTGCGTGCGCGCGAGCGTGGTCGACGCCATGTCGCACGGCTTCCGGCCGCTGGTGCTGTCCGACTGCGTGGGCGATCGCGCCATCGCACCGCACGAGGCCAACCTGTTCGATATGCAGCAGAAATATGCGGCCGTGATGCCGCTGTCGGACGCCATCGAAGCCATCGAGGCCGCTGACAAGCGCACTCGCTGACGCACAAGGCCCGCCGCGCGCCCGGGATCGCGGGCGCATGCGGCAGGAATCCCAGGAATAGCGGGAACGGCTGGCAAGTTGGGAAGAACGACTGCAGGGTGATTGACGGGGCAATATTGGCCCCCTACCGTGACGAATGGCATGGTGCGACGGCACTTGCCGAACCACAGGAATCTGCTTGTGAATCGCACCGAATTACTGGCGCGCGACGGCTGCCTGACAGTCATCCGCCAGCCCGTCAAACCCATCAAGCCCGCCCCCGGTCAGCCGGGCAGCCATTCGAGCTTCGTGCCGGAAGTCGCCGAAGTGTTCGTCGCTGTGCTCGAAGACGGCCGGATTCTCGCGTTCAACGGTCACGTCGATCTGGGCACGGGCATCCGCACGTCGCTCGCGCAGATCGTGGCCGAAGAGCTCGATGTCGAAGCCGCTCGGGTGTCGATGCAGCTCGGCCATACCGACGCAACGCCCAATCAGGGCCCAACCATCGCGAGCGCCACCATTCAGATTTCCGCTGTCCCGCTGCGTTGTGCGGCGGCGCAGGCGCGTCATGCACTGATCGGGCTGGCCAGCCGTCGATTCGACATTCCCGTACAACAACTGTCCTGCGACGGCGGGCGAGTGTTCGGTGAAACCGCTGGCGGCGTGGCATGCAGCGCCACTTTTGCCGAACTTGTGCGCGGCGAACGCATTGCGCTCGTGCTGAATCTGGAAACCCCGGTTAAGGACCCTGCCACCTATCGCGTCGTCGGCAAATCGTCGCGCCGCGTCGATCTTCCGGCCAAGGCGACCGGAGAACTGACCTTTGTGCACGACGTACGTGTGCCGGGCATGCTGCATGGTCGTGTCGTGCGTCCGCCCTACAGCGGTATCGATTCGGGCGCGTTCGTCGGAGCGTCGCTGCTGTGCGTCGACGAGTCGTCCGTCATGCATTTGCCGGGGGTCAAAGCTGTCGTCGTGATCGGCGACTTCATCGGGGTTGTCGCGCAGCGCGAGGAGCAGGTCATTCGGGCGGCGCGCGAGCTTCGCGTGACATGGAAACCACTACCCTCGCTGCCCGCCATGGACGACCCGGCGACGGCCATCTCCACCGCACCGGCCACGCGTCGTGCGCTGCTCGACGAAGGCGACGTGGCGTCGGTCTTCGCGCGCGATGACGTGGTCACACTCGAACGCACTTACGTCTGGCCCTATCAGATGCACGGCTCGATCGGTCCGTCATGCGCCGTGGCCGACTACCGCGCGGAGGACGACGGACGAATCACCGTCTGGTCCGGCACACAAAACCCCGTGTCGCTGCGCTACGACCTGTCGCAGTTGATCGCCCGCGACGAATCGCAGATCGATATCGTACGCATGGAGGCATCGGGTTGTTACGGACGCAATTGCGCGGATGACGTCTGCGCCGACGCGCTGCTGCTCTCACGCGCCGTGGGTGCGCCGGTGCGCGTGCAACTGTCGCGCGCCGACGAACATCTCTGGGAGCCGAAAGGCACGGGCCAGGTCGTGACGGTTCGCGGTGCGGCAACACGCGACGGCGAGTTGCTGGCCTACGACTTCGCCTCTCGCTACCCGTCCAACGATGCGCCCCTCCTCGCCTCGCTGCTGACCGGCGCGATACCCCCGACGGGTGGCGTCTTCGAAATGGGCGACCGCACGGCGGTATCGCCTTACGAGAGCCCGAACCGCCGCTTCGTTTGCGACGATATGGCACCGCTGGTGCGCGCCTCATGGTTCCGAGGCGTGTCGGCGTTGCCCAACTCGTTTGCCCACGACGCCTTTGCCGATGAAATGGCGGCAGCCACGGGCGTCGACCCGCTGCAATTCAAGCTGCGCCACCTCAAGGACGAACGCGCCATCGAGCTGCTCGAAGCGGTCGCCGCACGCGCGGGCTGGACGCCCCGATCACACGACACCTCTCGCTGGGACGCCGCGCCGCGTCATGCGCGTGGACGCGGTGTGGCCTACGCGCGTTATGTGCACAGCCGCTTTCCCGGCTTCGGGGCCGCATGGTCGGCGTGGATTGTCGACGTCGTCGTCGATCGCATGACCGGCGAGGTGACGGTGGAGCGCGTGACAGTCGGCCAGGATACGGGCACGATGGTCAACCCCGACGGGGTGCGTCATCAGTTGCACGGCAACGTCGTACAGGTGCTCAGCCGCTCGCTCAAGGAGCGCGTGCGCTTCGTGGACGGCAAGGTGTCGAGCCGCGAATGGGGCAGCTATCCGATTCTGACCTTCCCTGAACTGCCTGCGCTGGACGTCGTGCTCATGCCGCGCCAGGGCGAGCCGCCGATGGGGGCCGGAGAGTCCGCCTCGGTGCCGGGGCCAGCAGCATTGGCCAATGCGATTTACGATGCGGTAGGTGTGCGCATCGTCGCGCCGCCGTTCACGCCGGAAACCGTGCGCGCCGCGTTGGCGGGTACGGGCCGGCTGATGCCGGCGCAACCGAGTCTGGTGCCTTCCATGTGATGGCTTGACGGCATGCGCATGAAGGCGTGAGCGTGCCGACGAACGATATCGAGGCAGTTACCTGACCTCCGCGGCACGGGGTTTACGCGGCCTTACGCGTCTTTCTCCGTGGTCTCGCTATCCATCATCTTGCGCAGCAGGAACACCAGCGCCACGCGCTCGGCCGTGTTGAGCGCGCCGTAGGTGCGCTCGGTCACTTCCTTGGCGAACGGCACCGTGTGATTGATGAGGGTGAGGCCTTCGGGGGTGGCGCGCACGAGCAGCTTGCGACCGTCGCTCGGGTCGGTCGTGACTTCAATGAGGTGTCGCGCCTTGAGACGCTCGACCACGCCGCGAATGGTGGCCTGATCGATGGCCGTGGTCTTGACGATATCGTTGAGCGAGCACGACTGCTTTTCCTTGACGGTGCACAGTGCGACGAATTGCGCGGCGGTCAGGTCCGAATCGGGAATGGCGTCCTGAAAGATGGCAACGTGGCGCTGGTAAGCGCGGCGCAGCAGGTGGCCGATCTGATCGTGGAAGTCGTAGGAGTCTTTGCGCGACGTCATGAAGCGATGCCCGAATGGAAAGTGATGAAGTGTACACCCTGAAAGTGTGACGACCAAAGTGCTGATATTCCGTAGTTTGTGCTGCATCAAACGCATGACGTCACTGCAAATCGGGGTGCTTCAGGCGAGTGCATGCCGGGTGACGGAGCACCAAAGCCGGGAGTGTCTGCACCAGCATACGTCGCGCATCGAAATTTATAACGTACACATTAATTTTTTCATTGGAAATTGCACGATCATGATGTGACGATGCGTGCACGAAAATGCAGGCGATGCATCGACAAACCCCTTTATTTCTTCGGCCTTTTGCATGATGCAGTGCAGCTGAGTGCAAACCCCTAGGCTGTGGCACGAACATTGCGTTGCAATGATTATTTGAGTGTCTACAATGTATTTTGCGCGAGCGGGGTGCGCGCAGAATCCGACAAACCTTTTGCATGTTGGACCCGGAGCTGATGATGACGAATCTGTTCAAGCGCGCTTGCCTGACGTTGGGCGCTGCGGCCATGCTGGTGCCCGCGGTACGCGCAGTTCACGCCGAGGAGATCTCGGTGACGCAGTGGGGCAACAGCCTGTACGGGCTGCCGTATGCCGTAGCGATCGACAAGGGCTTGTTCAAGAAGGCCGGCATCGACATTACGGGCATTCTCAGCTCCGGCGGTGGCGGCACGACGGTGCGCAACATCCTCGCCAGCAAGACGCCGTACGGTGAAGTCGCGGTATCCGCAGCACTCGCCGCAGCGCGTCAGGGCATGGACATCGTCATCGTCAATACGGGCACGCGCAGCGTGGCAGAAGCGTCGATGGTGACCATGCCTAACAGCAATGTGAAGTCCGTGGAGGATCTCGTCGGCAAGAAGGTGGCGATCACCTCGCCCAAGAGCGTGTCGGAAATGCTGTTCATGATGGTGTTGCGCGACAAGGGCATCGATCCCGCCAAGGTGACGCGTGTGGCGTCGGGCGGCTACGTCAACGGCATGACGATGCTTGAGCAGGGTGCCGTAGCCGGGGCCGTGGCGATCGAGCCGCTGTCGATCGTGCGCAAGGACAAGTACCGTGTGGTCTATCGTGCCGGCGACGTGCTTCGCCCGATGACCACATCGGTGGGCATCACCACGCGTGAATTCGCCAAAGCGCATCCCGACGTGCTGCGTGCGATCATTGCCGGGCGTCGCGCCGGTGTCGACGCGACGTATGCGGACCCGGCCGGCGCGGCGAAAATCATCGAAACCAGCTTCAAGCTCTCGCCGGCGGTCGCCAAGGAGGCCGTCGACAACATGGAGCGCTCGCGCATGTGGAGCACGGGCGAGTTCGATCGCGAGGAGCTCGATCGCATGGTCGACGGGCTCAAGCTCGTCGGGGAAATCAAGGACAACGTGGACTGGTCGAAACTCGTCGACACGAGCTTCCTGCCGGCCGATCTGAAAGCCAAGGGGAAGCTATGAACCTGATGCAAGCGAATTCCAAGCTCCATATCGTCGAGGCCGTGGCAGCACGCGCGCCCACGCCCGTCACGCAACCGGAGGCCCATGCGGTGCTCACGGGGGTGATGCGCTACTTCAACAAGCCCGGCGAGCGTGAGCTGTTTCATGCGCTCGGCCCCATCGATCTGACGCTGCTCAAGGGCGAATTCTTCTCGGTGGTCGGGCCGTCGGGTTGCGGCAAGTCGACGCTGCTCGACGCGCTCGCCGGACTCGCCAAACCCAGCAGCGGCACGGTGATGTTCGAGGGCAAGCCGGTCAAGGGCGTGCCGGACGGCGTGGGCGTAGTGTTCCAGGAGGACGCCTCGTTTCCCTGGCTCAACGTGCGCGACAACATCGCGTTCGGCCTGCGTGCGGCAGGCGTCGATGGCGCCGAGATCAACCGTCGCGTGGAATACGCCATGGGGTTCATGGGGCTGCGCGACTTCGCCAAGGCGTACCCGGCGCAGCTCTCGGGCGGCATGCGTCAGCGCGTGTGCATTGCGCGCACGCTGGTGATCCAGCCACGGCTGATTCTGCTCGACGAGCCGTTCGGCGCACTCGATCAGCAGACCCGTCTGCTCATGGGCGACGAATTGCTGCGCCTGTGGCGTGAAACGTCGGCCACCGTGCTGCTGATCACGCACGCCCTCGACGAAGCGGCCATGCTGTCCGATCGCGTGGGCGTGATGTCGTCGCGCCCCGGTCTGTTCATCGACATCGTGGAGACGGGCTGGTCGCGTGATCGCGACAGTCAGGTGGTGTCCACACCGCGCTTCGGGGAGATTACGTCGCGCCTGTGGGAGAAGCTGCGTATCGAGTCGCTCAAGGTCATGGGCGCCGACGGCGCCGCGCACTGACTTCATGGCCAGAGGAGTCGTGATGACGCAACGAATCATCAAGCGGGAAACCCTGTGGCGCAGCGGCGTGGTGATCGGCTTCGTGCTGCTCATCGAGTTTCTGTGCCGCGTCGGCGTAATCCCCACGGAAGTCATGATTGCACCGAGCGCGATGGCCGGTCATGCCATCGAAGTGCTGCGCGACGGCCGTTTCGCCCACGATATTGCGACGAGCCTGATCAATATCGTCGCGGCTTCGGTAACGGCGGTGGTGCTGGGCTTCGTGCTGGGACTCGCGATTCATGCGATGCCCAGCGTGCGGCGCGCGCTCGAACCGATGATCGTGAGCTACTACGCCGTGCCGACGTTCATCTTCTATCCGGTGTTCATCGTGCTGTTCGGCGTGGGATCGCTGCCGATCATCGCGATTGCCGTGATGCTCGCGGTGGTGACCATGATTACGGCCACGCTTACCGGACTCGATCGCATTCCGCGCTCGCTGTCGAAGACCGCCAGGGTGATGCGTCTGTCGCCCTGGCAGTCGGCGTTGCGCGTGAAGCTGCCTGCCGCGCTGCCGTATCTGTTCAGCGGCGTGAAATTGTCGGTGGCGTATGCGTTTATCGGGGTGATCGCGTCGG
This sequence comes from Pandoraea sp. ISTKB, assembly GCF_001721285.1. Lineage (NCBI taxonomy): Bacteria > Pseudomonadati > Pseudomonadota > Betaproteobacteria > Burkholderiales > Burkholderiaceae > Pandoraea > Pandoraea sp. ISTKB. The sequence goes on from NZ_MAOS01000050.1 coordinate 104,303, forward strand.
AATTCATTCTGTCGGGATCGGGCATCGGATACGCGATCGGATACGCCTACAACAACTTCCAGAACGACGACATGTACGCGTTGATGCTGATGGTGCTCGTCACTGTCACGCTGATCAACGTGGTGCTCAACCGGCTCGACGCGCGCTTTCAGGCGCGGCGTCAGCGCTGAGCGGGCAACGGAGAATTCGCATGAAAAATCTGATCGGACCTACCTGCGTCGTGCTGGTCGTGGTGCTGCTCTGGGAGGCGTTGCATCTCGCGGTCGGCGGTGCGTCGCTCAGTTCACCGGCGCAGACGGTCGCGGAATTGTGGCAGATGCTCGGCACGGCGTCGTTCTGGGATAACGTAGCCGAGACCGGCCGCGCGCTGATCTACGCGCTGGTGATTGCCGTCGCGGGCGGGATTGCGCTGGGTGTGCTGCTGGGCATCAACCGCATGGCCGGCACGGTGGCCGAGCCGCTGCTGGTCAATCTGTACTCGCTGCCGAAGGTCACGCTATATCCGCTGGTGCTGCTGGTCTTCGGGCTGGGACTCTCTGCCAAGGTGGCGTTCGGTGTGATGCACGGTCTCATCCCGATTCTCGTGTTCACGATGAACGCGATACGTCAGATGAAGCCCGTGTATCTGCGCGCGGCGCAGACCATGCGCATGCCGTTCCGGGAGACCGTATGGCGTGTCGTGCTGCCCGCCATCTTTCCCGAGATCGTCGCCGGTATGCGGCTGGGCTTTTCGCTCACGCTGCTGGGCGTGCTGATCGGCGAAATGTTCGCTTCGCAAAAGGGGCTCGGCTATCTGCTGACCAATGCGATGAACCTCGGCGACATCGGCACCATCATGTCCGTGGCGCTGTTCCTCACCATCTTTGCCCTGACCTGTAACGGCCTGCTGATGGCGGCGGACAAGCGACTCACGCATCGGTAAATGTGCAACGGTGACGGAGGCGGCATAATGCGGGATCCATGCCGCCCTCCCCACCCATGAGAAACAAAGTCGACAAGAATGGCCCCGATCGCGGGCTCGACCGCTTCGATCTGAACATCCTCGATCTGCTGCAAACGGATAACCACCTGTCGCATGGGGCAATCGCGGAACAGGTTGGCCTGTCGACACCGTCGGTGCAACGTCGCATCAGTCGACTGGAAAGCAAGGGGGTCATCCGGAGCAACGTTGCGGTCCTGAACCCGCAACTCGTCGGCAATCCGGTCACCGCGGTCATCGAGTCGCGGCTGGTTGAGGATCGAAGTGTCGTGATGGATCGGGCGAAGCTGTATTTCCGCGACGTCGACGAGATTCAGCAGTGCTACTTCGTGAACGGCGGCGTGTCGTTCATCATCATCATGATTTCCCGGGATTTGCAGCACTTCGAGCAACTCATCCGGCAACACTTCGCCGATAACCCGGACATCCTCACCTATCGAACGCTGATCGTGCTCGATCAGGTGAAAACCGGCCTGAAGATCCCTCTCTTCGATCTGCCGTAACGGGGACGATCAGCCGTCCGTCTGCTGCCGGGAAAACAACGCGCACCCCGCACACGCCGCCATCACACAGCCGATGCCCACGCATTGCGTGATCGTCAGCGTCTCGTGCAACACGAGCCATCCGGCAATCGCACTGACGGCCGGTGATCCGCTCAACAGCACCCCGAACACCCGCGCGGGCAAACGACGCATCGCATAGATGTCGAGCAGGAACGGCAACATGCTCGACAACACCGCCACGCCAAACCCGACGAACAGGACATGCGGCGCCAGCAACGCCCTGCCCGCCTGGGACACGCCCAGCGGCACGGCAATCAATGCGGCAATCGCCATGCCAACGGCCACCGTTCGCCCGCCGCCGCCCGACGCTTCACGGCCGACGATCACATAGATGCCCCAAAACAATGCTGCCGCCAACGCGAACAGCACGCCCCGGATATCGATTTCCCCATGCACATCGCCTATCGCGAGCCACACCATGCCGAGCGCCGCGAGGGCAATCCAGACGAGGTCGGTCTTCTTACGCGAACTCACTAGCGCGGCAAGCAACGGCCCCATCACCTCAATGGAGATTGCGATGCTCACGGGAATGTAGGCGAAAGCGCGATAGATGAGCAGATTCATCAGCGCGAGCGTGATGCCGTAGGCAAGCATCGTCCGCCAGGAAATGCCGAGTTGCCGGAGATTCAGATGCCACGGTCGGAATACCGCGATGAGGACGAGCGAGGAAATGCCAAGCCTTAGCGCGGCGACGCCCTCACTGCCCACCAGCGGGAACAGCGATTTCGCAAACGCCGCCCCCGATTGCACCGATACCATCCCGGCGAAAGCGGCCGCGAACGCTGTATTCCGATTGCTCGACATCGAATTTCATTGCGCGAAAGAGAGAGAAGCCATTGTATTTTTCTCTCGTGATGAATCTCCTCGTAAGCGATCGCCTCACGAGTAATCTGATCGATCTTTCATGCCGGATGAGGAAAATGCTCGCGCCGCTTCGTGATGACGCGTAATCGCGTGGTGATTACGCCGGCGGGCTCACATCCGACGCATTCCCCGCCCCGCCCAACACCTTGTAAAGCGTCATGCGATTGTTCAGACGGTTCAGACGCGTCTGCGCATCGGCGGTCTGCGCGGTGCGCAGCAACTGGAGTTGTTCGAGCCACGGCTGCACGCCGATGGCGCCCGCCCGATAACGTGAGCGCAACAGCGTCTCGGCGCGTTGCGCCTGCGTGACCGACAACGCGCGCTGCTCGCTTTCCTTAGTGATCTGATCCCGTGCAGACAGGGCATTCTCGACTTCGCTCAGCGCGGTGTAGAGGCTCTTGCGGAAATTCACCACCGCCTCCTCGTACTGCGTTTGCGACACCTTGATCTGCAACTGCATCGTGTTCCACTGAATGAACGGCAGCGCCAGCCCCAAACCCAGCGAGCCGACAGGGTTCTGCAACACGCGCTCAAGGGACGTGCTCGTCGTGCCCAGTTGCCCGGTCAGCGTGAACGTCGGGTAGAAACTCGTGCGGGTGATGTCGACGTTAGCGAGCGTGCCGCGCAGGCGCAACTCCGCCGCGCGCAGGTCCGGCCGGCGGCCGAGCAGTTCGGCAGGCAGTCCCGCCGGGACCGCCGGTAGCGCCTGCATCGGCAACGTCGACGGCTCCGCCGCCGCCTGCTCGGGCGGACGATCGAACAGGATCGCCAGCGCGTTGCGGTTCTCCGTACGCTGCTGCACCAACAATGTCAGGGCGGCGCGCTGGTCCGCCAGATTCCCCTCCGTCTGCGCCACATCCAGCCCCGACACCGCGCCCGCCGCGTAGCGCGAACGTACCAGCGCCAGAATGCGCTCGGTATAAGCAATGTTGCTTTCTGTGTTGGCGATCTGCTGATTCAGGAAACCGATCGTCCAGTAGAGCTGCGCCGTGGTGCCGATGAGCGACAGGCGAGCGGCCTCGCGGTCGGCATCGGTCGCTTCGTACTCCCAGCGCGCGGCGTCGCGTTGCGCCGCCAGCTTGCCCCACAGATCCAGTTCGTACGACGCCGTGGCCTGCAAGGTACTCTTGCGTCCCATCGCATGCGTATCGAGCGTGCGCGACACCGTGCCGTTGCCGTTGACCGTCACCGACGGCGTCAGGTTCGTGTCCGCCAACCCGGCCTGCAACTGCGCCCGGTAGACGCGAATCCCCGCCACCGCCAGATCGTTGTTGACGGCGAGTACGTCGGTGATGAGCTTGTCCAGCACCGGATCGCCGAACGCACGCCAGAAGTCGGGGGCGATGACGGCCGCCGTGGACGCTGTGCCTGCCCCCGGCGCTGCTGCCCATTGCGCAGGCACCTGCACGGCGGGAAGCGGGTCGTGACGCACACCGGCACACCCCGCGAGCAGCGCCGCCACGCTCGCCAGCGCGAGCACCGAGCGGCTGAGGGACGACACCGGGGAGGGCGACGCAAGCGACGCCGTCGACGAACCTGACATCGAACGAGTCGGACGAGCGGGATGAGTATGAGCAATCATTCGGGTCATCTGGCAATACCTCAATCGCGGGCAAGCGCTTCGACCGGATCCAGCCGCGCCGCATTGCGCGCAGGCATGAAACCGAACACCACGCCGATGAGCGTCGAGCACAGGAATGCCGTGACGACCGACCCCATCGAAAACACCATCTTCCATTTCTCGACGAACAGCGAGAACAGGAAGCTCGCCCCGAAGGACAAGGCAATCCCGATCGCGCCGCCGATCAGACACACCATCACCGCTTCCACGAGGAACTGCTGCATGATGTCGCTCTGACGTGCGCCGACCGCCATGCGAATCCCAATCTCCCGGGTGCGCTCGGTCACCGACACGATCATGATGTTCATCACGCCGATCCCGCCCACGACGAGCGAAATCACGGCGATCAGCGACAGCAGCAGCGTGAGCGACTGGCTGGTCTTCTCGACCGTCTTCACCACGCTGTCCATGTTGTACGTGAAGAAGTCCTTGCGGCCGTGACGCTGCGTCATGAGCGTCTCGAGGCTCTTCTCGGCCACCTTGCTCGGCTGACCGTCGCGCACCCGCACGGTGATGCTGTCCACGTTGCGCTGCCCGAACAGCCGCCCGGCCGCCGTCGTGTAAGGCACCCAGATGTTCAGGCTCTTGGTGTCGCCGAACGCGCTCTTCTTCTCCACCGTCACGCCGATCACCACGCACGGCAGATTGCCCACGAAGATCACTTCGCCCAGCGGGTTCGGATTCGAGCCAAAGAGCTTGCGACGCGTGTTCTGATCGATCACCGCCACCTGCGCCTGACGTCGCACCTCGTCCGGTCCGAACGCAATGCCCTGCCCGATCTTCAGACCGCGCACCTGAAAGAAGTGCTCGCCCACGCCCGTGACCATGGCGCTCGCGTCGACGTTGCGGTAACGCAGCAGCAGACTGCGCGCCGTCTCGGGCGTCGCGCTGTCCACGTAGACCTGCTCCGAGAGCGCCTGCACGTCTTCGGGCACCAGCGTCTGAATCGCCGTGGCGCGGTTATCACCCCAATCCTTACCCGGGTAGATGTTGATGGTATTGGTGCCGATACTGCCGATCTCGGCCAGCATGTAGCGCTTCGCGCCCTCCCCGATCGCCACGATGGAGACGACTGACGTGATACCGATGATGATGCCGAGCATCGTCAGGAAGGTGCGCAGACGGTGCGAAATCAACGCGATCCACGCCATGCGGAACGCCTCGGCGAAGCGACCGACACCGCCCGTCCAGCGGCGCGGCGGAATCGCGCCGCCATGGCTGGCATTCACCGACGCCGGATCGGTTGCCGATGCCGCCGATGCCTCGGCCTGTGCCACTTCCTCGGGCGACTCGTCGGGCGGCGTGGCGTGCGCAGGCGCGTCCGGCTCGACCTCCACCGGCATATTCTCGCGGTCCGCCACGATCTCGCCGTCGCGAATCTCGATGATGCGGCGGGCGTGCGCGGCCACCTTCTCGTCGTGGGTCACGATGATGACCGTGTGCCCCAGCGCGTTCAGTTCCTTGAGAATGCGGATGACTTCACGGCCGCTGCGCGTGTCGAGCGCGCCCGTCGGTTCGTCCGCCAGAATGACTTCACCGCCGTTCATCAGCGCACGCGCGATACTCACGCGCTGCTGCTGACCGCCCGACAACTGGCTGGGCCGGTGCTCGGTGCGGTCCGCGAGCCCGAGCCGTTCGAGCAGCATCACCGAACGCGACCGACGCGCAGCGTGCGGCGTGCCCGTGTAGACGGACGGCATCTCCACGTTCGACGCCGCGTCGAGGTGCGGCAGCAGGTGATAGCGCTGGAAGATGAACCCGAAGTGCTCGCGACGCAGTTGCGCCAGCGCGTCGGCGTCCAGATCGCGCGTCTCGCGTCCGGCCACGCGGTAGCTGCCTTCGCTCGGATGATCGAGACACCCGAGAATGTTCATCAGCGTCGACTTGCCCGAGCCCGACGCGCCCATGATCGCAACGATCTCGCCCGCTTCGATGGTGAGGTTCACATCGCGCAGCACGACGACGTCGCGCTCGCCCGACGGGAAGCGCCGGGTGATGCCCGTGAGCGACAGCATCGGGTGCGGGCTGGCCCCGAGGGCATCAGCCGCGTTTTGAGACGTTTCGGAGGCTTGAGTCATGACGCTCGACATCCTCGGCTTCCTTTATTGAGCGGCGCCCGACGACGTGTCGGCCGGCGTCGACGCGCCATCGCCCGCCTCGCCGATCACGACCCGGTCGTCTGCGGTGAGACCTTCACGCACTTCGACGCGCACGTTGTTGTTCAGCCCCGTGACGATCTGACGCGTCACGGCGTGCCCATCCTTGGCGTCCTTGTCCAGCACGCGCACTTCGTAACGATCGGGGCCGACCTTCTTGCCCAGCGCCGCCACCGGCACGCTAAGCGCCTGCTTCGCCGTGCCGAGCAACACGTTGACCTGCGCCGTCATCGAAATACGCAGGCGATGATCGGTGTTCGGCACGTCGAACAGCGCGTTGTAGAAGACGGCCGTGTTGTTTCGCGTGGCACCGCCGCCCAGCGTGCTCTGCGTGTCGAGGAAGTTCTGCGGCGCAGGTTCGATGGCGCGCAGCTTGCCGTAGTAACGCTTGTCCGGATCGCCGAGGATCGTGAAGTAGGCGGTCTGGCCCGGGGAGATGCGAATGACGTCCGCCTCCGAGACCTGCGCCTTCACGGTAATGGTGTCCATATCGGCGAGCTTCAGAATCACCGGCGCCTGCTGCTGCGCGATCACCGTCTGGCCTTCCTGCGTGACGATGGCGACCACCTGGCCGTCGATGGGCGCCACGATACGCGTGTACCCGACGTTCGCACGTGCCGACTCGATGGCGACGCTCGCCTTGCGGATCTGGGCATCGAGTCCGGCGAGCGTGGCGCGCTGCGTGTCGAGCGCGGCTTGTGCCGATTCAAAGTCCTGACGGGACGTGGCGTCGTCGGGCAACATCTGACGCTGCCGGGCAAAGGCCAGCTCGGCCTGCTTCAACTGGGCCGTCGTCGAGCGCTTTTGCGCCTGGAGATTCTGCTCGTCGGCTTCGGCCTGACGCAAACCGTTCTGCGCGAGCACCGGATCGATCTCGGCGAGCCACTGCCCCTTCTTCACCTTGTCGCCAAGCTTGACCTTGAGCGACTTCAACTGGCCGCTGACCTGCGCGCCGACGTCGACCTGCTGGAACGCCTGAAGCGTGCCGGTGGCGAGGACGGTGTTTTCGAGGTCGCTGCGCTCGACCTTGGCGCTGATGTACTGCGGGGGCTTCGGCGTCGCAAGACTGCGCAGACCGAGCACCACGAGAACGATTAGCACAACGAGGCTGGTGACCAGATAGGGCCGGCGGCGAATGAACTGGATCATGGAACGAAGTTGGCGATCAAAAAGGCACGTCAAAAATGGGCAGTACGGGTGCGGTGAAAGCGGCGGTAAGACTGGCTGGCCGGTCGTTTTGCCGACCGTACGCCGTCCGACACACTCCGGCACACAAAAGGTTGAGAGTTTAAGGGGTTTGGACAGCATTGGGGCCGTGTCTGCCCATCTGTCGTTTCGTTGCCAGCAGTGTCGCACCGGGCCATGCGCCTGAAAACCTGTACAAATCACAGTGAACCGGCCCGCAAACCCTTAAAAACTGGGAAAAAACGCATGAAGTGATATAGTCGCCCGGCCTTTGCAAGGGACATCATGAAAACAGAAATCTTCTACGCCCTGTACCTGATCGCCATCGTGACGGAAGCGATGTCGGGGGCCATCATGGGGATGCAGCGCGGCATGGACCGCTTCGGACTCGCCTTCGTCGGCATGGTGACGGCGCTCGGCGGCGGCACGATCCGCGACGTGCTGTTCGGCCGTCACCCGCTCGTGTGGATTGCGCATCCCGAGTATTTGCTGCTCACGCTGGGGGCGGCGACGCTCGCGTCGATCGTGGCGCGCCACATTCACCGGCTGCGCATGACCTTCATCACGGTCGACGCCATCGGGCTGGCGGCCTTCACGATTCTGGGATGCGATATCGGCATGACCGTGAGCACGAGCCCGGTCATCGTGGTCCTCGCGGGGGTGCTCACCGGCATTGGCGGCGGCATGCTGCGCGACCTGCTATGCGGTCAGGTGCCGCTGGTGCTGCGCCGTGAGATGTATGCAAGCGTGGCGTGCATTGCCGGCGCGATGTATGTCGCGATGCTGCATTTCGGTGTGCCGAACGGTGTCGCGACGGGTGTGGGTTTCGTCGGCGGCTTCGTGATCCGCATGCTGGCGGTGTGGTTCGGCTGGCGCTTCCGTACGTTCGAGGACGAAGCCCCCTCGGAACCGTTGCACTGAGGCGTGCTGCCGGTGGTGACTCAGGTCTTGCACGCAGCCGGTGCGTCACTGACTTTCACCGTACGCCGCGCCTCGCCGATGCCGCCGCTCGCCTCCCGCCCCGTCTGCATGGCGCAGTAGTCGAGCGTCTGACGCAGCAACGTGTCGACCTTGCGTAGCGAAAGACCGTAGCGGGCGGCAACCTCCTCACGCGTGAGATCGTCGATGCGCAGCTCGACGAGCACACGACGATGATGACCGGACATCTCGTCGAGCGCTTTCGAGAGCGCAGCCAGCTCTGAGCGCGCCCCCGCCACCGCTTCCGGCCCCGGACCGCGATCCGGCAGCACGTCGAACACCTCACCCTCGTCCGCCAGCGACGCCCACATCCGGCGGGCGCGCATCTGATCGACCGCCAGGTTGTAGGCCATACGGAACACATACGTTTCGCCCCGGTGCACGGCATCGGGCAGCGTGGCGCTGCCGAGCCGTACCCACGCGTCGTGCAGGCTGTCGCTGGCCGTATCCGGACAACCGATGCTGCGTGACAGACGCCGCAGCAGTCGGTCGTAATTCGCCTCCAGACACTCGCGCAGCACCTGGGTGGCAGAACCCGTACCGGCTTCCTGCGCCTGCGCGTTGCGAACTGCGGCCTCGACACTGACATTGCTCAGATCCATGCCGGCGCCCCCGCTTCCACTCCCAACCGCCCCAACCAGTCCCGCTTCTCCGTATTGCCCCTGCGCGAACATTGTGTGCCCCCCGATACCCATGAACGCTTCTGTCATTTCTGCAAGCCTCAATGACAAGACGGATATCGAAGGGCAAATCCGCAGACTATTTTTTGTAACGCGTCGGCAGCTGTCACAGATGTGCCTTTTCCTCCCGCGTGAGCTGCATCTTCTGAGCGTCGGTCAACTCGCCATTCCCAACCAGTTGGAATGCACTGCCCGGGTCGTAGCTCATCTTCACGGGCGACGTGATGGCAGCGCCCTTCTGATCAGGTGTCCCGCCGCTCGCATCCCCCGCGCTCAACATGCGCACGGAGAAGATCGACGGCGCGTTCTGACGCTGCGCCACGCGCTCGCGGGCCATCGCGTCCTGCGCGGCCGACGCCGCCTGTGCCGCCGTCGCGCTCGCATTGGTGAGCGCCCCCACGTTGACCGCCGCGATCACCGGCAGGCCCGTCGACTTGCCCTGCACTTGCACGTTGGCCGCATTGACCACCGCCAGCGCGGCGAAGTTGACGTTGCCCGACACACGCACCCCGGCTTCACCGGCATCGATCGTGCCTAGCGGGGCCACGAGGTCGACGTCGCCCGGCGGCACTTCCGGCAGCGGTGCGAGCGTGGCGATACCGGCACCGCTGGACGGTGCAGCCGGCGAGAGCGTCACGTTGCCGACGTCGTCGTACACGCGCCGGGGCGGCGTGTAGAGGACCGTCGTCTTCGAGCCGCGACCGGCGTTGATGTCGCCTTCGGCAGACCAGGCCTGAATACTCCCGCCGAAGGTCGTCATCACACGCGACAGGCCGAGCAGAATGCTGTCGCGGCTGTACAACTGGATATCGCCGTCGCCCTGCGTGACGATACCGGCCGCCGCCCCGGGGGTGACGCCTTCCACACCGACCAGCGTGCGGCCGCCCGGGTTCAGCATCTGGATGCTGCCGCCGAAGTTCGTATGGACCCCGGCGTCGCTCGTGATAGGGATGTTCACGCCGCCCACGTTATTCATGCCCGTCACGCTGCTGAACATCGTGATGGCACCCGAATAATCGATGGGTTGCCCCTGCGCATCGAGCGTGGGGAACAAGGTGGCGATGGCGTCGCGACCGCGCAGATAACTCCCGTAGCGCGTGCTCGCGGCGTCGTTGTACTCGCGCCCGCCCGCCAGCAGTTCCTTGAAGTACACCTGCCGCACGAACACGCCCTGCTGCGCCGACGGCAATGCCAGGAAATACGAGAGCGCATCGCGCTTCGTGCCGGTGTAACCGAAGCGATCCGTGAGCCACGTCACCAGTTCGTCACCGTAGGCGTGCGCGACCTTGCCGCTGCCGGCGAGTGCCGATCCCGTCGGCAACTGGTTGGCGGGATCGAAGTACAGCTTGGCAAAACCGGCGTAATCGGGGCCGTTCGCGCCCACACCCGCGAGCACTGAGATGTCGGCGCCACCAGCCGTGTTCGACGGATTCACCAGATCGCCCACGCTCGTGAGCATGCCGTAGTAGCCCTGATACAGATTGCGCCCGGACTGTACTTGCAGCAAGCCCGGTCCAAGCACATTCGCCGACTGGTAGAAAATGTCGCGTCCGGCCTGTATCGATGTGATGTCGCCCGTCGCCACGTTCAGGAACGTGCTCGGCGTCGCCCCCACGCCGACGATGTCGCGCCCGGCCATCACATCGAACGGCTTGGCCGCGATGTACCAGGTGCTGTGTGTCGGGATGAATCCCGCCGAAAAGTCGTTGACCACACGGGCGATGGTATTGCCGATGGTGAGATCGTCGATATCGACACCGACATAAATGCGCGACGAGACCGTGTCCTGCGCGTGCAGCAGCGATGTCACCGTATCCTCGCCGTACGCCAGCGGATTGTTGGCGTACTCGCGAATGGCGCCGTTGGACGGTGCGCTGTTCAGGCTGTCGGGCCCCGAGGCATTCAACGTCTGAAAGAACGGATGCTGTGGCGTGGCCAGGCTCGACATGTCGGCACCGGACATCGCGACCGTCGCGCCCTGCCCGTAGATCGTGCCCGCAGCGAGCATCTCCAGTTGTCCGACGGGTGACGAAATCAGTTCGATGTTGCCACGCGGATCGGACGGCCCGAGCTGGGTGTTGAACCGGATATCGCCGTTGGCCGCCACAACGCTCAGGCTGCCCGGCAGATACGTCGTGCCGTTCGTCATGGCATCGCCGCCCACGCCGCCGTCGAGCGGCGCCACGTCGCCACCGGCGGTGAACAGACGAATGCCCGTCTCCGGCCGATAGAGGGTGAAGCGGGTATTGCCGCCCTTCCCGACAGTGCCCGCGGCATTCGTGTAATAGCTGCCCTCGACGTCCGTGCTCAATGTCATCCCCGCATCGCCTGCACCGCCGAGCACGAGGTCACCGCGCGTATTGATGCTCACAGTACCGTCACCCGGAATCACCGTCGGCCCACGCGTGAAGGTCACGCCCTTGATCGTGTCGAACGATTGCGCTCGCGGGTCGAGGGACTTCCAGTACAAGCCATTGCCATAGGTCGCCATCGCGCCGATCGATCCGGCGTCGATGGTGGTATCGCCGCGCAGGGCCGTCACCGCGCCGAAGTAGTCTGCCGGATTATCGGACTGACCGACCGAGGGGCGGCCGTTGAGCATGCCGCCGACCTTCACGGTCAGGTCGCCGCCGCCGGTCTGCACGACCGTGCCGTCTGCCAGCACGCGTCCGGTCGATGCCACCGCCAGATCGAGGCCGGTCGATTGCGTGATGTTGGTGGACGTCATCACGCCGGCGTTGCGTCCGGCGATCACGGTCAGATTACCGCCGCCGAGTGTGCCGATACCCTGGAAGCCGACAATACCGAGGGCGCCACTGAACGGGCTGGTTTTCACCATCGCCCCGAAGTTGATGCCCCATGCCGTCGGATCGGCGGTCTGCCCTGCGCCACCCTGTCGCCACAGCCAGTTCGACGTGATGTCGCTGTCGACGTAACGCGTGGCGTTGTCGCTCATCTGGATATTGCCGGTCACGTCCTGCTGCGCCGAGATCAGCACGTCGCCGCCATGCTCCGGGTACCAGACCTGCACGCCACCGCTGGACGCCGTGTTCGCCAGGTTGTACGGATTGCTGCCGTCGGCCGCAAGCATCGGCGCCGACGTCGTGCCTGCCGTATAGACGCCATAAGGCGTGGCTTCGCTGAAGCTGCCGCCCGCCAGAATGTCCAGATTGCCGGTGCCGGTGCGCAGTACGCTGAACGTCGTGGCGCGTTGCGAATTGTTGTAGGCGGCATCATTGAGCGTGACGTTGCCCTGACCTGCCAGGGCTTGCGCAGTCTGCACCGCACGCTGGTCGGCCGCGGTGATATCCGCGCCGCCGACGAGGCGGATCGACGACGATAGCGTGCCCGCCGCAAGCATGCGCGCCCCCGCCGAGGTGCCCGGTGCCCCGGGAGTTGCCGGGACCACGACGGCCCCCAACGTCGGCAGTGTGGCGATATCGAAGATCAGGTAACCGTTCGCGCCGAGCGATGGTCCCGGATCGAGGGTCGTGCCCGCCGGAATGGTGCTTCCCGGCCCGTATTGATGCCCCGCGACGTCGACGAACGGCACCCCGTAGATCGACACCATGTCCTGATAGAACTGATCGTTCGGAATGGTCCAGTCGTTCATCAGCGTCACGGCGGTCGTGTAGACGTAGCTGGAATTGTTCAACCCCGTGTCGTTAGGCGACCAAAGCTCGGCCTTCGGATCGTGCGCAATGTCGATTGGCGAGTAGACGGCAGGGACACCCTGCGTCGGTCCGAACCCGTCGGAGAGGCTGCCCTTGATCGTGAGGTTTCCGCCCGCACGCAACACCAGCGCCATCGGCTCGCCTGCACCATAGCCAGCCGAGTTCGGGTCGCGGTTCGCCCCCGGACCATAGCGGTACTTCGCGAGATCGATATCGCCGATGGTCGACAAGTCGCCGGTCGACGCGATCTGCACACCGGGACGCAAGTGATAAGCGTCGCCATAGGCCGAGAGGCCCGCTGTGCGCGTGGCAAGTGCACCGTTGCCCGCCGCCGCGTTCATGAACGCCGTGCTGGCCGCATCGTAGCCGTCGAGCGTGGCTTGCGAAATCACGCTGCCCGGCGCGAGGTTGTACGTCCAGAAGCCATTCAGGGCGATGCTGTTGGCACCGCGAATGTTCAGCGCGCCGGGTGCGTTGATCGCGATGTCGCCCGACGTTTCAGCCGTGCGCACGGCGTTCAGCACGATATCGCCGTAGTGCTTGCCATCTGGCGTGCTGACATCGAGCGTCGCCCCCGGCGAAAGGGTCATGGTGCCGCCCGACGCCGTGAGTTCGATATGGCCGCGATTCTTCGCTTCGATGGGCGCGCCGTAGCTGTCGACCTGCAACCGCGTGCCATGCGCGTCGAGCACTGCCGTGCTGCCCAGGGTAAGGCCGTTGGCGCCCGCCAGACGGATCGTGCCGGGGGCCGCGCCGGAAGCGTCGATGGTGCCGTTGACGGTGAGGTTGCCGCCGTCGACCGAGATACCGACGTTGCGTGCCTTCACACCGTCGCCGACCGTCAGGTCTCCTTGCTTCTGCACGAACACGCGCGAGTCGAAGAAGCCACCCTGCGTCAGCGAGGCATTCAGGCCGGCGAAGTCGGCGAACGTCCCCGCTTCGGCACCGAAATCGCCGCTCAGATAGCCGGTGTTGGCCGCGCCGCGCAACTGACCGCCCAGCGTCACCGTGCCGCTCCGGGCGTCGACCGTCATCTCCCCGGCGTTGTTGTTCTGCGCCGAGACATCGACGATCGATCCGCTCGATTGCGTGACGTTACCCTGCGTACTCGTCAATGCCAGCGTCCCGCCGAAACCGTAGACAATCGCATTCTGAATCCGCGACGTTTGCCCGCTCAGGTCGAGACGGCTGCCGTCCGCGAGCACGATGTCGTGCGTCGCATTCACCGCGAGCTTGCCGCTGGGCAGCAACACGGTACTGCCGATACGCACGTTATCGCCCGTCAGGTCGATCTCCGCGCCGGCAACACTCGACGTTGCCGTGCTCGGCGTGGTCCCGGCAGGCGCCACGACATCGAGCTGGCCGCCCGTCACATAGCCGGTGATGGATTTCTGCATGCCCGTGAGCAGCGGCGTCGCGAGCGTGAGATGGCCGCCCGTGCCACTCTGGCCAAACACTGCGCCGCTTTGCGTGCTCGGCGCCTGATAGACGAAGAGCGTGCTGTGGCCGGCGGACACGATGCGATCGCTGGCTGTCAGATCGACGTTGCCGAAGCCGTAGATCGTGCGCGTCACGCTCGACGTGTCCGTCGACAAGAACTGACCGAGGTCGATCTCCTTCGCAACGAGGCTCAGGGTGCCGGCACCCGTGCCCGGTCCACCGGTCGCGATGGCTGGCGCCGTTGCGCCGACCACGCCATTCCACGTCAACCGGTCGGCAGCGATAGTGGCATGATCGTCCGTGCTGCCAAGGCCGTAGATGGCCGGGGCTTTCAACACCACATCGACGCCCGAGCCACGCGTGTCCAGACGACTGCTGCCGAAGACGTTGATGGCCCCTGCCGCGCCCAGCGTGATTTTCTCGAGCGCCGGCGCACCGCTCGCCGGATCGCCTTGCATGAGCGTCGAGAGCATCGCCTGATTGAACAGCATGCCCGCGGGATTGCCCGCCGCTGCGACTTGCGCCGCGTCGCCCACATTGAGCGCCCCCACGGCCAGCGCGATATTGCGTGAACCGAAGCGTGCGGTCGAATCGAGTGTCGATGCGCCATTGGTCGACAGGACCAGCGTGCCTTCCGAGAACAGGCCCGAGCCCGCGCCGATGGTGATCGTGCCGTTGCTCGTTTGCGCGCCGGCGAACGAGACGTCGCCGTTCGACAGACCGAGCACCGTGTAGTTAAGCGCGACGTAAGGCAAGCCGGTCACGGCCGAATCCAGCGGTGACGCACCCTTGCCGATCGTCGTCAGAGTGACGTCGTTGCCGAGCGTAATGTTGTGACCGACCAGATAGATTTCGCCCGCCGACAGCGTCACGCCATCCCTCACGAAAAGATCGGTGCCGTTACCCCGGAAGGTGAACTGAGGCGGCGCCGTCGCGGTCACCGCTGCAATGCCGTTGATGCTGAGTCGCGGCGCATCGATGGCGCTCAGATCGTTTGCGCCGACCGACACGCCCGTGAACCCTGCGGTACGCGTGCCGGTCGTGATCTCGCCGACGTTTTCCACAGCCGCCTGTCCGGCGATGCCACCCTGCGCCGCCTGAAACAGTGCACGACCGTCGAAGGTAAAGACCGGTGTCGTCGGCACGACCGGCGGGGTGTTGAACTGAATGTCGAGCACCTTGCCGTCGCGCGGCAGCATCGGTGCGATGTTGCCGGTCTGTACCGCCTGACTGGTGAGGAAGTCGCTGTAGCTCTGTTCGTTGAACTGCGAGTATTTGCGCACGGCATCGGCAGACGTCACCAGCACGGTTGATGGCAACTGGCTGCGCGCCGCGGTGTTCGCGATGCTGAGGTACCCCGCCGTCAGGTAGGTGCCGTTGCCCGCTGCGGTTGCCGTGGCAGGCAGCGTCTGCCCCGCACCGCCGATCTCGACACGATACGCGCCCGGCAGCAACGCATAGGTCGACGGCAGCAGCGTGTAGGTGCCTGCGGGCAAGCCCGGCACGCCGTCGCCGATGGTGATGCGCTGCCCGACCACCGGGTCGCCCGCCCCGTTTTCCGGCGCAACCGGCGCATAAGCGGAGGCATAGCCCGGCACGATCGCGTAGACCTTGTCGCCCGGTTTGCTGAGCTTCATCGTCGGATTCGCATTGACGAGCGCAGTGTTCAGCACGTTGACCGAACCGCCGCGCCCCGACACGAAGCCCGCGCCGGTCAGCGAGCCGCCACCGCTCAGGTCGAGTACCGCGCCGTCGTCCACGGTGAGGGTCTGTCCTTGCAGACGGATCCCCGCATCCATCCCTATGCCCCCGGACGTAAACCCACCCGCCGCAAGTGGCTTGATGCTCACACCGTCATACGTGTAGGTGACACCGTCGAACGTACCGCCGTACGGCATCGTGAGGCCGTCCGTCGATACGGAAGTCACGCTGCCGGGCAGCAACTCGATGGACTTCCCCGTCGGCACCAGCCCCGGCACGGCGTTGACGCTGCCGAAGATCAACTTGCCGAACGGCGCGCGCAGGACAGCGCCCTGCTCGATGTTCGGTGCCAGCAGATACAACGTGCCGAAGGCCGACATCGGCATGTCGGGCACGTCGGCCGTCGTGCGGCCGAGCTTGAGCGTGGCAGCGTAGTTGACGTTGCCCGAACCTGCGACGATGTTCGCCATTGCGCCCGTTGTCGGATAGATCTGCGCCCCCTCGAAATCGAAATCCCATCCTGTGATGACCGAGGTGCCTGCCTGCAACGAGGGCGTCGGCAGGAAACGAATGTCGCCCTGACTCACGAACCGGGTCGTCTTGAAGCCTTGCGCGGGCGTGAAGACGTTCTGGAAGATCGTGCCGTCGTAATACGACGTGTTTGCGCCGAAGCTGATCGGGCCCTGAAGGTCGATGAGATCGGCGTCGACTTCGAACGTGGCGTTGGTCGGAATGGTGTTCGGCCATGCTTGTCCGATCGCGCCGGTGCGATACCCATCGCGATAGATCGCGGGCGTGGCACTGAAGCTGATGTAAGGGGCCGACAGACGGACGGTGTTGCTCGTCGGGCTCTGCGCGCCGGCCTTGGGGACGTCCGACGTGATCGCGTTGGCCATGAGCGACAGGCGCTTGTCGAGCGAGAGCGACACATCGCCCTTGAAGATCAGATAGTCGGTCGAGAGCAATGAGGCTGACGAGAATCCCCCGTCCCTGATCTGATCGGCGCTGATCGCGCCCTGTCCGAACGAAAGCCCGGCAACGGCCGACGGCCCCGACAACGCGACCGGCGTCCCTCTCGACTGCGTGACGACGAACATGCCCGGCGCCAGCGGCCCCAATGGAATCTTGCCCTGCGGATCCTGAAACTGCGCCGTGAGGAGCGAGAGCGACAGATCGCCGCCCAATGCACCGGCCCCGCCGGAGAACGCATGGGCGTTGCCGTCGAGCATGAAACCGCTCGTCGTACTCAGCGAGATGGCGCCACCGTTGGACGCCAGCGTCGTGCGGCCAGTCGCATTGGACGGTTGATCTGACGCGCTGGATACGCCCGATAGGGTCGCGGTGTCGACCGTCACGGCTGCGCCGTCGGCATTCAGCACGGCCCCCGGACGCACGATCACGAACGACGGACCGCCATTCAACGTGATGCTGCCGCCATCGGACACCGTGCCATAGGTGTGCCCCGTGGCATCGACCGCGGTGTAACCGTAGCCCGACACATCGAGGCTGGCGGTCGGCCCGAGCCAGATCGACATACCGAGGTTCTTCCCGTCGGCGTCGAAGTTCCGCGCACTCGGCAGCACGTTGTCCGCCTCGTTCGTCAGTGCGATCTTGCCACCGCGCGCAGTGAGCGCCCCGTCGATCGTGATCTGCCCGAACGAATCCAGCGTGATGCTCTGCCCCGGGTCCACCACGATCGCCGCGCCCTGCCCCACGGAGACATCCCCGCCCGTCGCATTGCCCTGGTAGTCCTTCGTGACGGAGCGCAGCGTGAGGCTCGCGCCCGCGCGCTGCGTGAGCGTGCCGGTCTGCGCGTTCTCGGCGAACAACGGCGGTAGCGCCAGCGTCATGGCAGCCGACGGATCGCTGCCCGTGGGTGCATCGACACTGTTCGCGCCGAAACGATACACGGGCATCGTCGGAGCCAGGACGACACCGTTATCGACCCGCACGCCCTGTCCGCCATTGAGGTCGTAGCTGGAAAACCCTGCGCTGAAGAACTGGGCATCGCTGCCGGACGCCCCCGCGTTGAATACCGAGACGGGCGCCACAGCGACATTGCGCGAGAGGATCGTGCCGGCGGGCACGATGGCGCCGACAGGGTACGTCACATCGGTATTGCTGATCGTGCCCGCCGTGTACACCACGCGATAGGGCTGGATCGCGAAGCCCACCGGGAACACGCTCGACGGGATGATCGTCCCGGCCGGAATGCTGTTGACGTTGTTCGTGCTGAAGATGTTGAAGATACGCCGACCCTGCGGCAAGGTGCTTCCGCCGTCGAACGTGTCGTAGCCGCTACTGCCGTTCGTCTTGTAGGCCAGCACGCGCACGCCTGCCGGCACGACCCACGGCGCGGCGGTCGGTACGTTGGGGATCGTGTCGACGGTAACGGGCACGGGCAGCGGCACGTCGAGGATCAGCTTCGTGTGAGCATCCACCGTCGAAAACGGCAACGGTGTCCCGGCTGGCACGGTGTACGGCTCCGAGAGCTTGACGGCGACATTGGCCGACGTGCCCGCCGCGAGCACGCCGCCGGCGAGTGCCGCGTTCGCGCCGATCATGATGGCATCCGGCGTGGAGATCGTGAGCTTGCCGCCCCCATTCACGCCGTACGCGACGATCTTGCCGTCGAGCACCAGCGTGCCGACGTTGACGTTCACGTTGCCCGCCGAATCGCCCGCGATCAGTGTCACGTTACCGCCCGTGCCGCCCTTCGTCTTGCCGCCGACAAGGATCGCGCCGCCCGACGACACATCGATCAGGCTACCGTCGGCCACGCTCAGATCGTTCGTCGAATCGAACGTGACGTTGCCGCCGTTGAGGTAGGCCGTCTTCGACAGCGAATCCGGGTCGATGGCCCCATTGACCCAAAGCCCGCGTACGTCGATCTTCGCGCCGGTGTTCAGCGTCAGGCTGGCCGTGCCGTCGGGCTTAACAAGCGCCGTCGGGTACGTGTCGCCTGCGCGCAGATAGGTGTTGGAGAGGTTCACCGTGCCCGACGGCGCGGTAATTGTCGCGCTCACGTCGACATCCGGCGCGACAAGGTTCAGCCTGCCGCCGTTGTCCAGGCGCAAGTCGCCGCGCACCGCGATATCGCCGGACGAGACCAGATCCAGTTCACCGAAGCCTTCGCGATTCAGACGCGTGTTGTCTAGCCACAGGGTGTTGATTCGCGACGCGTCGAGCGCGTCGCTCACGGTCATTGCCGACGTGATGTCGTCCACGGCCCCGATCACGACATCCGACGCAAACGCGCCGGTGCGACCCGGCCCGGTGTACTGGCCCAGCGTGAGCGACCCGGCGCGCGCCACAGAGAACTGACTCAGCGCGTAGCCGTCCGTGAGGCCGGTCGGACGCGCCTGCGTCTGCACGGGACCGGTGTAGACGTTGGCGATCACGTCGCCTTCGAGCACGGCCGTCGGCGCGGAGATCGTCAATCGACCGGCGTCACGGCCCACGGTATAGCCGTTTTGCAGCACGCGCGTGGGCGCGATGAGCGGGCTGGCGTACGACTCGGTGGCACTCGTTCCCCAGCGCGGGTGCGTGACTTCGAAACCCGTGTAGACGCCCGTGTAGAGCACGCTCGTCGGTGCCGTGTTGACGTTGTAGATCTGACCGTCCGCCCCTCGCAACCACGACTGGTTGAGGTATCCGGTCTGCACGTTGTACGTGCCGCCGGACAGGTTGATGGACGCGCCCGTCTGCGTCACGACCTCGTTGCCCCCAAGTGTTACCGTGCCGCCCTGCGCCGCCCATTCGCCAATGCCGTGCGACTGATTCGCCAGATAGCCGCCGACTTCGAGCAGGCCGCCCGGCGTATACCAGCGCTCGTTCGCATAACCGCCGACACCGGCCGGGACATAGACCAGACGCCGACGGTCGACATACACGTTGGCATTGTTCAGCGCAGCGTTATCGCGGTTGCCCGGCGCATCGCGTTGCTCGTTGCCCTGCACGTTGATCTTGACGTTGTTGCTGTCCATCGACAGCGACACGCCGACGGCGCCCGACACGTCCAGTTGCGCACCGTTGGCGACGAAGCTGCGCTGCGTGGCGCTCACGGCGATCTGTCCGCCCGTGGCGAGCGTCAGCGAATTGCCCTGAAACTCGACGTTGCCGCCGCTCACGATCTCCACGCGCGACTGGTCGCGACGGTCGGAGAGCTTCGAGAGGTTGTCGAACAGTCCGGAGGACGAGCCCGCGCGCAGGATGTCCTGCGCCGCCGAATCCTGCATCAGCGCGGTGCGCTGGCTATCGAGCGCCGTCGCGCCGTTATCGCTGATCAGCACCGATGTCAGCGCGCCGCTGCCCAGCGTCACCTTGCCCAGCGTGTCGCTCGCCGAGTTCAGCAAGTGAATCGTGCCGCGCGTGTTCACCGTCGTCGTCGACACGGCTGTACCCAACTGCTGCACGTCGCGCCCTGCCATCGTGATGTCGCCCTCCGGGGCCATCATCAACCCGGTGTTCACCACCTTGCCGGCCACGCTTTGCGCGACGAACTGCGGCGAGATTTCGTTGCCTCTCGTCGTAGACGGCGTGTTCGCGTCCGTGCCCACGCCCTTGCGAATCACGAAGCTGTCGCCCGCCGAGAGCGCCACCTGCCCCTGCGGCGTGACGATCGTCCCCGCGTTGCTCACCTCGCGCCCGAGCATCAGCACGTAGCCGCCGCCCTGCGTCACCGACGTCGGCGTGCGCGTCGTGATGTTCGCGCCCGCCTGCACTTCGACCTTGCCCAGCGCGTCGGTAAAACTCGGCGTCGTGCCGTTGGCGCCGTACAGCCCACCGGTCTGGAACTGTGCGTCGGTCATCTTCGCGGCGGCCACGACCAGATTACGCGTATCGATCTGGCTCGTGCCGCCGAAAATCACGCCGTTGCGGTTCAGGATCAGCACCGTCCCGTCGCCGTGAATCTGCCCCTGAATCTGGCTAGGACGCGCGTTCGGATCGTTCACACGGTTGAGCACCGACCAGTCGCTCTGCTGTGCGAAATTGACCGACGTGTTGCGTCCGACGTTGAACGTCTCCCAGTTCAGAATGGCCTTGTCAGCCGTCTGCTGGATGTTGACGTTGGTCTTGCCGTTGGCGGTGGATTGCGTGGGCGCGTTGGCGTTGATCCAGCCTTTCGTCAGGCTGTTGGTGTCGACCTTGAGGCCGCCTTCGGTGAGGCCGTCGGGGATCGTGGCGTCGCTGTTTGCCGCAGCCGCACGCGCATTCGCCTGCGCCGCCTGCATCGCGGCGATGTTCTGCGCCGCCGAACTCAGGTTCGCAATCGAGCGCTGCAACTGGGCGTTCGCCTGTTGCTGCTGCGCCGACGGGTCCATGAGCGATGTCACCGGCATGCCGTTGGGCAGACGCCCCGTCTGCGTGGCCGTGGCCTGCGCCGCACCGCGCGCCGCGAACCACGCGTTGCTGAAAGCTTGCTGTGCATGCGCGGCAGACGACGCGAGCAGCGTCAGTGCGGCCGCCTGAACGAGCGGCTTGCGGTGCAGTGTCCGGATGACGTGTCCCAGGCGGCGCCGCTCACGCTTGCGTGGCGAGTCGGTCGTCGTGTCGACATCGGATGAACGCGCAGCCGAGGGCGGCGTGGGCGACGTGGGCGACGTGGGCGCTGAGGACAGCGGTGAAGCGCAGACGAGAGGGTTCGGTTGCATGTCGAATGTGCAGTGGCAATCGGTTAGCGGCCGTTGCTATCGCATCGATGCAAGCGGCCTTCCCTCTGATGACGACGCTCACTTCGCAAACCCGCAAAGCCGTCCTCGAAATTTGTCTCCGTCTTCGAATCCGTGCTCGCGTCCCGCCTCCGATGTCCGCTAGCCCACGACGACGATGCCGCCCGGAAGATGCGTCACATTCGCGCCCAGCACCGCCTGCATCTGCGCGAAAATCTCGCCGATACTGTCGATGCGGAAGCGCCCGCTCAGGTGTTTCTGTGCGAGGCGATCGTCGATCACTACGACTCGCCCGCTGCGATAACGATTGATCTCGTTCACGACGTCGGGCAAGGGCGTATCGCGGAACACCAGCACGCCCGAGCGCCACGCCGTCGCGACGGTGGTGTCGACGTTCGTCGCCCGCCCCAGACGCTGCCCCTGATAGATGACCTGCTCATGCGCGCCCAGTTGCACGCGGTTACCGCCCAGTTCGACGCGCACCGATCCGGACACACAGGTCACGCACACGCGCGAGTCGAGATTGCGCACTTCGAAGTTGGCTTGCGTGCCGATGGCGCGCCCGTCGCCTGCGGCAACGACGAACGGCCCGCCGCTGCGCAGGTTATCGACGGCAATCTCGCCATCGAGCAGGTCGATACCCGGGGAAACACTTTGCGACGTTTGCCCGCCGGTGCCGGCAGGCTTGAGCCAGGCGATACTCGTGCGCGTATTGAGATTGACGGTGACGTCGTTCGCGAGCGCGATCTGACGTTGCTCCCCCGTCGAGGTACGGTAATCGGCATGCGCCAGCGAGGTCATCGCGCCCCAGAGACCCACTGGCGCAATCATCGCCGCACCGACACCGGCCACCGACGCCAACGCGCCGCCGAGGAACACACGACGTCCCACACGCTTCGGACGCCGGACCTCCGCGCGCTCACGCGAGCGCACCATCTCGCCAGCGGGGCCGAGATCGCGCCACAGGCGTCGTGCGTCGGCAAACGCCGCAGCGTGTGCCGGGCTCGCGTCGCACCACTGTTGCAGCGCCTGTGCATCGGCCACGGTGGCGCTGCCGGACGTGAGACGTCGCACCCACGCGTGGGCGTCGCGCTGCACGGCCTGCAAGGCCAGCGTATCGGGCACGGCCTGCCGCGATGGCTGCGGCGCGTGTCGGTTCGGGCTGTCGGGTGCTGCCTTCATGTCGGGTATATCTGTCGATCCTCTGCTTGCAACGAGCGTGCTATCTGTCATGCCGCCCGTGCTTATTGACACCATTCAACGCAATCCATCCCTTGCGGGAAACCTCGGACAATCCGGAACCCATCCGGAATCCGTCCGAAACATTTTGGGCCGTCCTGATGAGAAGACGCTCACCGACGCCGGATCCCGCAAGATTTTTCGAAAATATTTTTCATCGCGTCGCACGACCGTCATAAAGCCGTGCCTCATCTGTCGATGTGCGCGGCGCAAAACTCCTGCGCCTTCTTCAACTCCAGTTCGACCAGCCTCAAGGAAATCCCGAAGCGCTCGGCCACTTCGCGCTGCGCGAGACCATCCAGACGCACCGCCAGGAGAATCTCGCGGCGACGCTGCGGCATCTGCTCCAGCACGCGCGCCAGTTCGTGAAGATCGGAATTCGCTTCGGCAATCTGTGCCGGACCGGGATCGGGGCTCACCAGATCGAGCATCGTCTCGATCTCACCCACACTTAGGCGACGATCCTCGGCGCGCTGCTTGTCGATGGCCGCGTGATAGGCCATGCGATACAGATACGCCCCCGGGTTACGCACCGGCTCGCTGGTCTGCGTGCTCTCCAGACGCACCCACGTATCCTGCAAGGCATCGCCCGCCAGATCCGATGAACCAAGCTTGCGCGACAGCAACGTCTTGAGCTGCCCGTAGCGCTCGACGAGCAAGTCCCTCAGCGTGATGCGCACGGGATTGGCATTCTCCGTCCTGTCTGCGCCTTGCGCATCATCGGCCCTATCTGCCATTCCGGCCTCCGGTACGCTGCCTGCCAGAGGGGCGCTCCTCTGCCGGATCGCCACCCCCATCGCACCCCCAACGGCGGCCCGATGCCTTCGGCAGAATCACGAACGTGAACGGCTGTGCGAGCGATGGCGGCACGGGTTCCCCGATGCGTACCCCTTGCAGTGCGCCGACGACCAGCCGGTCGACGCTCGCATCGCCGCTCGTTCCGAGCAGCCTGACCGGGCCGATTTGCCCGTCGGCGTCGATCCACAGGCGCAGCGCGATGCGGCGCGCCCCCTGCGCCAGCACCGGCTGCGCGCAAAAGGCATCGTGCACGCGTGTCTGGACGAGGCCGAAATAGCGACGGCCCGCACCTGTCTCGGCGGACGCCTCGTCGACAGGATCGGACGTACCGCGCCGCAACGGCACGAGCGCCACCGTCTTGTCGCTGGTGTAACGCGCGGCGAGACCGCTGCCTTCGAGCAGGAGCGTGAGCGCGGCACGTGCGGACATCTCGCCCTGCACCGGCACCGAGACACGGCCAGCCGTCAGAGAACTGTCATACAGCAGGGAGATGTCGGTGAACGCGCCGTAAGCTTCGAGCGCGGACTGCAACGGCGCGGATGGGATGTCGAAACGCAACAGCGGTGCGGGCGCGGTGCCGACATCGGCAGACGCGGCCAATGCCATTGAGGCTGACTGTCCTGCATTCGCACCGGACGCGCCGCTGCCGGGCACGACATCCGTCGCCCAGACACGGGCAGAGCAAGCGCAGGAGCAGATCATCGCGATGCACAGTATCAATATCGGCTGCGGCGTGCTTTTCGCTATGGTTCTGAGCATGTCCGCGCTACTTGGCGCACTGCGGACCCGGTTCGGTGGGGGACGGATCGCACGCGTGCGGAATGGAAATCTGCGCGCAGGCTAGCAGTCCGGTGTGAATTTTTTGTTACATCCTCAATTTGTTATGAGACCGAACCGTCTGACAGCGCCATGTCCGGAACTCCGACATGGCGAGCGTCATTACCGAGTCGACGGCACCTCGAACGACTCGAATGTTTCCGCCACAACCGGGCCGCCATAACCGTATTTGGCACGTGGGCGCAGCATGAACGCCTGCGTGCGTTGCTCCATGACATGCGCCACCCAGCCCGCCGAACGCCCGATGATCCACATGGCGGTCGACGTACCGTCGGGCAATCCCAGCGCCCGTGCGAGCGCCACCAGCCCGGTCGCCAGACCGGCGTGGGCGTTCGCCTCGGTGCGCATGCGCTCCAGAAAGTCGAGCGTCAGCCGGGTGTTCCTGCGTAGCGCGTCGTCGATGGTGCCGTCATCCGTCTCGTTCATCAGTTCGCCCGCGATCTGCATCATCAGATCGGCGCGCGCGTCGCCGCCCGGATATAGCGGATGATTGAAGCCAAGCAGACTCGCACCATATTCGCGGACGCGCTGAACGCGCGTGTCCAGCGCATCGAACGGCTCGCACAGCAACAAGGTCTCGATCTTCTCGGTGCTGGTGCCGGTGGTAAAGCCGATGTGTGAGCCGATGGCTGCCGCCACACAGCCGAACAGATCGGCGTTGGTGGACGCCGCCACGCGCGCGGAGAACGTCGCCGGGGCGAGTTCGTTGTCCGCCAGCACGACGAGTGCCGCGTTCATGGCGCGCAGCCTCGCAGGTGTGACAGCACTGCCGGCCGCACGCAGCAGTTGCGTCGCAACACTCTCGTCGCGCTCGCGCGCCACGAAGCGTCGCTGCGGCCCGAGAAAGCCCACGCATCCGACCATGCAATGCAGCATCGCGCGGGCCGCCTGCACGGCAGTGCCGTCGGCCAGTTCACGCGCGCCACGCCCATGCATGGCCAGCGCGAACGGCACCATGCCCAGCAGGTTGCCGATGTCAGCGCTCGCCACTTCGCCGTCGTAGGTCGACAGAAAGCGCAGCACGTCGGGCGGCGTCTCCTGCATCGGCCAATCGGCGATGCTGTCCTGCCAGATCCCCGTCATCAACAAATGCACGACTGATTCGAACGACGCCCCGCCGCTCGCCAGATCGATCGCCAGCCGGTTGCGATAGCGCGGACCGTGCGGCGTGATCTGCGTGATGGCCGAGTGCAGCACCGGGTCGCCGAAGCGCATCGTCGATTCCGCCACGGCGCCGGTCGGTGCCCGTCCCCGCTTGCGGGTTGCCAGACGCTCGACGTCGCGACGCAGGTAAAGGCTCTTGCGGCCGTCCTCATGCGGCCGCGCACGGATCAATCCCCGGCTCACATAGGCATAAAGCGTGGCCGGCTTGATATCGAGCATCGCCAATACGTCTTCACGCGTCATCAGGTCGGTTTGCTGCGTCATCGTCTCCCTCTGAATGGTCTCGCCACGCACGCCGTCGCCTCGCTGCGACGGCTTTGCGGCACATCATGCCACATTCATATTGACTTTAAAAATCAATATTGATAAACAAAAATTCGATCAGTAAAGTCATCTCCGCGTGCACAGCAAAGTCATTGCCAGACAACAAAGACACTGCGAGCCGGCTTCGTCCGAGCGTCGACAGGTCGCCCATTCGGAGACAACGCATGGCCCTGGACCTACCCTCGCGGGCAGGCGAACGCATCGACGTTCGCGACACCCTGCAATCCGCCCCGCTAGGGGCCTTTCACTACCGGCTCGCGACACTGCTCGCGCTGATCCTGCTGTTCGACGGCTTCGATCTGTACAACGCCGCTTACATCGTTCATGACGTCACCCGCCTCTGGCATCTGACACCGAGCCAGATCGGCGTGCTGCTGTCATGCGGACTGGCCGGATTCGCCGCCGGCTCGGCCGTCTCGGGGCCGTTCAGCGACCGCATCGGCCGCCGTCGCGTCTTGCTCACCGGCATCTGGCTGTCGGGGGTGATGAGTCTTGCCATCGGGTTATTTGCCCACGATCTGCGCACCTTCATCGGACTGCGCTTCGTGATGGGGATCTCGCTGGGCCTGCTCATGCCGGTCGCGGTCACCTACATCAACGAAATCGCGCCCAAGCGCAGCGCCAACGTCTTCACCATCGTGTTCTTCTCGTGCGGATGGATCGGTGGCGCGACAGCGTCGGGCTTCATCGCTGCATGGCTCATCCCGCAGTACGGATGGCAGAGCATGTATTACGTGGGGGCGCTGTCGGTGGTGCTGGCGTTGGCGCTTCAGTTCGTGCTGCCGGAGTCGGTCTCGTTCCTCGCCAGTCGTGGCCAGCAGGAAGCGGTGCGGGCGCAGCTCACCCGGCTGTGGCCTGCGCGTGCGGCCGAGTTCGCCACGGCGACATTCACCTCGCCCGACGCCGGCGTGAAAGCCGGTTCGGTCGCCGCGCTTTTCTCCGGTGAGTTTCGCCGTCAGACGATTTGCCTGTGGTCGATGGGCGCGTTGTCGCTCTTCTCGTCGTATGGCCTGTCGGGCTGGCTGCCCACCATCATGCTGGCACGCGGCGAGAACCTCTCGACGAGTTTCGCCTACGGGTCGCTGCTGGTCTTCGCCTCGGCATTCGGCAGTCTGCTCACCGGTGTGGTGGCCGACCGCATCGGCAACCGCCGTCTCGCGATGTCGCTGGCGTGGTTGTGCGGCGCGGCGGCCATCGGGGTGCTCGCAACGATCACCGGCGGCTCGGTCACGTTCGTGGGCATCGTGGTAGCGGGCATGTTCGTCATCGGCACGCAGACCGTGCTCAACAACCTCGTCGCCGTGAGCTATCCGACGGAGATCCGCAGCACCGGCGTCGGACTCTATCTCGGCATTGCCCGGGTCGGCGCGATGTGCGGCCCGGCCATCGCCGGCGTGCTGCAACAGGCAACGGGTGGCGCGGGAACGATGTTCTTCGTGCTCGGCGCAGCACTCGTCACCGCCGCGATGCTCGTCTTTCTCGTCGCACGCCCGGAAAACCTGCCGAAGGCCCCGGCCTTCGGTCATTGACTCCTTACGTCTGCATCGGAACGCTTCATGAACAGACTGACCCTTTCGCTCGCCGTCAACGACTACGACCACGTGCGCGATCTGCTCGACGGTCGTGTCTCGGCCCAAGGCATCGACCTCGTGCCGTCCGTGTTGCCCGTCGAAGAAATCTTCTATCGCACGACGCATTTTCAGGAGTGGGATCTCTCGGAGATGTCGCTCGCCAAATATGCGTCCCTGCGCTCGCAGGGCGACGACCGGCTGATCGGTTTGCCCGTGTTTCCGTCGCGCGTGTTTCGCTTGTCGTCGCTCTATGTACGCGCAGACGGCAGCGTGTCCTCGCCGACCGACTTGCGCGGCAAGCGGATCGGCGTGCCCGAGTGGGCACAGACGGCGTCGGTGTACTCGCGCGGCTGGCTGGTGCAGGATCAGGGCGTGGCGCTCGCCGATGTGGAATGGGTGCAAGGCGGCGTGAATCAGGCAGGACGCCGGGAGAAGGTCGCGGTGCGCGTGCCGGAGGGCGTGCGTTATCGCCCGTCGCCCGAGAAGTCTCTCACCACCCTGCTGCTCGACGGCGAGATCGACGCGATCCTCAGCGCGCGTCCGCCAGCGCCGCCCCCGGGGCGCGAGCGCGAAGTGATCCGGTTACTGCCCGACTTCGAGACCGCCGAGCGGTCCTATTTCTCGCGAACGGGCATCTTCCCGATCATGCATCTGATCGTGATGCGGCGCGATGTCTTCACCGCGAATCGATGGATCGCGAACAACCTCGTCAAGGCGTTCACGCAGGCGAAGGACGCCAGCATTGCGCGACTCGAAGACATCACCTGTTCGCACTTTCCGTTGCCGTGGATGAGCCAGCGCGCAGCACAAGCCCGCGAAATGTTCGGCGGCGATCCGTGGCCATACGGTGTCGCGCCCAACCGGGTCACGCTCGACGCCTTCCTGCGCTTCGCCTTCGAACAGGGTGTCTGCCATCGCGAGATGCAGGCCGACGACCTGTTTCCGCCCGAAGTCTCGGCCGCCGTGCGGGTGTGATCCGGCCCGGCGCCTGCCTTCGCGCTCCGACTTTCCATGCTTCCAACGACACCTCTCCGACACCATCATGCAAGCCCAAACCGCTCATACCCCCTACGTTCCCGCAGAGACCGAACACGATGCGATGACGATCGCGCAACTGTGCGAAGACCTCGCCGCTGCCAATCACGTACTCGCCCATCATGAAGTGCTCGACGGCTTCGGTCACGTGAGCGTGCGCGATCCGCGCAATCCGGCGCATTTCCTGATCGCGCAATCGATGGCGCCCGAACTCGTCTCGCCCGACGACATCCTCACGCTCGACCTCGATTGCCAGCCGGTCGACGGCGACACGCGCAAGCGGTATCTCGAGACGTGGATCCATAGCGAAATCTATCGCGCCCGTCCGGACGTCAAGGCCATCGTGCACAGCCACTCGCCGTCCGTGATTCCGTTCGCCGCATCGTCGGTACGACTGCGCCCGGTGTATCACATGGCAGGCTTTCTCGGCAGCGGCGCGCCGGTGTTCGACATCCGGCACTGCTTCGGCTGCACGGACATGCTCGTGCGCAACGGCGAACAGGGCAGAGCGCTCGCTGAGTCGCTGGGCGACTCGGACGTCGCCCTCATGCGGGGTCACGGCTTCGTGGCCACGGCCCCGTCGCTGCCCGCCGCCGTCTATCGTGCGATTTACACCGAACTCAACGCGGGCATGCAAGCGAAGGCCATCGCGCTCGGCGGCGACGTGACGTATCTGGACGAAGAAGAAGGCAAGCGCTCCACGCAGACCAATCTCGGCGTGATGGAGCGGCCCTGGACGTTGTGGAAACGTCAGGCGGCAGCCCTGCGCGGCGAGTGATCGAGCGTCGGTCCGCGTGCGCGCAACCCCGTTGTGCGCACCGCAAACGCACGGGTCGCCGGTGAAGCGATCACCACGGCACCGTGCGTCCGAGGTAATCCACGTAATGCAGCCCGGCGCGGCCCTCGTGCGCGGTGATGGTGTGGATCAGCGCGGGAATGCTTTCGTCGATGCTTAACCGCGCCCCGGCGCCGCCCATGTCCGTGCGCACCCAACCGGGCGCCATCAGCAACAGCGCGCGCGGGTCGTCGCGATGCCGCGCGGCGAAGCTGCGCATGAACATGTTCAGCGCCGCCTTGCTGCCGCGATACACCTCGTAATTGCCGTTGGTATTGTTCGTGAGGCTGCCCTGCCCCGACGACATGACACCCAGCGTGCCGCTCGCGGGCACCAGAGACTCGAACGCCTCGATCACCCGCATCGGACTCAGCGCGTTCGTGACCATCACGCGCACGAACTCGTCGGTGGATACGTCGGCAATCGTTTCCCGGTCGTCGTTCTTCACCCCGGCGTTGACGAACAGCAGGTCCAGACACCGCCCGGACAGCCGTTCGCGCAAGCGTTTGACCTGCGAGGCCACCGCAATGTCGACGGTCTCGACTTCCAGCGCGCCGTTCGCCTTGGCGGCCAACGCATCGAGCCCGGCGCACGAGGCTTCGCGTCCCGTCGCGATCACGTGCCAGCCGCGTTCCAGATAGCCCTCGACCATCGCGAATCCCAGCCCGCGCGAAGCGCCGATCACCAATGCCGTTTTCCGGCGCGTCGTTTCAGATGTTGTCTTTTGCATATGCCATTCCTCTTCAAAGTCGCTACACGCGTCGCGCCTTCGCCACCGGCGACATGCCGGGCAGCCGTGCGACGCGACCCGCAGAGAAATATAGGAGGACGGGATACCTGGCGGAAGACGCAGCGATTGCACTGATAACATGCACGAAACGCCTTATCTCGTGCGAAGCCCCGTGCACGCGCCATCACGACTGGAAACGCCTATGTCCGACCCCGATCTGAATCTGCTCGTTGCGCTGGACACCTTGCTCGCGCAGGCGAGCGTGGCAGGTGCCGCGCGGCAACTCGGGCTGAGTGCGTCGGCCATGAGCCGCACGCTGAGTCGTCTGCGCGAGGTCACCGGCGACCCGCTGCTGGTGCGTGCGGGCCGACGCATGGTGCTCACGCCGCATGCCGAACACCTGCGCTCGCGCAGCCGCGGCGCCGTCGATGAGGCCCGCGCCCTGCTGACGCCAGCTGCGGCGTCGCTGGATCTGGCGAACCTGCATCGGACGTTCACGATTCGGGCGAACGATGGCTTTGTGGAGGCGTTCGGCGCGCGCCTGATCACGTCGGTGACAGCAGTCGCGCCGCATGTGGGTCTTCGGTTTCTGCCCAAGGCAGAGAAGCACGCGGACCCGCTGCGCGAGGGGCGCGCCGATCTCGAAATTGGCGTACTCGGCGCCGTTGGAAACGCGGGCAACATGGGACCGGAGATTCGCGTGCAAGCGCTGTTTCGCGACCGGTTTGTCGGTGCGGTGCGCTCGGGTCATCCGCTGGCGACGGGCATGTCGTCCGGCACTTCGTCCGATAGCCACAGCGATACCCCGCCTAGCGTCGAGCGATACGTCGCCTTCGGGCACGTCGTGGCATCGCGCCGGGGCATTGGCAACGGACCGGTCGACGACGCGCTCGCGGCGTTGGGGCATCAGCGGCAGATCGTCGCCGTCGTGCCCAGCTTTCCGGCAGCGCTGGCGGTGGCGCAGACGTCCGATCTGATCGCGCTGGTGCCGGTGTCGCTGCTGCAAGCGCCGCACGCACGGCGAGGACCGGCCTCGCCCGCCCCCTTCCACAGCTTCACGCTGCCCGTCGCAACCGCTCCGGTTACCGTGTCGTTGATCTGGCATCCGCGCATGGACGCCGATGCCGCACATCGCTGGTTGCGTCAGCGCATCGTCATGGTGTGCCGTGGCGACGCCGCCTGACGGCCGAACGCGCCAGCGGCTTTAGCGCCGCTCCGCCTGTCGCGCCTGAGCCCGCCACTGCGCGGGCGTCACGCCGACGACCTTCTTGAACACACGCTGGAATGCGGCATCGGACTGGTAGCCGACGGATTCGCCGATGTCGGCCACGGATGCCGTCGTATGCGCCAGCTTGCGGCCTGCGAGCGTCATGCGAATCTCGGTGAGGAAGTCGTGCGCCGAGCATCCGAGCGCCTCATCGAAGCGCCGTGAGAACGTGGCGCGCGACATGTGGCACAACTCGGCCAGATCGGGCAACGACCACGCACGCTCCGGCGTATCGAACATCGCCGACAGCGCCGGTTGGAGACGAGGTTCGCGCGCGAGGGCCAGCAAGCCGCGCGGCGAGTTATCGCTCTCGCTTGCCGCGCGCAGCGTCATCGCGAACAAGGCCCCCGACAGATTGCCGACGAGCGCTTCGCATCCGGCCTCCTGCGCCATCGTTTCGTCGCGCATGAGCGCGATCAGCCGCGCCAGCCGGTCGCCGATACTGCCCGGCGCCGGTGCCTGCCCATCGGCCTGCCGCCCCCCTCGCACCACCATGCGCGACGGCAGGTACGTCTGAATCAGCCCATACGGCACCGTGCCGAAGAAGAAGCGTCCGCACAGCACGTCGGCCGCATCGCCGTTGCCCTGACGCAAGATGGTGAAACCCGCGCCCGCTTCGAAGTGCGGCGGGTCCTTCTGACGCCCTTCCCCCTCATGCAGGGAATGCGCGTGCCCCGCCGGAAACATCACGATATCGCCCGCCGTCATCACGACCGGCGCCCCGTCGCCATGCTCGACGGTGGCGGTGCCGCTCAGCAGCAAGTGCCAGGCGATCTGACTGTCGGGCGCACGCGCCTCGTCGATCCGCCACGGCGTGCCGAAATGACAACGGAAGTCGAGTTGTCCGGTCACGGGAATCAGTGTCAGGAGGCGATCCAGCAGATTCATAGGGGTGAGGTCCAGGATTCGTCTTGAGACGATTGAGCATAATACCGAGAAAAACAGGCATTAAAGATATCACCAATCCTCCCTAAGATGGGATCCATGCCGTCGCCACTCTGTCGCGGTATTTCCAACCCACTGAAGGAGTTACACCATGAGCCGCATTTCCACCGTTTCGCCCCAAGACGCTACCGGCCGCACCGCCGAACTGTTCGGCAAGATCAAGGCCGGGATGGGCAAGGTGCCTAACCTCTTCCTGACGATCGGCACCCACGCCCCGGACGCCCTCGAGACCGCGCTCGGCCTCGACGCCGTCATCGGCAAGACCAGTCTGGCGAAGCAGGACATCGAGACGATCCGTCTGGTGGTCAGCGAAGTCGGCGGTTGCGATTACTGTGTGGCGGCCCACACGATGGTCGGCAAGATGGCCGGTCTTGCACCGGAGGCCATGCGTGCCGTGCGCGCCGGTGTGGTGTCCGGCGACGACCGTCGCGACGCGCTGGCGCACTTCGTCCGTACGCTGGTGACCACGAACGGCACCCTCGGCAACAGCGAATACCAACGGGTGCGCGACGCCGGTTTCACCGAACGTCAGATCATCGAAATCGCGCTGGTGATGTCGGGCATCACGTTCACGAATCTGGTGAACCGCATCAACGACACGGATCTGGATTTCCCGCGCGCCGACTGACCCCGTCGTTCCGCTCGCGCGGTGTGTGAAAGTGCAAAGCGCCTCCCGGTGTGCCCGGGAGGCGCTTTTGCTTTTGCTGATACTTTTGCCGTTGCCTGAGACGTCGGCCGTGATTGAACACGGCACGACGTGGCCTGATGTGGTGTCACATCAGGGCATGACCGGCGGATGATAGGTCAGCGTCTGTGCGAGCCACCAGAGCATGATGATGACCACCGGGAAGTGCACCAGCAACTGCGTGAACGTGTAGCCGACCACGTCGCGAGCCCGCAGACCGAGCACACCCAGCAACGGCAACATCCAGAACGGGTTGATCAGGTTCGGCAGCGCTTCGGCCGCGTTGTACACCGTCACGGCCCAGCCCAGATGCACGTGCAGATCGTTGGCGGCCTGCATCACGTACGGCGCTTCGATGATCCACTTGCCGCCGCCCGACGGCACGAAGAAGCCCAGCACCGCCGAATACACGCCCATCACGCCCGGGAACGACTCCTGCGACGAGATCGCCACGAAGAAGCTCGACAGGTGATGCGAGAGCGTCTGCCCGTCGAGACCCGGCGCCTTCGTCAGCAGATAGGCAATGCCGCCATACAGCGGGAACTGAATCAGCACGCCCGCGACCGACGGCACCGACTTGGCGATGGCATCGAGAAAGCGGCGCGGACGCCAGTTCAGCAACATCCCCAGCATCAGGAACAGGAAGTTGTAAGTGTTCAGATTCGAGATCGCCAGCAGCGGGTCCTTGGTCGTGAACTCATGACCGATCCACAGCGCGCCCAACGCCACGATGAGCACCGTCACCAGCGGGCTGTATTCGAGCCAGTCACCGGGACGTTGCGGACGTCCGTATGACTTCGTGGCATCGTCGAGAGACACACCGAGGTCGGCGGCCACCGTCGCACGGTCGTCGCGCGGCGCGGAGTAGTACGCGAGGATCACGGAGATGACCGTCAGCACGGCGGCAATCGCCATCGATTGCGGCAGGAAGATCGTGTCCGAGAACGGAATGACACCGGTGATCTCGATGATCGCCTTCGGCAAGCTCGCCGGATTCGCCTGCAACTGCGCGGCCGATGAACTCAGACCCAGCGCCCACGTTGCGCCCATGCCGAGATACGCCGCCGCACCGCCCGCACGATAGTCCATGCGGATGTCGTCGCGCCGGGCGATGGCGCGCACCAGCAGACCGCTGAACACCAGACTGATCGCCCAGTTGAACAGCGAGAGCACGATACTCACGAAGGCCACATAAGCCACGGCGCTGCGACCGCTGCGCGGCACGGCGGCCATCTTGCGAATGAGTGCGGCGGCCGGCGGGGAAACCGCGACGACGTAACCGGAGATGGCGACGATCGCCATCTGCATCGTGAACGGAATCAGGCTCCAGAAGCCGTCGCCGAATGCGACACCGACCTTGACGGCCGGCACGCCGATGGCGAGGGCGCCGCCAGCGCAAACGACCACGGCAAGGGCGGCGAACAGATAGGCGTCGGGAAACCAGCGCTCGGACCAGCGCGTGACCGATGCTGCCAGACGTTCAAGTAGGCCACCGCCTTGCGGCGACGGCGTGGTGCTCGATAGTGAAGATCCCGGTTTCATTTCCTGCGTTCCCCTTGCTGTAGTGTGTGCTTGATTGACGTACCGAACGCCCGTAGCCGTTCAGTGATCCTGCTGGTCTTGCGTGGCGCGCCAGACGAGCATCGCGGCCGCAAGGTCTTCGAGCGCGGTGCCCACCGCCTTGAAGACGGTGCGTTCGTCGCGGGTGTTGCGACGAATGCGCCCCCCGCGGCAAAGATCGGCGAGCGTGCCCCGCACGTCCTGCGCCGTGAACACGCCGCGCGACATCGGCCCGAGCAACTCGCCCGACTTCGCCAGCGCCTCCTCGGTGTCGACGAACAACGTCGCACCGGCAAAGCACGCGTCGTCCGCCTCGCGCATCTGCGGCGTGAAACTGCCGATCAGATCCAGATGCACGCCCGGCGCGAGCCATTCGGCCTGCACCACGGGTTCAGTGGCCAGCGTCGCGCAGGTCACGATGTCGGCTTCTGCGACCGCCGCGCGGGCGGTCTCGCAGACTTGCGCCTCGAAGCCCTGCGCACGCAATCCGTCGACGAGTCGCGCCGCGGCGGACGCATCGCGATCCCATACGCTCACGCGCTCGATCGGGCGCACCGTGCGATGCGCGAGCGGCACCAGCGAGCCCACGCGTCCCGCGCCGAGCAGCGCGAGGTGCGACGCGTCTTCACGCGCCAGATACGCCGCGCCCAGCGCCGACGCGGCTGCGGTGCGGCGCGAGGTGATTTCGTTGCCGTCCATTTGCGCGAGCGGCACTCCCGCCGTGGCGTCGTACAGCAGATACGTCGAATGCAGGCCCGGCACACCACGCTGGGCGTTGGCCGGTGCAATGTTGACCGTCTTGATGCCGAGGAAGCCGCCCGGCTGCCACGCCGGCATGATGAGCACCGTGGTGGCTGCGCCCGTGGCCGGGTCCGGAATGACGTGCGTGTGGCGCAACGGCACTTCGCATCCCTGCACGAACATGTCGTTGAGCGCGTCGAGCAACGGGCCGAATGCCAGGGCGTCCCGGGTCGTGGCAGCGTCGATGATTTTCATGGGGTCGGTTCCTCTCTGAAATGGACGGAAGGAAAGATGGAGGGAGGGAATCTCAGGCGTCGATGACGATGGCTTCGCGCGGCACGGCCTGACAGGCCAGACACATGCCCGGCTCGTCGAGCGCCACGTCGCCCATGTGATCGACTTCACCTTCGAGCACGCGCACCGCGCAACTCT
Source organism: Pandoraea sp. ISTKB (assembly GCF_001721285.1). Lineage (NCBI taxonomy): Bacteria > Pseudomonadati > Pseudomonadota > Betaproteobacteria > Burkholderiales > Burkholderiaceae > Pandoraea > Pandoraea sp. ISTKB. The sequence continues at coordinate 139,979 of NZ_MAOS01000050.1, forward strand.
CGCACTGTCCGACGCGGCACCCGCTCGGCAGCGACAGTCCCAGCGACTCGGCGAACGACAGCAGACTGCCGTGCGACGGCGTCCAGACGGCCTCGCGGCCCGAACGTGCGAACCGCACAGGCCACGCGGCGTCGGCATCGGCACGCGGTGCGCTCGGTGACCGGAAGGCTTCCTTGAACATGTCGAACGCCGGCATGCCGCGCGCCGCGAGTCCGCCCATGACGGCAGCCATCATCGGCTCCGGGCCGCACAGGTAGACACGCGCGCGGCGCGCGATGAGCGTGTCCGGCACGACCGCCGCCGACAGACGCTCGGACGACGCGTAGTCGCGCCCGAGCACATCGACGTCACGCGGCGCGTCGTAGTAATTGACGATATGCACGCCCGGCAACCGTGCGGCCAGCGCCGCCAGACGCTCGCGAAACGCATGCGTCGCGCCGCTGCGATTGGCGTAATGCAGCCAGACTTCCGGTGTCTGCCCGACACCCCGCTCGGCCTGTTCGGCAAGCGATTCGAGATAGCAGAGGAACGGCGTGATACCGATGCCCCCGGCAAAGCACACCACAGGCTGACGGCTTTGCAGCGGCATGACGAAGCGTCCGGACGGCGCGCCGAGTTCGATCACGTCGCCCACACGCGCGCCGGTATTGAGCCAACTGGAGACGATACCCTCGAACGGCTCGCCCGCCGCGCTGCGCCCCTGCTGATGACGCACGGCGATGCGGTAACCCCGGCGGGCCGGCTCGTTCGCCGGTCCGGTAAGCGAGTAGGCACGCGTGACCGGTTGCGCATGACCGGGCACCGGTACGCGAACGGTGACGTGCTGCCCCGCCAGATAGTCCGGCAGCCCCACGTCGTCTAACGGTTCGAAGGCGATGGCGCGCACGCCATCGGCTGCCGCAGCGAGTTCACTGATACGAAAGCGCGCCAGACCGTCCCACGGACGATGCGACGGATCGCTCGCGGCGTCGCGCGCCACATCGCAGCGAAACGAGCGCAACGGCGACGACCCGCTGATCGGATCGATGTCACGCGTGGTCACCAGCGCGTTGAAGTTGCTCGACTGCTCGCCCGTCATGACGAAGCCGCGTCGGCCCACGCTGTCGCACGCCTGCCACCAGCCGTACTCGGCGAGCAGCACGTCTTCGCCGACGCCGGTATCGAACGCCGCACGAAACCGTGCGACGCCCGCCGGGGTCGTCACCCGCACCCAGTCGCCCTGCGCGATCTGCTTGCGCTGCGCCAGCGCCGGATGCAGATGCACCACCGGATCCGGCGCGCGCACGCGCAGGCTCGCGAGGCCGCGATGCTGGCTGTGACAGTAGTAACCGTTCTTGGTCGAGCCGAGCACGAGCGGGAAGCGTTGCGCTTCGTCTTCCGTTACGTGACGTGGCGCCACATGCACCGGCACCGGCGGGTAGCCGTGACGCAGCAGACGCTCGGAATACAGTTCGACGCGCCGCGTCTCGGTCGCGAAACCTCGCACGCCCCCGGCTTCGTGACGCGCGTACTTGCGCTCGTACTGCGGTTGGGGACGCGAAATCCCCTCGGGGTGTGCACGCAGCGTCTGCACATCGAGCCCGGTCGGGGCGAGTTGGTGATTCCACGCGGCTTCGAGGCTGCCGCCGAAAAAGGCGTCGCCCATGCCCAGCCGCACGGCCAGATCGAACACGATGTCGTTGTCGCTACGCGACTCGCCGCGCGGTGACACCATGCGCTGACGCAGTTGAATCAGGGCATCCGCCCGATCGTCGATCTCGAAGCCGGGGCGCAGACCCTCGCGCTCCCACGGCGTATTCACCGGCAGGAGGATGTCGGCGTAACGCGACGACGGCGTCTCGAACAGATCGCAGTGCACGTGGAACTCAAGCGCTTCAAGTGCCTGCTTCGCCATCTCGTAGTCGGCGTGCGATGCCAGCACATTGGTACCGAAGCAGAACATGGCGCGAACGCGATACGGCTCGCCGTCGAGGATCGCTCGATACGTGTCGCGTGCCGTCACCCAGCCGCGTGCGGGCGGTCCCAGCGGACGCTCGTCGATGCCCAACGCCTTCGCCTGCTGCTCGGGACTCAGCAGTTCATGTTGCGCAACGGCGTTCACCGGCTGACGCGTCATCACGCGATTGCCACCGCGCCGGTCGAAGCTGCCCGTGAGCGCGTACAGCACGGCAATGGCGCGCTCGATCTGCGTGGCGTTGGCATGCTGCGCCACACCCGACCATGCGTGATACGCGACACGCTGCGCGCCGTCGAAAAGGCTGGCCGCCGCGTCGAGTTGCTCGGGCGTCACGCCGCAAAGCTCCGCGACCGTCTCGGGGTCGTAAGGGGCCAGCCCTTCGCACAGCAGGTCGAACGCGGGACGGCAGACGATGCGCTTCCCGTCACGGCCATCGACCGTGAACTCGCCGCGCAGCGCCGCGTAGTTGGCGGCGTCCCGTGTCAACGCGTGGGTGGTGTCGTAGACATGCGGGGCGGCAGCCGCTTCGTTCCAGATGACGAAGGCGTCCGGCAACGCGCTGTCGTACGTCGCCAGTTCGCCAGCCAGCAGGAAATGGCCGTTATCGCTGCGCACGAGCATCGGCGCGTTGGTCCAGCGTCGCACGAAGGTGTCGTCGTAGCGCCCAGTGTCGATCAGGCGACGCGCGAGGCCGAGGGCCAGCGCCGCATCAGTGCCGGGACGCACCGGCAGCCACGCGTCGGCGTCGCCCGCCAGCGGCGTCTTGCGCGGATCGACGACGAGCAGCCTGGCGCCGCGCGCACGTCCGCGTCCGATGGCGTTGGCCTGACTCAGCCACGTGCTCGTCGGGTTATGGCCCCACAGCATGATGACGTCGGCTTGCGCGTAGTCGGCTGTCGGCATGCCGCAGCCGAACGTGAACGCGTGCGCGAAGTCTTTGTGCCAGTTGCAGATTTCCGTCGCATAGACGGTGTTGGGGCTGCCGAACACCCGGATGAAGCGCTCGATCCAGTCGATGCTGTCGGACAGCGGCGTGCCGCTCGGGGTGGTGACGCCGAACGCCACGGCATGGGCGCCGCTCTCACGCCGGATGTCACCCAGACGCGTGGCGATTTCGGTGAGGGCCTGATCCCACGAGATGCGCTCCCAACGCGGGTCGTCGGCGCCCTTCGGGGCCGTACGGCGCAGCGGCGTGGTCAGGCGATCCGGGTGATGCACCAGCTCCGGCGCCGCCTTGCCCTTGCGGCACATGGCAGCGCCGTTCGGGTGCGACGGATCGGGCTCGACCGCGATCAGCGCGTCGTTTTCCACGCGATTGAGCGTACCGCAGCGGGATCGGCACAGCGTGCAGAACCCGGGCTTGACCTCCTGAACCATGTCCCGTGCATCTCTATAGGAATTGATATTCCGATGCTATACAGGGGGCAGTTTTATTACTAATATAAAAAATATAGTTTGCAATATTGATTTTTTCAATGAAACCAACCCTGCGTCAGATCGAGTATTTCGTGGCGGTGGCCGAGACGGGACAAGTGATGCGCGCCGCCGAGCGGTGCAGCGCGTCGCAGTCGTCGCTCACGATTGCCTTGCAGAACCTGGAGGTCATTGTGGGCACGCCGCTGTTCGTGCGTCACGCGAAAGGATTGCGACCGACGGAAGCCGGCGAGCGCTTCCTGCGACATGCCTACCGCATTCTCAACGCCACGGACGATGCGCTGCATGAAGCGCGCACCCTGCCCGACGACGCCGGTGGCCGGTTACGGCTGGCCGTCACCGAGACGATCTCCGCCTATCTGCTGCCGTCGGTCGCGAGCACGCTGTCGAAGCGCTTCCCCAACGTCGAACTGACGCTGATCGAGGGCGACCGGGAGGAACTGGAGGCGGGGGTGCTCGCGGGGGATGTGGATCTCGCTCTGCTGCTGGTATCGAACGTCGTCGCTGACGGTCTTGTCTCGCACACGCTGCTGCGCTCGACGCGCCGTTTATGGACAAGTCCGGGGCATCCGCTGCTGGACAAACCGACGGTTACGCTCGACGACGTGCGCGGCCAGCGCTTCTTGCTGCTCGACATGGACGAACACGTGCAGACGGTCGAGCGCTACTGGCATGCGGCGAAGGTCGAGCCGGTGGTGCATTTCCGCACGCGCTCGATCGAGTCGATTCGCAGTCTGGTGGCGCAGGGGTATGGCGTATCGATTCTCTCGGATCTCGTCTACCGGCCGTGGTCGATCGATGGCGGACGGATTCTGCGACGGGATCTGGGCACGGGCGTGCCGTCGATGGATGTGGGACTGGTGTGGGCGGCGCAACGTCCGCCGCAAGGGCTGACCGAGCGTCTCGTCGGTGCGCTACGCACGCTCATCCGCGAAATCAACGATCGCGGGCATATGGGCATCGAGTAAGGGGCTGACGACGGCTTGAGCGCCGCCGCCCCTCATCCGGATCACGCGCGGCGCGTGGCCAGCTCAGCGCCTTGACGCAGTGCTTCGAGCAGACTGCCTTCGTCGGCAATGCCCTTGCCTGCGATGTCGAATGCCGTGCCGTGATCGACCGACGTGCGCACCACTTGCAGGCCGACCGTCACGTTCACGCCAGCCTCAAGACCCAGCACCTTCACCGGGCCATGGCCCTGATCGTGGTACATGGCGACGACGAGGTCGAAGTCGCCGCGACCCGCGCGGAAGAACAGCGTGTCGGCCGGCAGCGGGCCTTCGATGTCCCAGCCGCGCTCGCGCAACAGTTGTACCGCCGGCACGATCTTCTCTTCCTCTTCGCCGTAACCGAACAGACCGTTCTCACCCGCATGCGGATTGATGCCGCACACTGCGATGCGCGGGTTCGCGATACCCGCCTTCACCAGCGTGGCATGACCGCGCTCGATGGTCCGTTGCACCAGACCCGGTTCGATCTTGCGAATGGCGTCGATGATCCCGATGTGCGTCGTGACGTGAATCACGCGCAACTGCGGCGCGACCAGCATCATCGACACTTCGTCCACGCCCGTCAGATGCGCAAGCATCTCGGTATGACCCGGGAACTTGTGACCGCCTGCGTGCAAGGCTTCCTTGTTGAGCGGCGCCGTGCAGATGGCGTCGATCTCACCGGCTTCGGCAAGCTTGGCGGCGTGCGCGATGTACTGATATGCGGCGTCGCCGGCGATGGCCGACAGTTCGCCGAACGGCAGGTCTTCCGGAATCAGGTTCAGGTCGATGCACTCGATCACGCCACGCGCGAACGTCGCCTCGGAGACCGTCTTGATACGACGCACGGTCAGCGGCGTCTTGACGATGGCGATGGCCTGTTCGAGACGGCGTGCGTCTCCGATCACCACCGGACGGCACTGCGCATAAACGCTCTCGTGCGCCAGACTCTTGACGATGATTTCCGGGCCGACGCCAGCCGCATCACCCATGGTGATGCCAATGACAGGGAGGTAAGGGTTCATGGCGTTTGCGTTCCTATCCGTTTCGTTGGGGGTGTCCGGCCTGTCACTGCGATGGCCGGAACGATATCCAAATGTGTTGCTGTTGTGCTGGCGGTACCGCTCACCCACGCGCCGCAGCGCGCAAATGCCGATAGGCGCTGTGAAGCGCAGCCTCGCCGCCGAAGGCACCGGCCTTCGTGACGACGTGCATCGGCGTGCCGTTCGCGGGTCGCCCCACGGCCACACCCGGTTCGACTTCAGAGAGCAGTTCCAAAGCACCGATGTTCGCAGCGCTCAGCATCGCGCGCGCGGTCTCGCCGCCCGTCACGATCAAGCCTGACAATTGCGTGAAATGCGGTGCGATCAGCGCCGCCAGTGCGGCCGACAGCTGCGCGCCTTCGGCGGGATCGAACGCATCGTCGCGCCCGATGCGCACCAGCAGATCAGTGCCCTGCCCGATGGCCTCGCCGATGCGCGCGCACCAGTCCTCGCTCTCGGGATGCGACGCGCCCGCGCGCAGCACCTCCGGCGGAACGATCCACTCGACCACGTCGTTGTCCTCGCACAGCCGCGCGCACTGCTGACGCGAAACGGCGGACAGACTACCGACCAGCGTCAGGATGCGGCCAGCGGCGGCGTGACGACCGGTCGTCGTGTCGTTCGCTGTCGCTTCCGCCTTCTCGATCTCGATCTCGCTCGTCAGCGCAGCGCTTTCCGGCGTTTCGAACAACGCCGGCAATTCGGCCAGCTCGCGCGCGAGGCCGCCCGAACCGACCCAGAAGATATCTGTGAGCGTAGCGCTCGCCCGCGCGAGCATGGCGAGATCGTCGTCCGTCTGCGCATCGACGATCAATGCCGTGACGCCATCTTCGCGCGCCTGCGCGATGGCTTCACCGAGCGCCGCCTGCACTTGCGCGAGCTCGCCACGCAAGGCACTTGCGGACACAATGCGCGACGTCATGCCGGCCGCGGCCAGCATCGGCGCCAGACGCGCTTCCTGCCCTTCGTGCTCAAGCTGCCAGGTGTCCGTCTCGGCCAGTGGTACGCCGCGCACGAACACTTCGCCGTTGCGCACGGTGCGGCCCGTGGCCGGGAATGCGGGTGCGACGATCGCAAGCCCCGCGAGCGGCTGCAACGCCGCGACTTCTGCGACCCAGTTGCCACGCAACGTGGAGTCGATTTTCTTGTAGAGACGACGACCCGGGGCCGCCAGCCGCCGCCAGGCGGCAACGGCACGCGCCGCTGCATCGGCCGGGGCGAGACGACGCGTATCCGTGTCGATCGCAACGACCTGCGCCAAGGCATTGAAGCCGTCGACATCCAGCGACACCACACTACGCCGTCCGGCATTGGTAAAGCCGATGGCACAGTCGGCAGCGCCGGACAAATCGTCGGCGACAATCAGAACACTCACTGCACGGCCCCCTTGCCTGCCATTGCACCGCGCGCCATGGCACGCTTGGCAACGGCTGCCGTCAGGATCGGCGAGACGATGGCGGTCACGACCACGCAGGCGGCCACGAGCAGCGTTGCGCTCTTGGCGGCTTCTTCATAAACCGGGTTCGCTGCCGCGATCAACGCAGGCACCGCTGCCGCATTGCCCGCCGTGTTGGCGGCGGCCGTACCGGCCACCCCCGTGCCGCCCGTCAGACGGTCGACGATGTACAGCGGAATGCCCGTCACGACGACCACGGCGAAACCGAGCAGGATGCCCAGCAGACCGGCTTGCCAGACCTTGTGCAAATCGAGACCGGCGCCGAGCGCCAGCGCGAAGAACGGGATCATGACCGGCACGGCGCGTCCGAGGAAGTCGCGCATCTCGCGGTCGAGGTTACCCAGCAGCATGCCCACGGCCAGCGGCAGAATGCTGCCCACCAGCGTCGGCCACGGGAACGCCGACAGACCGGCAACGCCCAGCGTGACCATCGTCAGGAACGGGCCCGATTCGAGCGACATGATCGTATAGGCGCCCACGTCTTCCGAACGGCCGTATTGCCCCATCAGCGCCATGTAAAGGCCGCCGTTGGTGTCGTTCATTGCGGCGACCACGGCCAGCGTGGAGATGCCGGCGAACATGCCCGACGACACCGGCGCTTCACCGAGGAAGTGACCGAGCACGATACCGACGACGATCGCCGCGCCCACCTTGGCCGCGAACAATGCGCCGCCCTTCTTGATGAGGTAAGGCGTGGCCTTCACGTCGATGCTCGCGCCCATGCAGACGTAGAACACCGCCAGAATCGGCAGCGCGCCCGTGAACAGCGCATTCGTGAACGAGCCGAAGAACTTCGGCATGCCCGGCATGAACGTGGCGATCAAGGAGCCGATCAGCAGGGGGACAATCATCATCCCGCCCGGCACGCGCTCGATCCCGCGCTTGATACGAATTTGAGCCATTGTTGTCTCCCGACTGATATCGATATTGATTAATCGATCATTTTTTTGATCGATTTGAGCAGACGGAAGTCTAATCGCTGCCAGAAAAATGTGCAAATTTTGTGACTAGGGGTTTATCCTCGGGTGAAATCGATCAAAACGGCATCATCGAGCGACGCCAAAATGATTGAATCGATCATTTTCGATCGATGCCAGTCACTGGCACCGCTCGACGACCACGCCACTCGCTCGCCGATCGATTTCCGGACGCGGCAAGCTACACTATGCGCGCCGCATGGCGATCCTGCTTTCGGCACCTGCGTGGGTGCCCGTGCGGGCAACTTCGTAGCGTCCGGCTGTGCAGACCTACGGCATCCATCCGCTGACTGAACTTCCATGAAAGTAGCCAACCGCCGCGAGGCGATATTCAAAGCTGTCCTGTCGGGCATGACCGATGTCGCGGCGCTCTGCGCGCACTTCGGCATGTCGGAGGCGACCGTGCGGCGCGACTTGCGCGCGCTGGCGGACGAGCGGCGCATCGTGCGCACGTACGGCGGCGCGGCCGCGCCGGTGCGCATGCACGAACCCGAAGAGTCGCTGGAATTGCGACGCGAGAGTTTCCGCGAGCAGAAGGACGCCATCGCGCGCGCCGCCGTCGCGCATGTGGCAGACGGCGACACCATCTTTCTCGATGGCGGCACCACGACCGAAGCGATGGCGCGCTTTCTGGCCGGACGCGAAAACGTTCAGGTGGTGACGAACAACCTCCTGGCCGTGGGCGCGCTCGCCGCCAATAAGGTGCCCGTCACGCTGATCGGTGGCGACGTGCGCCCGTCGAGCATGAGTGTGCTCGGGCCGCTGGCGCAACTCGCACTCTCGCGCGTGTCCGTCGACAAGGCATTTCTCGGTGCGGACGGCGTCGTCGCCGGTCGTGGACTGTGCGAAGCCTCGGCGGAACAGGCATGGCTCAAGGAGTGCATCATTCGCCAGTCGGCCAGCGTCTATGTATTAGTGACGGCCAACAAGCTCGATCGCGCGAGCCAGCAGCACTGGACCCCGTTGGAGCGCGCGTGGACCCTCGTCACCGACGCGCCGGCCGATGCCGACGCACTCGCCGAATTCCATAAACACGCCGAAATCGCCGTCGAGTCGGTACGATGAATTCAGTACGATGAAGTCAGTACGATGAAGTCGGTGCGCTGAACGCCGTCTGAACATGACCTTGTGTGCCGATCCGTGACGTCGCTCGTCCCGGTCGGCCTTGTAATCTGCCGAGACATTTATCCACCTCAACGCGACGTCAATTCGTTGGGATGTGCCGTCGAGATTTGTCCCGCGCAGAATATCCGTCATTGCGCGATGTGCGCGTTTGCCCGAGCGAAACCCCGATGACGATGAACCGACGCACGCTGCTGCGCTCCATGACCCTGGCGAGCATGGCGGCAATGGCTGGCTCCCTGCGCGCCGCCCCGCGCGCCACCGAAGCGCGTGCGACGCAGATTCCGCTATGGCCGGGCATGCCGCCCGGTGGTGGTGGCCCCGGCGGTCACGTGGAAACGAGTGCCAAGGGCGCCGTCAGCAATGTCGCGACGCCGTATCTCGACGTCTATGTCCCTGAACGTCCCAATGGCGCGGCGATGCTCGTGGCGGCGGGCGGCGGTTACAAGCGTGAACAGATGGGGTCGGAAGCGATTCCCGCCGCGCAGTGGCTCGCTGAGCGCGGCGTCACCGCGTTCGTGCTGGCGTACCGTCTGCCGAACGAGGAATGGGTCGACGGCGCGCTCGCGCCGTTGCAGGACGCCCAACGCGCCATGCGCATCATTCGTTCGCAAGCGCACCAGCGCGGGCTGGACGCGGAGCGCGTCGGGGTCCTCGGCTTCTCCGCAGGCGGACATCTGATGGGATTGACGGCAACGCGCTCGGGCTTCGCGTCGTATCGTCCGGTCGACGACATCGACACGCATTCGGCGCGACCGGCCAACGCCGCTTTGATCTACCCCGTCATCACCCTGCTGCCGCCGTACGATCACACCTCCACGCGTCGCATCCTCGTCGGCAATCATCCGACGAAGCAGGAAAGCGCAGAGTGGTCCGTGGAAACGCACGTGAAGCACGGGTGCCCGCCGGTCTTTCTGACGCAGGCGGACGACGATCCCATCTCCAACCCGGAGAACACCCGCATCATGAAGCGCGCCTGCGAGCAGGCCGGGGTGCCGGTCGAGTTCCATCCGCTTGCCAGCGGAGGTCATGGTTTCGGTATGGGGAAACCGGGCACGCCGACCGTCGAATGGCCGGCCTTTTACGAGACGTGGCTACGCGCTCGTCAGATGATCGCCTGAATGCGAGACGGCAGCCGGTAGCGAAAGCCGAAGGGAGCGAGGCGCAAGACACCTCGCGACTGTCAGTCCGTCGATTAGCTAGCAGCGTCAGCCCGCCGTATTCCTCGCCGCCGGGCCATGCACCAGACGCGAGTACGAGACGAGCATCGACACCAGTTCCTGCGTGGCCAGCGTGAACGGCGCCGAGCGGCGCGCCACGAGACAGACATCGCGCGGATCGAACGCCTCCCGAATCGGAATGCTCGTCAGCGCGCCGGAGAACAGCGTCAGCTCCGAGAGCACGCGCGGTTCGATCGTCAGATAGTCGGACTCGCAGACGATGTGAAGCGTCTCCAGCAGCGACTCCGCCGTCAGCACGATCTTCGGTGCGCCGAGATTCTCGGTATTGAACAGGCTGATCAGCCGGTTTTCGGCCCCCCCGACAATCCCCGCCGGACGGATACTCACCCACTCGCAATCGACCAGATCTCGAATTGACGTGACGTGCGCCTTCGGATGCCCCTTGCGGGCGATCACGCTGGGCACCGAACGGTACAGACGCTCGATGGACAGATCGACGTCGCTCACCTGCGGGGCGAGCGGCGCGAGGGCGAAATCGAGCCGTCCGTCGCGAATACGCTCGATCAGCATCTTCGTGTAGCCGCTGGTGACATGCACCTTCACGCGGGGAAAGCGCTCGACAAAGCGCTTGACCACCGGCAACAGCAACTCGGCCAGCGGTTCCGACGTCACGCCGAGCGTGATGTTGCCTTCCTCTTCACCGCGCGACTGCATGACGTCCTGCGACGCGAGTTCGCAGTCGCGCAGGATGGCGTTGGCGCGCACCAGAAAGCGCTCACCGATGGGCGTGAGACTGATGCCCTGATGCGAGCGGTTGAGCAGCGTGACGCCCAACTCGCCCTCCAGGCCCTGAATTGCCTGCGTCAGGGTGCTTTGTGCGATGTCGAGCGTGCGCGCCGCGGCGCGAAAACTTCCCTGCTCCACCACAGCGCAGAACACTCGAAGCTGGACTAATGTCATGGGACCTCTCATCGTCTTGACGGGCCGGCGCGAGGATCGCGGACATGGCAGTCATGCCCGGGCCGGTTCGCTTGCGCCGCAAACGCGCCATCGTACCGCACTACCCCGGCGCCCAAGCCCTTCCCGGAAGTCAGGCGGCGCGAACGGTCGCGCCGGCCTGCGTCGCCACGGGTGCGACGAGCTGGTACAAGTCCTTGCAGTTGTCCAGTTCGGGGATCAGATCGATCACACGGCCCACGCCCGCGTCGCGTGCGAGGTCGTGCAAATAGCGCAACGTGGAGAAATCTTCGAGCGCGAAGCCCACGGAGTCGAACACCGTGACCTGTTCGGGCGTCTCACGTCCCGCCACTTCGCCCGACAGCACTTGCCAGAAATGGATGACCGGCGAATCTTCGGGCAGATGTTGAATCTCGCCTTCGATACGTGTCTGCGGTTCGAACTCCACCATGACGCGCGCCGCCGTCACGATATCGGTATGCAATTCGGTCTTGCCCGGGCAGTCGCCGCCAACGGCGTTCAGGTGCATGCCCGGCTCGATCATGTCCGGCGTTAGGATGGTCGCGTTCGCCTTGTCGGCCGTGACGGTCGTCACGATGTCCGCCCCGCGCACGGCGTCGCGCGCTGAAGTGGCGCACACGATGCGCAGGCCGGGCACGTTCGAGAGGTTGCGCACGAGCTTGGCGGTGGCATCCGGATCGACGTCGAACAGACGGATCTCTTCGATGCCCAGCATCGCGTGAAACGCGAGCGCCTGGAATTCGCTCTGTGCACCGTTGCCGATCAGAGCCATCACACGACTGTCGGGGCGCGCCTGCACCTTGGCGGCCAGCGCCGACGTGGCGGCCGTGCGCAGCGCGGTCATCAGCGTGAATTCGGACAGCAGCAGCGGCGCGCCGGTGTGCACGTCGGCCAGCACCGAGAACGCCATCACGGTCAGCAGATTGCGACGCGTATTGATCGGGTGACCGTTGACGTACTTGAAACCGTACAGGTCGCTGTCGGAGACGGGCATCAGTTCGATGACACCGTCCTTGGAGTGGTTGGCCACACGCGCCGACTTGTCGAACTCGGGCCAGCGCAGGTAGTCGTTGCGGATGTAATCGGCCAGTGTCGCGATGAACGGCGCGACACCGGTTTTTCGTAACAGCTTTTGAACGTCGTGAATGTCGATATAGCGAGTCATAGATTGTCTCGTTGTCAGAATTAGGTTCGGCCTACATTGGCGTCTGGCTTGGCGAAAATGACGAAAGTGTCGAAGTCGATGGATCGGGCGCCGATCACGCCCCCAGCAGCATGCCGGTGCGTTGGGAACGATGTCCCGTGACGCGCCCCAGCGGATCGCCCGCGTTGACGAAGCGCACGTCGCGTCGCATGTACATCACGCCCTGCGTGCGACTCACCAGCGTGGTGATGTCGCCCGTGACCGGGTCCACGATGTCGAAGACCGGCTGATCGATCTCGACCAGCGCGCCGAGGGCAGCCCGATGCACGAGCACGCCCGCGCACGGCGCGCGGAACTGCTCGCTGCCGGCGAGCGGCGTCGCCGGATACGGCAATTCGGGCAGCGGCGAGACTTGCCCGTCCACATCGCCCGTGTAGGTCAGGTATTGCAGGATGGCGCTGGCGTCGGCCTCGGCCTGCTCGTACGACACGTCGCGCTGACCGCGATGCTCGACCGTCACCGACACCGGACCGGAGGGCATCGGATACGTCGCGCCGAAATGCTGGCGAAGCTGATACCACGTATAGCTCTGCGCTTCGTCGAACGAATGCGCGCCCGAGTCCAGCGCCAGCAGGTTCGCCTTCGAACCGAGATAACGAGCCAGCGGCTCGGCGGCGGGCCAGCATTCGTCGCCGGTGTAAAGATGCATCGTCGCTTCGCGCGAGCAGTGCAGATCGAGCACGATGTCGGCATCGTGCGCCTGAAGCATCAGCAGCGACTGAAGCGCCCCGAAGGCATCGGTGACGGGACGCGCCAGCAACGCCTCACGCCATGCAGCACGCACACGATCCCGGTTGCGCGCGATGTCGTCCGTCAAGGATTCCGGCTGCTGTTCCAGCAACTTCACGATGGCGTCGAACAGCATCGGGAAGCTACGGTTGTAGTTGCGACCGCTGGCGAGTTCGAAACGCCCCTGGGGCGCGCCCATCAACCACTGGTTCAGACCGAGCGGGTTCGCCACGCTCAGCAGCACGACTTCTGCACGCAGACGGCCCTGCGCTTCGAGCACGAGCAACTTCTCGCGAAGCCGGGTGGCGACGAGCATGGCCGGAATCTCGTCGGCGTGCAGCGCGGCCTGCACATAGACCTTGCGCCCGCAGTTCGCCTCACCGAAGTGCTGTGCCACGACGGATTGCGCGGTGCCGGTGCCAACGAACGGCAGGGGGTGGATTACGCTTTGCATGAATGGAATCGAATCAGGTCGTACAGGTATAGCCAAGGCCGGATCGTGAAAGCACCAGCCGATGAATCAGTGTAGGCAGACGAGCGTCGCTCAGGAATGCGGTCGCACCGATCAGGATCATCTTTGCCAATCACCCGGGTGCATCGGAAAACCGATTCCCCCGGGGTCGAACATCAGTCACGTTGCCGGACGCCCTCAGGCGGCGAGCACGGCCACGCGATGCGCCTCGTCCACACTGCCCGCCACGCTCGCGAGCGTGGGCATCGCCTGCGGCGAACGCTCGGGGTCGTAGTACGGCAGCGAGGCGTCGTGCGGGCCAAGCGCGCGCGTTTGCACCGCGAAGCCCGTCTCGCGATTGCCGCGCAACTCCGGCACCGCCTGCAACAGACGCCGCGTGTAAGGGTGCGCCGGCATGTCGAAAATCGCATCGCGCGTGCCCGACTCCACGACATGCCCCCGGAACATCACGATGACGTGATCGGACAGTTGCTCGACCACGCCCAGATCGTGCGAAATCAGCAGACAAGCGAAGCGATACCGTGCCTGCAAGGCAACCAGCATTTCGAGCACCTGCTTCTGCACCGTGACATCCAGTGCCGAGACCGGCTCGTCCGCCACGATGATCGCGGGATGGCTGGCCAGCGCCCGTGCGATTGCCACGCGCTGGCGTTGTCCGCCGGAGAGCTGATGGACGAAGCGCGGCCCGAAGCCACCCAGTCCCACGTCTTCCAGCACCTGCGCCACCCGCTCGCGACGCTCGGCGGCGGTGAGCGACGTGTCGAGCCGCAGCGCTTCGTGCACCAGTGCCTCGACACGCATGCGCGGGTCGAGCGACGAGTACGGGTCCTGAAACACCATCTGGATCGAGCGACGCGCCTCACGCAACTCGCTACGCGTGCCGTCCCCGGGGAACGGCTTGCCCAGCACCTTGACTTCGCCGCCCGCGAGCGGCAGCAAGCCCATGATGGCCTTGGCCATGGTCGTCTTGCCGCTGCCCGATTCGCCGACGATGGCGAGCGTCTGTCCTGCGCGCAACGAGAACGAGCACGGGAACACCGTCGGCACACGGGTCTTGCCCCACAGGCGGGTCGGCACGAGATAGTCGATGGCGACCTTGTCGACCTCCAGCACACGCTCGCCGGCCGGGGTATCCACTTCATTCTCGCTGTCGCCGGTACCGCGCGCGTCGCGACGCGGCAGCGATTCGAGCAGGCGCTGCGTGTAGTCGTTGGACGGATGCGCCAGCACGCGCGCCACCGGGCCGGTTTCGACGAGATCGCCGCGTCGCACGACCATCACCCGTTCGGTGTAGGCGGCGACGAGCGCAAGATCGTGACTCACGAAGATCAGCGCCGTGCCCTCTTCCCGTGTGAGGCCGATCATCACGTCGAGCACTTCCTTTTGCACGACGCAATCGAGCGCCGTCGTCGGCTCGTCCGCGATCAGCAGGCGAGGCTTGAGCAACATCACGGCCGCCAGCAGAATGCGCTGACGCATGCCCCCCGAGAACTCATGCGGGAAGCGGTTCATGCAGCCCTTCGGGTCCCGCACACGCACGCGTTCGAGCATGGCGATGGCCTTCTCACGCGCTTGCGCCTCGGGCACGCCACGGCGGCGCACCAGCGCCTCGACCATTTGCTCGCCGATGCGGATCGCCGGGTTGAGCGACACCATCGGCTCCTGGAACACCATGCCGATGTCGGTGCCGCGCAGCTCACGCCACACCTGCGGAGTCAGATCGAGCAACGAACGGCCATCGAACTGCATGGACTTCGCCTGCACCGACGCTGAATCCGGCAGCAGGCCCAGCAGCGCCTTGCCGATGAGCGTCTTGCCGCTGCCCGACTCGCCGACGATGGCCAGCGATTCGCCGGGACGCAGGTACAGATCGATGTCGCGCACGACGTCGCGCTGTCCGCCCTGCCCGTCAGGGAAAGCAATGCGCAACCCTTCGATCGAAAGCAACGCGCCAGCTTCGGCGGCCCGGGTGGCCTTGTGGTTATCAGATGTCGAGGTCATTTCGCCTCCTTCATGCGGGGGTCCAGCAAGTCGCGCACGGCGTCTCCCAGCAGGTTGATACCGAACAGCGCCAGCGAGATCGCCGTGCCGGGGAACAGCACGAGCCAGAACGCCTGCTCGATGGACGAGCGGCCATCGGCCAGCATGCCGCCCCACGTCGGTTCTGGCGCGGGCACGCCAAGTCCCAGAAAGCTCAGCGCGCTCTCGGCAAGCAAAGCCGAACCGAACAGCGACGTCGAGAAGATCAGCAGCGGCTGCACGCAATGCGGCAGCACGTGCCGGATGAACGTCCAGACTTCGGAATTGCCCATGGTGCGCGAGGCGATCACGTAATCGCGGGTGCGCAACGACAGCACGGCGCCACGGGCGATACGGCTCACGGACGGCGTGTAAGCCAGTCCGAGCGCGAGCACCACGCCCCACTTCGACGGCCCGAGCACCGTCATGATGCCGAGCGCCAGCAGCAGACCGGGGAACGCCATGAGGGCGTCGACCAGCATGCCGGCGATACGGTCGAGCCAGCCGCCGACGTAGCCGCAAATGGCGCCGATCAGCGTGCCGCCGGCCAGTGCCAGCAGGACCGACGCGAGACTGACCGTGATGCTCACGCCCGCACCCGCCATCAGACGCGAGAGCACGTCGCGACCGAAGGCGTCGGTGCCGAACCAGTGCTGCATGCTCGGCGCGGCGTAGCGCGCATAGAGATCCACGTCGATCGGGTTATAGGGGGTGTAGACGAGATCGACCGCGGCGATCAGCACCAGCAGCCCGACCAGAAAGCCGCCAATCCAGAGGTTGGCGCGATGTAAAGATTTCATGGCGTTCAGTGTTTGAGTCGGGGGTCGAACAGCGGATAGAGCAGATCCACGATCAGGTTGATGACGACGTAGATCAGCGCGATCACCAGCAGACATCCCTGCACGACGGGGTAATCGCGTGCATAAATGCTCTCGACCAGCAAACGCCCCATGCCCGGCAACGTGAAGACGGTTTCGATCACGGCGCCGCCCGCGAGCAAGTGCCCCACGACCAGGCCGATCACGGTGAGCGCCGGACCGAACGCGTTCGGCAGCGTGTGACGGGCGAGCACGCGTCGCTCGCTGAGTCCCTTCGCCCGCGCATGGGCGATGTACTCGAGACGCAGCACGTCGATGCTGCTTGCGCGGATCATGCGCGTGACGACCGCAATTTCTCCGAGACTCACGGCAATGACCGGCAGCACGAGGTACTTCAGCGACCCCCATCCGGCCTGCGCGAACGTCTGATAACCGAAAGTCGGCAACCAGTGCAGCTTCACGCCGAAGACCCAGATCAGCAGAATGCCGGACCAGAAACTCGGAATCGAGACGAGCAGGATCGTCGTCATGACGACAGCCAGATCGCTGCGATGGTTCTGACGCCATGCGGCGAACAGGCCCGCCGGAATCGCCACGAGACACGCGATTACCGTCGCGCTCAGCACGATCTGCGCCGTCACCGGGAACGCCTCGGCGATGAGCGTCGAGACCGGACGATGACGCGCGATCGACATGCCCAGATCGCCGCGCAGCAGATGCTCGATCCAGTGCAGGAACTGCATGGGCAGCGACTCGTCGAGACCGAACTCATGGCGCAGGTGCGCGAGCAAAGCCGGGTCGTGGATATCACCCAGCATCAGCGTGGCCGGATCGCCCGGAATGGCGCGGATCATCGCGAAGACGAGCACCGCCACGATCACCACCGTGGGGAATGCCATCGCGATACGTTTGAACAGATACGTCGGCATGGCCTCAGTCCTTCGTCACGTTATAGAAGCGCTTCAGACGCAGCGGCCAGGTCGTCACGCCATGCAGGCGCGAGCTAACCAGAATCAGGTCCGGCGAGTCGTAAAGCACGAGCATCGGCGCGTCGGCCAGCATGCGTCGATGCAGTTCGGCGAGCACTTTGGCGCGCACGGCTTCGTTGGTCTCGCCCGAGATGCTGCGCAGCAGCGCGAGCGCATCCGGGTCTTCCCACTGCACCAGCGGGTTGCGCGACTTGTCGCCCAGCACATCGGCGAAGATCAGCGCAGGGTCGGTACGCGCGGTGTAGCCGAAGGCCATCAACTGGAAACGGCCCGCGCGGTAGTCGGCGAGTTGCTTGCCCCACTCGACCACCTGCAACTTGACGTTGATCCCGGCTCGCGAGAGCAACGATTGCAGGTACACGGCCATCGTGAACATGTGCGAGTAGCGACGGTTCGTCTCCAGCGTGATCGTCTGCCCGTGATAGCCCGCTTCCTTGAGCAGGCGTTTGACCTCGGGCAACGACTGCACGTAGCCCGCCTTCGTGACGTCGGTCGCGAGCGCGCTGGCATTGGGCACGAGCGACGGGTTGTAGCCCGTGCGCCCTTCCGTGACGGCATTCGCGATGCCCGGCAGGTCGGCGGCCAGTGCGATGGCGCGTCGTATGCGTACGTCGGAGAGCAGCGGATCGCGGTTCTGGATCAGCAACGTGGCCGGATCGGCGCCGGGCCCGGCGACGATATGCCAGGCCGGATCCTTCGGCGGCACGATCTGCTCCGACATGTTCATCGCATCGATCTGCCCGGCCATGAGCGCGGAGAGTTGCGACGTCTCATCGGGAATCACGACGAAACGCACGTCGGCGTGAGCGATCTTGCTGCCCGCCAGACCGCTGGCTTCTTCCTTGCGCGGCTGGTACCCCTCGAACGGCTTGAGCAGCACGTACTGCCCCGGCTGCCAGTCGCTGAACTGGTACGGTCCCGTGCCGATGGGATGCACCCACTTGCCCTGTGCATCCACGCTTTCCGGACTGAGCACCGCCATCGGGCAGCGCGGGTCGGTCATGTGGTTGAGGAACAGCGCCGAGGGTTTATCGAGCGAAAACACCACGGTGTTGCGATCCGGCGCGTGCACGCCGAGCACCTTGGCGCCGGCATGCCCGTCGTAGGCGCGGCGGCAGTAGAACCCGGTCTTCGGGTTCATGAAGTACTCGTAGCTCCACTTCACGTCGGCCGCGGTGACCGTCTTGCCGTTGTGGAATTTCACGCCGTGACGCAGATGGAACGTGTAAGTCTTGCCGTCCGGCGAGATGTCCCACGAGTCGGCGAGCATCGGCCCGATGCTCATGTCGGCGCGCAGCGCGACGAGCGACTCGACTACGTGCGCGAGGATGGTGTCGGTCGCGGTGTTGCGCAGAATGCTGCCCGGCATCGACGTGGGCGTGTCGGTGCTCAACGCGAAGCGGATCTCGCGATGCGGCGCTGGCGTAAGCGGTGCCGGCGATGCCTGCCCCGCGTCGGTTTGCGCGACTGCCGTGCCCGCGAGTGCAAGGGCAGCAAGCGTCGTGGCGGCTGCGGCAAGGGTCGCGCCGCGCAGACGTGCACGTAAGCCGGGACGCGACGTTGTCGTCATTGTTTTTGGGAACATCGGAAATCGTTGGGATAGAAAGAGCCGGCGCCGGGACGTCGTCTCCTGAAGACGTCACGCGGCGCGTCTGAACGACCGGCTGGCGATCTCAGCGCAGGCGGTATTCCACGAATTCGCGAGATTCGTACGGCTTGCGCGCGATCCACAGCACACCCTCGGCGGCGTCCATGAGCGTGGTCGAGACCGTCGCGGCAATGCTGTCGAAGCTGACCTTGCGCGGCACGCGCAGCACGCCGACCGGTGCGCCGAAGTCGTCCGCCAGCGCCGCCTTGATGACGTTCCAGTCGATCTTGCCCTGCGTGCGACGCGCGTCCTGCAGCGCCTGCGTGACGCGGCGCTGACGGTAGATCGAGTCCGGGCTCTTGGCCAGACCGAGATCGCGCAGCTTGGTGCGCGCCACCGGGCACATCCAGTGGTTGGCGTGCACGAGCACGTCGTCTTGCGGCGTGAGCCAGAAGATTTCGTCCGGCGCGCATTCGAGATCGACCGCTTCGCCCTTGGCGTCGGCAAGCATCAGATTGTTCGACGCATAACGACGCGTGCTCCACAGCGCCTTCATGGCGTCGGCCATGCTGGTCGAGTCGAGCATACGGCGGCGAATCAGGGCGAGCGGCGTGTCCGCCTGGCCGGCGTTGACGTAATCGCGATCGGACGTAAGGAAGTTGCCGGAGAGCGAGAGCCCTGCGCTGTTGATGCCATGACGGCCCAGCGTGCCTGCCTCGGTGAACACCAGCAGGTCGGGACCGTCCTCGCGACGCATGCGCAGCACGATGCCGGTATCGGCGCACTCTGCACGCCAGTCCCAGTTGTGTGCGTGCATCAGGCGGCCGGTCGCGCTGGACGACGGCATGACGATGAGCCCGGTACACCCGTCGTCGAGCGCCTTGCGGGCTTCGCCGATCTCATCGTGGCCGTACATCATTTCCGTACGGCAGTTGATGAGCACGATGTCCTCGATCGTGAGCCCTGCGCCTTCGGCAATGCCGCGCATCTCTTCGAGATAGCTCGCGTCGAACGCCTCGATGATCGGCACCATGCGCGCGGACAGGGCGCGCTGACGCTCTTGCGACACGCCGCGCTTATCGAGTTGCGAGCGATACAGGGCCAGACTGCGCGCCACGCGCTCGGGCACCTGACGTCCGTGCGCAAGTCCTCGCTCGAAGGGATCGCCGCTCACATCGACCAGCGGAAAGGCTTCATTGGCATTCATCGTGTTTTGTCTCGTCAAGTCCTGAATCTGGCTGGATTTTCATGGGTTTCCTGCATGCAAGGCACATGTCGGAACCATGACACCCAATCATCGTAAGAGGCCAAATCTCGCCCGGGAAGCACGGACTCGGCGATCGGTATCGCTTTTGCCGATCACGACACCTTGCGCCCGCAGAAAAACCGTTCATCTGCCGGTGCAAGCGCGCCGCGAAGTCCCATCGGCGTTGTCGGCGGCGATTCCCTCCAAACAGCTTCAAATAAGGGTTTTCCCGAGGACTAAAACCCTATCGGAAAAATCGATCGTGAACCGTAGAAGTTGGCTTCCGCGACATTTCTTTTTCTTGAAAACTCTGCCCTCGTCAATGCAGGCGGCCCGCCGCCGCTTGACGTGCGGCCCGTCGATCCAGCGGCGGACGCTCGACTTGCGAATCACTCTTACAACAACCCCGCACGGCAACGCCGACTCGCCGCGCTGCGCCGTCGCGGGTTCAAGTCCCTTGGAGATGTCACGATGAAGTATGGAATGCCGGCGATTGCGCTCGCCAGTTGTCTGGTTTGCGGCAGCGCTTTCGCACAGAGCAGCAATGTCCGTTTGTACGGGTTGATCGACAACGGATTCGTCTACAACAACAACGCAAAAGGCGCGTCGCAATACCAGTTGGCCTCGGGCAACCTGCAAGGCAGCCGCTGGGGCATCGCAGGCACGGAAGACCTCGGTGGCGGGCTGTCGGCCGTGTTCCGTCTCGAAGGCGGCTACAGCATCGACACCGGCGCACTCGGTCAGGGCGGCTCGCTGTTCGGCCGACGTGCGACGGTCGGGCTGGCAAACCGCTACGGCACCTTCTCGCTCGGACGCCAGTACGACGCCCTCACGGATTACATGGCGGGCTACTCCGCCACGGGATCGGCGCGCGGCGACGTGGTCAAGTCGTGGGCCGGCGTGTACGGCGCACACCCGGGCGATCTGGATAACCTCGGCGGCTCGAACCGTACCAACAACGTCGTGAAGTATTCCAGCGCGAACTTCAACGGTCTGTCGTTCGAGTCCGCTTATAGCTTCGGCAACAAGGCGGGCGATTTCAGCAGCAGCCAGAGCTTCAGCTTCGCCGGTGCGTATCGCAACGGCCCGCTCGACGCCGGTGTCGCTTATCAGAACGTGCGCAACCCGAACTACGCCAACTGGGGCGTGAATCCGAGCGCGAACAACGCCACGTCGGCCAGTTCGCTCAACATGAACAGCCCGGTGTACAGCGGCTTTGCGTCCGCCAAGACGATGCAGGTCGTCGCGGCCGGCGCGGCGTATCAGATCGGCACCGTGCGTATCGGCGGCATCTACACGAACGTCGAGTTCCAGCATCTGGGCGGCACGCCGGGCAACGGCCTGAATCCGCTGAAGCTGGCGGGCACTGCCGTGTTCAACACGTATGAGCTGAACGTCGCATGGCGTCCGATTCCGGTGGTGCAACTCGCCCTGTCGTACGCGCTTACGCGCGGCAATTCGGTCGGCAGCGTGTCCGGCGCGAACTACGGTCAGTGGAACCTCGGGGCGGACTATGCCCTCTCGAAGCGCACCGATCTGTATGCCGTGATGGTGTACCAGCGCGCGTCGGGCGTCGATTCGACGGGCAAAGCGGCTGTCGCGGCCGTGGCGAACCTGACGGCGTCGTCGACCAATTCGCAGGTCGGGGCGACGGTCGGCATTCGTCACGTGTTCTGATATCGTCTGCGCCTATCGCCACTCTGCCTTGCGTTATGCAACGTTTGCCCAGAACTTCGCGCACCCTCGCACTGTTGGGCGATAGCTGGGTGCGCGGCTCGGGAATGCCGTTCGCGGCAACCGGTCGCGCGCCCACCTACTTCGTCCCTCAACTCGCACGCACGTTACGAGAACGCTTCGGAGACGCCGGCGGCGGCTGGTGCGGTCTGTCGTACACCACGGATGCGGATCGGCGCGGCGGCTCTGCCGAGCCCGACCGATGGCATCAGTCCGGGGTCGGCAGTTGGCGGACCAACGTCCGCAATCAGCCAACGCCGGACATCTGCACCAGTGTGAGCGACACGCCCGGCGATCTGATTCACGTGACGTGGCTGGGTGACGCGACATCTGCGGTCGTGCTGCATGCCTTCGCGGGTGGCGCCATCAACTACCGATGGAACGGCGGACGCTGGCACGGCCTGACGCTCGGCGGCGGGGCCGGTCAATCCCGGTATGCCTTGCAGGACTTCCCGGAAACGGGCGCATGGACGCTGGATATCGCCGTGGCACAGGGCACAGTCACGCTGTCCGGCATCGAACATCGCGCCGACATGATCGGTATGGTCGATATGGTCTATAAGGTCGATGTGGCCCCTATTTCCGACACGCCCGGCATCCGTGTTCACAATCTCGGTGCAGGCGGCAGCACCACGGCCGACTGGCTTGCCGCCATGCGCTCGGCCTCCTGGTTCACGGGCGTTCACTCGCTGGGGATCGACGCCGCAGTGCTCCTGCTGGGCACCAACGATCAACGCGATTTCGACGCGGCCACCTACCGTACCCATCTCGACGAGATCGTCGAGCGTCTGCGCAGCCAGTTGCCGTCGATGAGACTCACGCTCGCGTGCTCGCCTGAGAACAGCGGCGACGAGCCGCAACGACGTGCGCGTCCGATGTCGGCCTATCAGGACGCCGCAGCCACCGTCGCCGCGCGTCACGGTTTGTCGGTGGTGGATTTGCAGCAGACATTCGGCGACGTCGCGCAGTACCGCCACGACGGCCCCAACCCTTTGCTCGACGCGTCGCGCCTCCATCCGAATGGGCTCGGCAGCGCGGTGCTGTGCGAACGCATGACGCAAGCGTGTCTGGCGATGCTGGAAGCCCATTGATCCCTCAATCGACGCAAGGTCTGCCCTTGCGTCGATCTTATTTTTCGTCGTTTGACTTATACGGGCATATGCCCACATAATCCGGACATCGCCTCACCCTGAGCATGAAACCTCGTATGAACGCATCGAATCCGGTCCCCGGCGTGTGCAACAACACGGCCCTGCGCAAAGCGGCGCGGCACGTGACGCGTTTTTACGACACGTGTCTGGCCGATACGGGGTTGCGCGGCACGCAATACGCCATTCTCAATCTGGTGGCGACGCGGGGACCGTCGACCATCGCGGATCTGGCCGAGACGCTTGTCATGGATCGCGCGACGATGGGTCACAATCTGCGCCCGCTTGAGCGCGACGGACTCATCGCGATCCGCGTCGGGCAACGCGACCGGCGCGAGCGCGAAGTCACGCTGACCGACGAAGGCATGGCCCTCGAAGCCGAAGGCAAGCTCGCGTGGAACCGCGCGCAGAAACAGTTCGAAACCCTGTTCGGCAAGGAAGACGCGCTCGCCATGCGTCGTGTCATGGCGCGGATTGCCGCACTCGACCTCCAGGACAACGACGCTACCGAGCGTCGATAAGCGACACACCGGATCACGCGGGCCGCCCAGTCCGCGTTTTCATTTCTCAAATACGGGCATATGAGGATATTTATGCGGTATTCCCTTCGTAGTTGCACGCTGCTTCCGATGATGGCGCTCGCCATGATGCATGCCAGCGTATCGTTTGCCGCCACTTGGTCGCCCGGCGATGAAGCGCGCGTCCGCTCGCTGTTTCTCACGCAGGTCGCGGCCGAAAACGCCCACGACATCGCGACGCTCGACACCGTTCTGGCGGACAGCGATGCCGGACGCCCGTCCCCCGTGTCGTTCGTCGCGCGGGCCTATCGCTTCTGGGGTAAGGACGCCGTCATGCAGCACTTCCGCGAAGCCTTCGCCGGGACATGGCACCTCGAACCGGATGCAGCCCAGATTCAGGTGATTCCGCTGAGCGACGACACCGCCCAACTCTACGCGCCGACGCAAGTCACGCTCGGCGGACCGGGCAAACCTGCCACCACGGCCACGTTCCTCATCAACCAGTTTGCCGTTCGCACGCCGCAAGGCTGGAAGTTCACGGCGATTCTTCCTGTCCCCGCGCAATAAGGAGGCCGACGATGCTCCGGCAAACCCTCACGACATTCGGCGTTGCGCTCGCGTGCGCGATGTCCGTCCTCCCGCAGTCGAGCCACGCGGCGACGAGTTTCAGCGACAGCGATCGCGAGCAGGTGACCGCACTGTTCGCCAAGCAGGCGAACGCCGCTACCGCACACGATCTTGCCGCATTCGAATCGGTACTGGCCAACCCGTCGTCCGACGGCACGGACCCCGTCGTCTTCGTCGCGCGCGCCTACCGTTACTGGGGCAAAGCGGCGCTGGTCGAGCATTTTCGCGAGACGTTCAAAGGCGTATGGAAATTCGAGCCCGATATGGCGCAGTTGCGCATCGTGGCACTGACGCCCGATGTCGCCCAGTTGTACGCGCCCACGCAAATCACATTGGGACACACCGATGCCGACGCGCGAACCGCTCCCTATCTCGTTTATGAAGTCGCCGTACGCACGACCGACGGCTGGCGCATTGGCTCGATCGTGCCAATTGCCGCGCAATGATCGCAGCACAGGAGAAACACTGAAATGAAAGCAGCCGTGTATTACGTGAACGGAGGCCCCGAGGTCTTCCGCTTCGAATCCGTGGACGATCCCGTCTGCGGCCCCGATGACGTCGTCATCGATATTCAGGCCATCTCGCTCGAAGGCGGCGATCTCATCAATCGTGAGATTCGTCCACTGGCGCGCGTGCCTCACATCGTCGGCTATCAATGCGCGGGCGTGGTCAGCGAGGTTGGCGCGCACGTGCGCAACCGTCAGGTCGGGCAGCGTGTCGTTGCCGTGCTTGCATGGGGATCGCACGCCGAGCGCGTGGCAGCGCCGGCGGCCGATACGTGGGTCGTGCCTGATGCGCTGGACCTGATGGCCGCCGCCGCGATTCCGGTGGCATGGGGCACCGCGCATGAGTGCCTGTTCCACACCGGCGGCCTTCAGGCCGGGCAAACCGTGCTGGTGCACGCCGGGGCGGGCGCGCTCGGGCTTGCGGCCATCCAGTTGGCAAGCGCCGCCGGCGCCACCGTCTACGCGACGGCGTCCAGCGACGAGCGGCTGTCGCGCCTGACACCTTTCGGCATGAGCGCCGGCATCAACTACGCCGCCGACGACTTCGTCGCGCGCGTGAAGACGCTCACCGGAGGACGCGGCGTCGACCTCATCGTCGACAGCATTGCAGGGACCACACTCGTGCGCGGCGTGGAGGCACTCGCTTACGGTGGACGCATCGTGACCGTAGGTGTATCCGGGCGCGATACCACCCGGCTGGACCCGGTCAGCCTATGGCGCGGCAATCAGAGCGTGCACGGCGTGTATTTCCCCACGCGTCTGGATCATGAGCACGACCGTGTGCATGCGGTCGTCGACGCGTTGATTCGTCGCGTCGCCGATGGTGAGCTCAAGGTCGTGATCGACCAGACCTTCCCGCTCGATCAGGCGCAGATCGCGCACGCCTACGTGCAGTCGCGAAAGGCGTTCGGGCGCGTGATGATGACGCCCTGATTCGCGCCCTGAAATACGCAGGAACGCTCAGAGATCGCTGGTGCGCGGAATGACGACGGCTTGCCCATGCAGCTTGCCGTCGTCATCGATCAGTTGCCAGAGCGTGACGTCCTCGATTCTGAATCGCTTGCCGCTCTTGGTAATGCGCAAGCCGCTATAGCCTGATTCGTATCCAAGTCGCTGAACGCGATCCAGAAATTGCTGACGCTCCTCGCGATTGGGGGCTTCCGCACATAGCCGTGACGGCAACGCCGTAATCTCGTCCCACGTATAGCCGAAACGTTGCTGTGCAGTCTTGTTCCCGTAAATGAACGTCGGATCGGCCGCATTCTCGTGTGCCAGCACGCCAAACGGCGCGTGCTCGTACAGCCATTCAGCCGCTTGCTCGGCAGGGATGTCTTCAGGGACTAGCGGACGGCCAAGCAGTCGGGCATGGCTATCCGCGAGGAGTTGGAAAAACGCGGGATCAGAGTGACGCGGAATCATGTGGCAACTTCAACTACGGATTACGGAAGGCCCCCACGATACCGCATCCTCATGAACAAAAAAGGGCAACGGCCGGAGATACCACATCGTCCGGTCACCCTCGTCGGCAACAAACGCTCACTGTCCGAGCATCAGTTCCAGATTCTGAACCGCCGCCCCTGACGCGCCCTTGCCGAGGTTGTCGAGCACCGCCGCCAGCAGAATCTGGCCGTTTTCCTTGTGCGAGAAGACGCTCAGCTGCATGAGGTTGGTCCCGTTTAGCGCTTCGGGATCGAGTTGTTTCCCAGCGCCTGACAGGTCCTGCGGCATCACCTGCACATATTTTTCATCGGCATAGTGAGCCGACAGACAGCGGTGTAGCGTCTCGCCGTCCACGCCCGGTGCCAGCAGACGCGTCTCCAGCGGAATCGTCAGCACGATCCCTTGCCGGTACGAACTGTACGAGGGGATGAACATCGGCCGGAACGCCAGTCCCGAATGCTGCTGGATTTCAGGCACATGCTTGTGCACCAGTTCCAGGCCGTACACGCGGTGCTGCGAGCGGCTTATCGCATTCGGTCCTTCATGCTCGTCGACGCCCGCACGTCCGCGACCGGAATACCCCGCCACGGCGTTGATGCTCACAGGGTAGTCGCGCGGAATCAGCCCCGCATCGAGCAACGGCCGCAGTAGCCCGACGGCGGCCGTCGGATAGCACCCGGGATTCGAGACGCGGCTGGCGCTCGCAACGCGCGATGCCTGCGCTTTCGTCAGTTCCGGCAGGCCATACACCCACTCGGCGTGCGTGCGGTGGGCAGAACTGGCATCGATGACCCGCACACGCGGATTGACGATGGACGCCGCCGCCTCGCGCGCTGCGGCATCCGGCAAACACAGAATCGCGATGTCGCAATCGTTGATCGCTTCGGCACGGCGTTGCGGATCCTTGCGATGCGCGTCCGGCAGCGTGACCAGTTGAATATCGGTGCGACCGCGCAGCCTGTCATGAATCTGCAAGCCCGTGGTGCCCTGATCGCCATCGATAAAAATCAGCGGAGAAGCCATGTCCGATTACCCCTATCTCTCGTTCGTGAACCGTATCGAACTGTTATCTTCGCGCTGCGGTTAAAATAAAAAAAGTTGAATTTCATGAACCTGAAATTCCATTTTTCTGAATCAGGACATTGCGATGCGAGAGATCAGCCTGGACCGCTTGAAGACGCTCGTTGCCGTGGCCGACAGCGGCTCGTTTGCCGACGCCGCGCAGGCGCTGCATCTCTCGCCGCCGACCGTCAGCCTGCACATCTCGGATCTGGAAGCCCGCGTGGGAGCGCAACTGCTGTCACGTAAGCGCGGGCATGTGCGGCCGACGTCCGTCGGCGAGGCGCTGGTCGAGCGCGCCCGACGTTTGCTGGCCGACGCCGAACGCACGCTGGAGGACATCGAGCGTCATGCACAGGGGTTGGCCGGACGCGTACGGATCGGGGCGTCCACCGGGGCCATCGCGCATATCCTGCCGCAGGCGCTCGAAACGCTGCGGCTGGATCATCCGGACATCGACGTTCAGGTCGCGATTCTGACGTCTCAGGAGACGCTCAGCCGTCTGCACCGTGGCGCGCTGGATCTGGGACTGGTCGCGTTACCGCAGCCGGAGGTCAAGGGGCTGACGATCCGGCAATGGCGGCGCGATCCCGTCATGGCCTTCCTGCCTGCGCACTGGTCCAGCCCCAAGACCGTAACGCCCGACTGGCTGGCCAGCCAGCCGCTCATCCTGAACGACAGCACCACACGCCTGTCGCGCCAGACGGCCGAGTGGTTTGCCGTGGCGGGCCATCGTCCGACGCCGCGTATCGAGCTGAACTACAACGACGCGATCAAGAGTCTCGTCGCGGCGGGTTACGGCGCAGCCCTGCTGCCGCACGAGGCCATGACACCCCATACCGACGAGCGCATCGCCATGCGTGCGCTACGACCGGCGCTGTGGCGGGAGTTGGGCATCGCACACGCCACCGGCACGCTCGAACGCTCCACCCGGCACGTGCTCGACGCCCTGTGGGGACTACGCGTGCGCTGACCTTGCTCCGCGCCCGCCAATCCCCCATTCCCGCAATTCACGCCGCCGCAGCCACCGTGAACACGGCGACCGTGCCGCGCATGCGGGTGGCCTGCTCGTCGAGCGACTGGGAGGCTGCGGCCGCCTCCTCGACGAGCGCAGCATTTTGCTGGGTGACTTCGTCGATCTGCCCGATGGCCTGATGAATCTGCTGGATGCGGTGCCCCTGATCGTCCGACGCCGAGGCGATTTCGCCGACGATGCCCATGACACGCGTCACCGCCTGTTGCACCGACGCCGTCACCCGCCCGACTTCCTCCGCCTGTGAAGACCCCGCTTGCACGGTCACGACGGACTGTTCGATCAATCCCTTGATTTCCCTGGCAGCACTCGACGAGCGCTGCGCGAGGTTGCGCACCTCGGCAGCCACCACGGCGAAGCCCCGTCCCTGTTCCCCCGCGCGCGCCGCTTCGACGGCGGCATTGAGCGCAAGGATGTTGGTCTGGAATGCAATGCCTTCGATAAGGTTCGTGATCTCGGCGATACGCGACGCACTCGACGAAATATCGCTCATCGTCTCGACCATCCGCTTGACGACCCGATGCCCCTCCTCCGAAATTCGCGTGGTGTCGATCGCCAGCGTATTCGCCTGATTCGCGCTGTCCGCGTTGCGTTGCGCCGTCTCCGTAATCTCGCCGAGGCTCGCCGCCGTGTGCTGGAGCGACGCGGCCTGCTGCTCCGTGCGCGATGACAGATCGATGTTGCCGGCGGCGATCTGCTGGGACGCCACACTGACGGCATCGCTCGACGTGCGCACTTCGGTAATCACGACCGAGATGCGTTCGAGCAACTGGTTCAGCGCGACGGCCGTCAGACCGATCTCGTCCCTACGTGCGACGCTCGCCGGTTGCGACAGGTCGAGCGATTCGCTCATGTGCTGCAAAGTGCGCTGAAGCCGCTGCAAGCCGTCCCGGATCAGTTGATACAGCCGCGCACCCAGCGCCCCCGTCAGGACCAGCGCCGCCAGCACAATCGCCGCCATGACGCCGGTCGCCATGCGATAGGCCTGCGCATTCTCGGTGCGCACCGTCTGCCCCTGCTCGACGTTGTAGGCGAGGTGCCTGTGCAGGCCCTTGTTGAGGTTGTCGGCTGCCGTGTGGACGTCGCCCCCGTCGTGCAGCATGCCGAGCGCTGCGTCCCGGTCGCCGGCACGCATGCGCGCGAAGAACGTCCGGCGCGCCTGCCGATAGGCGGCGATGTTCGCCAGATCGGCATCGAACAACTGCCGGTCGGCGGCGTCGATGAAACCGTGTGAGCGATATTCACCGAGATGTTGATCGTAACGACGGTCGGCGTCAGCGATGATTTTTTCCATCGACTGACGGCTCGCGTCGTCGACACCGTCTACGACATAGCGGTAGACGTTCAGCCGCATGTCGCCGACATCGTCGAGCGCCATGGACATCGATTGCAGACCGGGAATGGTCTGTGTCTCCAGCCCTTCGATGCGGTTGAACGCATGCCCGAGTTGCAGCAAGCCGTATCCGCCGACAAACGCCAGCGCGAACAAAGCCACCCCCAGCGTGACGACGAGACGCCGTACGATAGTCATTTCGTTACCCCCGATCAGTGTTTCGGCACAGTCCATTGAGATCGCACTCGCGGCGACTGCCAGTGAAACACTTGAGGATCGGGGTTTATTCCGGCACCACAGGCATCTCGTGCGACTCCCCGTCTTCGACGTTCTGTGGCGTGGCGTTGGTCCGCCGGCGCAGCAGGGTGTCGCGCGCCGTGCTCAGCCTCGGGCCGAGGTAATTTGCCCCGGCTTCCGCCTGCTCACCGATGACCTGCGCGCCTTTGCCGATGGCGTCTGCCCCGGCGTTGACCGCCGTCGACACGCCCTTATGCACCAGATTGCCGATGGCGGCCGAGGCACCCCGCGCGGCATCGACGGCGGGTTGCGTGACGATGGCGGCCGTGGTCCACGAGGCGAACACGCCCGCCGACGTGACGGTGCGTGCCGCATGCCGCGCGGCCGAGACGCCCGCCTCGCCCGCACCGGCCTGCCTGGCCAGCGCCCCCGCCCCGGTCGTGGCCATCGTGACCGCGCCCAACCCTGCCCCCAGCGCACCGACGTTCATCGAGAGACTCGTGGACGACAGCAGCGTCTGCGGTGCGCTGAGCGTCGCATCCACGGTGTTGACCAGCGCCTTCGCCACACGCCCTGCGCCATTGGCCGCCGCGCCCGTCCACGTGGCCGCCTTGAGCGCCTGATACTGCGCTTTCCAGTCGGTACGCCCGAGCAGGTACTCCGGTCCGACGCGATGGTCGCGCTCGGCAAAGTACCGGTTGCCGACGTTGAACCCCGCCCCTGCCAACGGTGATCCGATCGCGGCCAGCCACGAATCGGTCTCTGCGGCCGCCGCTGCGTGGCCCAGTGCCGTCATCGTCGGTCCGACGACGCCACGCACCACGTTACGCGCGGTGAACGTCTGAATCGACGCGGCGCTTTGCCCGACGGCACGCAACATGCCCGCCTCCGCCCGGGCTTTGGCCTCGGGCATCGCCCCTTCGAGTGCTGCGTGCGGCGCGGCGAGCCATTGCGTGTCGGTCATCGCCGGGCCCAAGGCCTGCGATCCCACGTGATCGATGGCGCCGGAGACCATGCCCGCCGCTGCGCCCGCCTTGAAAGCGTCCGGCGCATGCCGCAGCCCCGGCAACGCGTTCATTCCTGCCACCACGGTGTCGCCAATGCCCGGCAGCGTGTCGAGCAGACGAGACGCCACACCGAAAGGCACCGAGCCGACGAAACCCCGCGCGCCCTCACTGCCAATGTCGTGCCAACGCGCTTTGGAAAAGGTCGCCGCTACGCTCTCGCCGGTTTCCCCCATCGCGACCAGCCCCGCGACACGGTCGTCGATCTGCGCGGCGAGCACGTCGTGGTTCGAGTCTTCGCCTTCGGTGGCGTGACGCATGAAGTATTCAGCGACGACAGCATGGACACCCGCCTGCCGGACCGCACGCGCCTCCGGGGTCTCGACCGACGCCGTCGAGGTCGCTGAAGACATCGAGGAAGCCAGGGACGCCGACGACGCCTGCCGTTCCACCGGTGTGGGCAGCGCCGCGCGTGGTCTGCGCGACGCCGCGCCCGACACCGCAGGGCCGAGAGGACGAAGGGATTGGAACGGTTGGAGCGGCTGGAGCCGTTGGGAGGAAGACGCCGAAGACTCGGCCGCGAAGTTCGCTGATGACGGCGTCACCGGATGCGGCGTCGCGGGTGCGGGATGATTTGCGAGATCGGCAGACAGATTGGGGGAGCTTGGGATTTTCATGGTCCACATTATTTTTAGTTAGGAATTCGAAATGTATTCCCAACCACTCCCACCCCAATGCTCAACCCGAAGCCAATGCGCGTCATGCGAAGCGAGGTCATCGCTTCGCCCACCCCTCTTTCAGTGAACAGCGGTGGCGGGATTACCACCGAGGTACGCGTCCTGAACGCGGGGATCGTCGAGCAACGTGCGTGCGTCGCCATGCAACACGATGCGTCCGGTTTGCAGGACGTAGGCGTCGTGCGCAATCGCCAGTGCGAGGTTCGCGTTCTGCTCGACCATGAAGACCGTCACGCCGCTCTGGTTGACCGTCTGAATCAATTCGAGCACGTGGTCGACATAGCGGGGCGACAGGCCCATCGTGGGCTCGTCCATGCACAGCAGGCGAGGCCGCCCCATGAGCGCACGCGCCATGGCGACCATCTGCTGCTCACCGCCGGAGAGCGATCCCGCTGCGAACGTCAGCCGCTCCTTCAGGCGCGGAAACAGCGACAGCATGCGCTCGTAGTCATCCTGAATCGCCGCCTTGTCGCGTCGCGAATACGCGCCCATCAGCAGGTTCTCCCGCACGGTCATCGCCCCGAACAGACGCCGCGACTCCGGCACCGAGCCGATGCCGCGCCGGACGATGGCCGGCGTCTTGAGCCCCGTGATGTCCTCGCCCGCGAAGCGCACCGTGCCGCGACGCGGTGCATGCAGACCCAGCACGATCTTCATCGTCGTCGATTTGCCGCTGGCGTTACCGCCCAGCAGGCAGACGATCTTGCCTTCGTCAATCGAGAAGCCAAGGTCGAAGTGGACTTGCGACGGTCCGTAAAAAGTGTCGATTCCCGACAGTTCCAGCAAACTCATGCGGCTTCCCTCTTGCGATCGTTATCGCGTTGCGTGCCCGCCGCCTGCTGTGCGTAGCGCGTGCCGAGATAAGCCTCGATCACGCGCGGGTCCTGCCGTACGTGTTCCGGCGACCCTTCGGCGATCTTGTGCCCGTCGTCCATCACGATCACCCGGTCGGACAACGCCATGACCATCTCCAGCTTGTGCTCGATCAGCAAAATCGTGTGGCCTTCGGACTTGAGTTCTGCAATGAGTGCCTGCATTTCCGCCGTCTCGCTCGGATTCATGCCAGCGGTCGGTTCGTCGAGCAGCAGAATGCGCGGCTGCGACGCGAGCGCCCGCGCAATCTCCACGCGTCGGCGGTTCGCATACGACAGGCTGTGCGTGGGATGGTCCAGACGCGGCGTCAGCCGCTCACCGAAGCGTGCGATCAGCGCGAGCGCCTGTTCACGCAGCGCGGCTTCTTCCGCGCGCACGGCAGGCGGGCGCACCAGCGCCAGCCCGAGTTCTGCCAGCGCCCCCAGCCAGCGTGCCACGCCTCGTCGTCCGCTCCCCGGGATCACGGCTTGCAGCCGGGTGTGTGCGCCGACGAGCACGTTATCGAGCACCGAGAGGTTCGCGAAGACGCGTCCATGCTGGAACGTGCGCGCCAGCCCGACGCGGGCGACCGCTTCCGGCGCCCAGCCCGTAATGTCCTGCCCGGCCAGCGTGACGCGGCCGCCATCCGGCCGATCCGCCCCGCTCACCACGTTGAACAAGGTCGTCTTGCCCGCACCGTTCGGGCCGATCACGCTCACGAGTTCGCCCTCGTTCACATGAAGCGTCAGCGGTGCAAGCGCCGTCAGCCCGCCGAAGCGGCGCGTGAGGCCATCTATCTGTAAAAGCGAAGCCATCAGCGGGTTCCCAGCAGACCTTGAGGACGGAAGCGGATCAGCAGCAACAGCGCCAATCCGTAAATCAGCATGCGATAGTCGGCGAGGCCCCGGAACCACTCCGGCAGACCGATGAGCGCAAGCGCCCCCAGCACCGCACCGGCCAGGTTGCCCAACCCGCCGAGAATGACCATCGTGATCGCGAGCACCGACACCTGCGACGTGAACGTCTCGTGATTGATGTACGAGAAGACGTGCGCCATGATCGCGCCGCCCATGCCTGCCACCGCACCGGCCACACCGAAGGCCAGCCCTTTGTAGCGATCGAGCGCAATGCCCTGCGCGCGTGCGGCCACGTCGTCGTCGCGCATGGCACGCCAAGTGCGCCCGAGATGCGAGCCGAGCAACCGCCACAGCGTGAACGACAGCACCCCGAGCACCGTCAGCGCGATCCAGTACTGGCCGCGCACGTCGAGCACTTCGAAGCCGCCCAGCGACAGCGGCGGAATGCCTGCGACCCCGATGGGGCCGCGCGTGAAGTTGCCGCCATTGAGCACCACGAGGGCCACGATCTCCCCGATGCCGAGGGTGGCAATCGAGACGTAGTGACCGCGTAGCCGGAACGCGGGCCAGACGAGCAGCGCGCCGATCACGCCGGTCACCGCGCTCGCGGCGAGAATCGCGCCGAGCACCGGCCATCCTGCATCGAGCGCCAGTAGCGACGACGCGTAGGCGCCGATCGTCAGCAGCGCCGCCTGACCCAGCGACACCTGCCCGGCAGTGCCGGCCACTACCGTGAGCGACAGCGCCAGCAGGCCGTACAGCCATGCATTCGTCAGCGTGCGCAGCAGGTAGTCGCCGACCAGCGCAGTCGGTGCGAGCGGCAGCAGCGCCGCCACGACGAACGCCAGCACCCACCAGCGCGGGCGTATCACGACCGGACGACTCGGTGCAATGAAGGTGCCCGTCAGCGGTTCGGGTGGGCGCGCCGCTGCACGCGAGAACAACCCGTTCGGGCGCCACACGAGCACGATGATGAGCAGCACGTACGCAAACAGATTCCGATAGCTCGATCCGAGCAGCCCCACGCCCCAGCTCTCGATGACGCCCAGCAGCAGGCTGCCCGCAATCGCGCCGGGCACGTTGCCCACGCCACCGATCACCTGCGCCACCACGCCCTTGAGCGTGGCCTGATAGCTCATCGACGGATCGATGC
The DNA here is from genome assembly GCF_001721285.1 of Pandoraea sp. ISTKB. NCBI lineage: Bacteria > Pseudomonadati > Pseudomonadota > Betaproteobacteria > Burkholderiales > Burkholderiaceae > Pandoraea > Pandoraea sp. ISTKB. Next base: position 174,416 of record NZ_MAOS01000050.1, read on the forward strand.
TGTTGTAGTACATGCCGACGAGCACACCGGCCACGCCGCCGAGCGCACCGGCAATCGCGAATACGGTGCTGTTGACGACATCGACGTCCACGCCCATCTGTCGGGCGGCGTCGCGATCCTGCGCGGTGGCGCGCACCGCCCAGCCCAGTCGCGTGAAGCGCAGAAAGCCGAAGAGAATGGCCGCCGTACCAATGCCCACACCGGCAATCAGCAAATCCAGCGCGCCGATGCTGCCCCCGCCGATGGACAACCGCCAGTCCGGCAGCGGATTCGGCAGCGCGCGCGGATCGGCGCCGAAGCCGAGTTGCACGCACTGATCGATCACGATGGACACGCCGATGGTGGCGAGCAGCGGCGCGATGCGCGGCGCGTTCTGCAACGGACGCAACGCGAGTCGTTCGATTACCGCGCCGAGCAACGCACACCCGATCACCACAATGGCGAGCGTCGCCAGCAGCGGCGTGTGCAGATAGGTAATCGCCCCCCATCCCAGAAAGGCGCCGACCGAGTAGACGGAGCCGTGGGCGAAGTTGATCAGATGCGATACCCCGAAGATCAGCGCCAGCCCGACCGCCAGCAGCGCGTAAATGTTACCGACGATCAACCCGTTGATCGTGTAGTCGAACCATGAACCCATGACATCATCCAGAACTTTGCGACGTGCGCCGTTGCGACTTCGTCGTACTCGTCTTCGTTGTGCTTACTTCGCCGCGACCTTGGGCGCATCGCCCTGCCACACCACGAACTGGCCTTGCCTGACGATCAGGTGAACGTTCTTCGCCTGCGCCACGCGACGGGTCTGCGGATCGAAGGCGACCTTGCCGAAGACGATGCTCGGCGCATCCTTTACCTGCGCAAAGCCCTTGCGTGCCGCCTCGCGTGAGGCGCCGAATTCACGCAACACGGTAGCGGTCACGAGCAGGGCGTCATAAGCGCGTGCGGCGAAGGCGTCCGGCTCCTGCTGGTACTTCGCGCGATAGCGGGTCACAAAGCGCTGCACTTCGGGGCGTGGATCGTTAGGGAAGAAGTTCGAATCGAGATGCACGCCTTCCGCCGCCGCACCACCGAGTTCGAGGAACTTGGGCGAATAGAGCGAGCTTGCGCCGATGGTCGGCAGCGTCACCCCGGCCTGACGCGCCTGACGCACGATCTGCGCGCCATCCGGCGCGTAGGAGATGAGCACCAAGCTATCGGGCTTGGCATCGCGCACGCGCACCAGCGTCGAGCGGTAATCCTTTTCGTCAGGCTGATAACCTTCGGCCGCCACGACCTTCGCGCCGTATTGCTCGGCAGCCTTTGTGAACAGGTCCTTGCTCGTGCGTCCCCAGTCCGTGTTCAGATACAGCACGGCCACGCGCTTGAGGCCGAGCTGACGCACCACGAAGTCGGCCAGCAACGGCTGTTCTTCTGCCTGACTGATCGACGTACTCCACATGTAGTCGCCGCCCTTGGTGAAGTCAGGATGCGAGTTGGTGAAGCCGAACTGAATCAGCTTGCCGCGCTGATAGATCGGCGAGGCCGCCATCGACGCGGGGCTGGAGAAGTCGCCCAGTTCCACGAGAATGCGCGGATCGCCCACGAACTTCTGGGCGATGGCAACCGCCTGACGCGGATCGCTCTGGCTGTCCTGAAAGTCGAGGCTGAGCGGATGCCCCTTGATGCCGCCATCGCCGTTGATATCGTCCAGCGCGAGGTCGAACCCGCGCTTCCATTGCAAACCGTACTGCGCGTTCTGCCCCGTCACCGGCCCCGATACCCCGACCCAGACGGGATCGCCGGACGCCGGTGCCGCAAGCGCCGGGCGCAGATGCAACGCGACGGCCGCCACGGCCAGTGCCGCGCCAAGCGCCAGGAACTTGCGCGGCAACCGGTTGGGCAGCAGGCGCGGACTTTGAGACGGATGAGGCTGGGTTTGGGAGGAACCGAGGGAGGAAGCGAGGGAGGAAGCGAGGGAGGAAAACCACTGCGGGAGACGGAACGAATTTGCCATGATGACGGCCTTCACATGCGGGCGCGGTAGGAACCGAGGGAAAGATCCGATCCTACGACTGCGTCCGGCACCGGCTAAGCAATTGTTTATGCGAAGCTTATGCGCGCACATCGGGAATGCAATGCTGGCTAGCAGAACCTTCCGTCCCGCCATGCCATTCGCGCGTGCGCAGCGAAGTTCCGCGGCAACACATTCCAACATAAACCATTACAAAATTCTCCCGGAATACGCGGCAAAAACCGGGATTAAGCCGACAACGGACGTGTTTGCTCCACTGAACCCCCTCAATGGAGTCACACAAGATGAGCAGCAACGAAGCCAACAACAGCCGCCGTTCCTTCCTTTCCACGGCGACCCGTCTGACGATGGCCGGCGCCGTCGTCGGCCTGCCCGCTGCGGTGCCCGGTACGGCGAACGCCGACACGCCGGCGCCCGCCAGCGAAGGCATGGGCAACGAGTACAACGAAGCAACCTCGCAGCACGCGCTCGACGCGCTCGAGAGTGCGTTCGGCGTGCACCCCGGCGAACGACGCAATCACACCAAGGGCATCGGCGTGACGGGCACGTTCGTGGGCAACCCGGCAGCCGCATCGCCCTACTCGCGCTCGCTCCTGTTCTCCGGAAAGGCCATCGATGTGGTCGGACGCTTCTCCATCGCCGGCGGCAATCCGGAAGCCGAAGACGCCGAGCGCAGCACGCGCGGTCTCGGACTTCAGTTCCGCTTGCCGAACGGCAGCCTGCATCACATCACGATGCTGCACACACCGATGTTCTTCGCCACGATGCCGAAGACCTTCATCGACAAGTTCTTTGCGCTGACGCCCGATGCCGCCACCGGCAAGCCGAATCCGGAAGTCTTCAAGCAGTTCCTCGCCACGCATCCGGACCACGCGTCGCAGGCCCACTTCCTCGGCACGGTGAACCCGCCGTGGAGCTATGCGAGCGCGGCTTACTACGGCATTCACACGTTCAAGTTCGTCAATGCCAAGGGCAAGGTGACGATGGTCCGGTGGCGCTTCGTGCCGCGTGACGGTGAACGCTCGCTGAGCGACGACGAACTCGCCAACGCACCCCGCGACTTCCTGCACGCACGGCTCATGGAGCGCCTGCACAAGGGGCCGGCGAAGTGGGACATGCGAGTGGCGATCGGCGAGCCGGGCGATCCCGTCATCGACCCGACCGTGCTCTGGCCGAAGGAGCGTCAGGAGTTCGTCGCCGGCACGCTGACGCTGAACGCCGCCCAGCCGCAGGAACATGCCCCGAGCTACGGCATCAACTTCGATCCGCTGGTGATGGCCGACGGCATCGAACCGAGCGACGATCCGATCCTGTTGTTCCGCTCGCCGTCATACGGGCTGTCGTACTCCCGGCGTCTGCGTCACATCTGAGTTCAAGCGCACGGCGCAGGTGGGTGGCTCACGGATGCACGTCGGCGATCGGTGTGCCGTACGCCACCCAATCGCCGTCCGCCGCCGGTACCGACAAGATCACCCCGTCGACCGGAGACACGACCGGGCTGAGCACGCCATCGACTTCGAGATAGGCCACGCTCTGCCCGGCGTTGACGTTCGCGCCCGTCGCCAGCGGCGTGTCTGCGAGCGGATGCGTCAGACGCAGCACGCCGGTCGCTGTCGCCTTGATAGGTGTCGTTGGCGACCCTGACGCGTGCACAGCTTCGGCAACGACATTCGCAGACGTCGCAATGCCCATGCTGCCGTCATCCGCCACCACCGTCGGCAGGGCCCGGTCGAAGCGAACCCGCAGGCTATGCGCGCCGCTCGTCATTTCGCATTCGGTGACGTCGCTCGCTTCGAGCGTGGCGAGGATCTGCCCGATGTCGTCCAGTGTCATGCTTGTCGCTCCGGTGCGAGCGCGCCGCTCTCGATCAGGCGCTCAAGGTGATGGATGTCGAAACCGCCCTGACGAAAGCCCGGCTCGTCCATCAGCACGCGGTGCAGTGGCACGGTGGTCTCGACACCGCCGATGCCGATCTCGCCGAGCGCGACCTTCATGCGCGCGATGGCCTGCTCGCGCGTGGCGCCATGCGTGAGCAGCTTGCCGATGAGCGAATCGTAGTTCGGCGGAATCGTGTAGCCCGGGTAGAGATGCGATTCCACGCGCACTCCCGGCCCTCCCGGGGCAAGCCACTGCGTCACGGTGCCCGGCGACGGCAGGAACGTCCACGGATGCTCGGCGTTCAACCGGCACTCGATGGCGTGCCCCGTCAATCGGATGTCATCCTGCCGCACGGACAACGGCTCACCCGCCGCCACGCGCAGTTGCTCCGCCACGATGTCGATGCCCGTCACCAGTTCCGTCACGGGATGCTCGACCTGCACGCGCGTGTTCATCTCGATGAAGTAGAACGCACCGTCTTCGTACAGGAACTCGAAAGTGCCGGCGCCGGTGTAGCCCACGTCGAGACAGGCCTTGGCGCACAGCGCGCCGATACGCGCGATCTCGGCCCGGTCGATGCCGGGAGCCGGGGACTCCTCGATGATCTTCTGGTTGCGTCGCTGCATCGAGCAGTCGCGCTCACCCAGCCACACAGCGTTGCCGTGACGGTCCGCCAGCACCTGAATCTCGATGTGACGCGGGCCTTCGAGGAAGCGTTCGAGATAGACCTCGGGATTGCCGAAGGCGCGTCCGGCTTCTTCACGCGTCATCGCCACTGCATTCAGCAGGTCTTCCGGTGCGCGCACGATGCGCATGCCGCGCCCGCCGCCCCCACCGGCCGCCTTCACGATCAACGGGTAGCCGACCTGCGCGCCCATTGCCGTGATGGCCGCGCCGGCGTCCTTGCCGTCCGGCAGCGCGCCCTCGGAGCCGGGCACGCACGGCACGCCCGAGCGCGTCATCGCCTGCTTGGCGCTGACCTTGTCGCCCATCATGCGAATGGCCGACGAACTCGGGCCGACGAAGGTCAGTCCGGCGCGCTCGACCATCGCGGCAAAATCGGCGTTCTCCGACAAGAACCCGTAGCCCGGGTGGATCGCCCCTGCGCCTGCGAGCTTCGCCGCAAGAATGATTTCGCTTTTCGCGAGATAGCTTTTCGGCGACGGTGCGGGGCCGATGCAGATGGCGCGGTCGGCCAGTTGCACGTGCCGCAGCGATGCGTCCGCCTCCGAATACACGGCAACGGTCTTCAGGCCCAGCGTCTTGCAGGCGCGAAGCACGCGCAACGCGATCTCTCCGCGATTCGCGATCAGTACCGTATCAAACATGCTCGGTCTCCAGCGGTTCGATGACAAACAACACCGTGTCGGGTGTCACGGCGGTCCCATCGTCTGTGGCGATCTCCACCAGACGACCCGCGCGATCCGCATCGATGCTGTTGAGCAACTTCATTGCTTCGACGATAGCGAGCGTCTGCCCTTCCTGCACGACATCGCCGACCGATACGAACGGCGGCTGATCTGGCGCAGAGGCGCGATAGAACGTGCCGACAAGGCCCGCCGTAACGGTGTGTCGGGTCGTGGCAACCACCTGTGGCAGCGTCGTTGGCCGGGCCGGAACACACTCAGGGGCGACGGATTCGATGGGGGCGGCAGCGGCAGGCGCACGCGCCCCGATACCCCCGCTCACCTGTCGCGTCAGCCGGATGCGTGTGCGCCCGTCGTCATGCTCGATCTCGCTGACGGACGTGCCTTCGAGCAGCCGCAGCAACGGCGCCAGTGCTTCGTGATTCATGGGTGCTTCACCTCTGTGTCGCCTCTGTGGCTGCTGTATCAAGCGAACGACCGGATCGCCACGCCGTTGCTTTCCAGGACCTGACGCACCTTCGCAGCCATCTCGATCGCCCCGGGGGTATCGCTGTGCACGCAGATCGTGTCGATCTGCACCGGCAGCAGATTGCCGGAGACGGTTTCGATGGCGCCGGCCTTGACCATGCGCAACATGCGCTCGGCAGCAAACGTGGTGTCGTGCAGCACGGCCCCCGGCAGTTTCCGGTGCACCAGATGCCCGGCTTCGTCGTAAGCGCGGTCCGCAAACACCTCGCACTTGACGCGCAGACCCATCTCGCTCGCCACCGTCTGCATCAGCGCCCCGGCGAACGTCACGCAGACGAGTTCAGGATCGACAGCCTTGATCGCCCGTGCAATCGCGGTGGCGATGTCGTGCTCGGTCTGCGTCAGATTGCCCATCGCGCCGTGCGCCTTCACGTACGTGATCGGATGACCGGCATAGGCCGAGAGCGCCTGTGCCGCGCCGATCTGATAGGCGACGAGACGCTCGATTTCGCCCGGCGTGAACGGGATGATGCGTCGGCCGAAGCCCCACAGGTCGGGGAAGCCCGGATGTGCGCCGACGGCTACGCCGCGCGCCTTGGCCATGCCGAACGTCCGGGCCATGATCTCGGGGTCACCCGCGTGCATGCCGCACGCCACGTTGGCGGACGACACGATGTCCAGAATGGCTTCGTCGTCGCCCATGCGATAAGCGCCGTAGCCCTCGCCCATGTCGGAGTTCAGATCGATCTGCAACGACGGCTGCGCTTGCGACGCTTGGTGTTGGGTGTTCATTTTCGGTGTCCTTTGGTAGGGATATCTCGCTCGTGCACACACGTCGGCTCAGCCGCGCGAGGACATGAGCGCGAGTGTCTGTTGGAATTTTTCGATTTCACGGGCGCGTGCCCGACGCCGTTCGAGCGCCTCGTCGAGGTCGACCAGCGCAAAGCGAATCCGGCATCCCACGGGGGCCTGCGCGAGCTTCCACAGGTCCGTCTCGATGACGGTCGCGATCTTCGGGTAGCCGCCGCAGGTGTTGGCTTCCGCGAGCTGCACGATCGGTTGACCGGACGGCGGCACCTGCACGGTGCCCGGCACGATGCCGTGCGAGAGCAGTTCGAGCGGTGCAGCGAGCGTCAGCTCGGGACCCCGCAGGCGGTAACCCACACGGTTCGCCTCCGGTGTGATCTCGTACGCCTCGCCGGTGAACGCCTGTCGTGCCGCTTCGGTGAAGTGCCGGTATTCGGCCGCCGCGACCGCATGCACCGTCACCAGCCCTTCGCCGAGTGCCTGCCAGAAGGCAGGCAATTCAGCCGGTACCACGCCCAGCCCCGTCGCATGCAGGGGACGCTCGGCGGTCTCGCGCACGGCGAGTACGTCGCCACGTCGCAAGCCACGTCCCTCGAAACCGCCGAACGCCCCCTTGAGGTCTGTCGATCTCGACCCCATCACCGGTTCGACGTCGATGCCCCCGGCCAGACTCAGATACGCCCGGCCACCACGCTTCGGACGCTCGATCACCAGCGTCTGTCCGGCGCGCGCGGTGCGGCTCCACCACGGCGGCAGCGCCACGTCGTCCAGTCGCACGACGCAATCGGCACCCGTCACGGCAAACGACATGTCGCGCTGGAACCTGACGCGAAACGGAAACAGGCTGATTTCGACGGCCGCGTCGTTCGCATCGTTGCCGGTCAGCGCGTTGCCGAGCGCGAGGGCGAGCGCATCCATCGCGCCCGAACGGCTCACGCCGAAACCCAGATGCCCTTGGCGTCCCGCGTCCTGAACGAGGTTGGGCGCGCCGTTGGAAAGAATCTCGATCACGATGCAATCCCCGCTACCGTAAATCGAACCCGGTCGCCGGGCGCCATGAGGCACGGCGGCGAGCGCACGGGATCGAAGAGTTGTGCGTCGGTACGCCCGAGCAGATGCCAGCCGGACGGCGCGGTACACGGCATGACACCCGCCTGTGCGCCGCCGATGATGACCGTGCCCGCCGCCGTCTTCATGCGCGGCACGCTGCGGCGCGGCACCGCCATCTCCGCAGGCAGGCCGGTCATGTAAGCGAAGCCCGGCATCGACCCGATGCATGCCACCTCGTACGACGCTTCACTGTGGCGACGCACGTACTCGCGCACCTCCAGCCCCAGCGCCGAGGCGAGCGTGATCAGGTCCTCCCCCGCTTCGCCGCCATAGACGACGGGAATCTCGATGAGGCGGTCCGACAACGGCTCCGGCTCGGTCGTCTCCCACAGGCGCAGCAATGCGGCCATTGCCGCGTCCGGATGCAGACGCAACGGATCGAACAAAAACATCACGTTGTTCACACCGAGCACGACTTCCGCCGTAGCATCGCCCTCGCATTGCGCGACGATGCGCCTGGCGAGCGCCTGAAGACGGCGCTGCATCACGGCGTCGAATTCGCCGCCGGCCGGATTGAAAAGCAATGCCCCCTCACCGGCCGCGTCGATGGCAGGAACCGAGCGCGTCGCATCGTCACGCTGTCTGGCTTGCGGCGCCGCCGTCTGCGGCGCCGTGCGTTCAACCGTCAGTACGCTCATGACTCACTCTTCCAACGGTTTGCCAGCCGTTTCGCGTGCCGCCATCAACGCGACGAGCGTGACGACGAGCCCTGCCGTGATGTAAAGCGCGATGTACGTCCAGTCGTGGAAGGCTTTGTAAAGCGAGGTGAAGATGAGCGGCGCAAAGCTGCCGCCAAGAATGCCGCCCAGCGTGGCCGCCAGCGACGCCCCGGCATAGCGCACGCGCGTCGGGAACTGCTCCGTGACGAACGATGCCTGCGGGCCGTACATCATGGCCTGGAAGAACATACCGACGACGACCGCCAGCACGATCCATACCGCTTCACGGGTGTCCATCAGCGCGAAGTACGCGAATGCCCACACGATGGAGCCGAGCGTGCCCGCGCCGTACACGACACGTCGCCCGAGCTTGTCGCACAACGCGCCGAACAGCGGCACGCACACGGCATGGATGGCAGCACCCGACATAGTGGCGAGCAGCGCGAGCGAGCGCGGCAGATGCAGTACTTCCGTCACGTACGTCAACGTGAACACCACGAGCAGGCCGTAGACGATGTCGGACCCGATGCGCACGCCGCCCGCGATGAGCAGACGCCGCCAATAGCCGGAGAAGACTTCCTTGATCGGCATGTCCGACTTGTGATTGCTGCGCTCCAGCGCCTTGAACATGGGCGTCTCGTCCACACCGCGACGCAGCCACAGACCGAAGGCCACCAGCACCGCGCTGGACAGCAGCGGAATACGCCAGCCCCAGCTCTGGAAAGCCTCGGCAGACATGCTGATGGTCGCCACGGCAATGAAACCCGCACCGAGCAACGTGCCGCACGCCGGGCCCATCTGCGCAAACGACGCGTTTCTGCCGCGCTGATCCGGTTTGCCATGCTCCATCGACAACAACACGGCCCCGGCCCATTCGCCGCCGATGGCCGCGCCCTGGAAGAAGCGCAGCAGCACCAGCAGGACCGGGCTCCACACGCCCCATGTGTTGTAACCGGGCAGCAGCCCCATGAGCCCCGTGGCTGCTCCCATCAACACGAGGGTGGCGACCAGCACGAAGCGGCGACCGAGCTTGTCGCCGAGATGCCCGAAGAGGAAGCCGCCGAACGGACGCGACAGGTACCCCACCGCGTACGTCGAAAACGCGAGGATCGTGCCCGAGAGCGGGTCGAATGAGGGGAAGAAGACAGCGTTGAAGACCAGCGCCGCCATCAGGTTGTAGACGGTAAAGTCGTACCACTCCAGCGTCGTGCCGATGGAACTCGCGGCAGCGAGACGTCCCATGCGGGGACGATGGCCGCCGGACGTCTGCACTTCCGGCGCGGATTGAATGATCGTTCCAGTGTTTTCCATCACGTCAGCTCCGTTGCCGAGAGTTTCCACGTCAGGCAGTAACGCGCGACTTCGCCGGGGCGGCTGTCGAGCGCCTGTGCGGCGAAGTCGGCCGCGCGGGTGTTGGACACTTCACTGCTGCTCTCCACGATGAAGATCGGGTACATGCGGCGCGTGGCAAGGTCCTCCTGCGGCAGCGGGCGGCTCAGTTCGTCGTTCGGGCTGAGCAGGTAAGCACGCACGAAGCCGGGGTCCTCCGACAGGCGCGCGCCGACTTCGGCACAGCGCTCGGCGAGTGCCTGCGGATCGTCCGGCAGGTTCAGCGACAGGGTCGCGACGTAGGCGCCGCTGCCCAACCCCACGCTCGCACTGACGTCGCCGATGCGACGCGTGGGCGCCACCATCTTCGGCAACGTGCGCTGCGACCACGCTGTCTGATGCTGGAAGGCATGCGCATACGCCGGCGAGGCGAACACCGCAATCGACTCGGCCCAGTACAGGCTCAGATACTTGGGACGTCCCTGCAACGCGACATATCGCGCCGCCGAGATCACGCCGCGCATGCGCACGCGCTCCTCGACATGCTCACGGTCGTACCACGCGTTGAAATCCGCTTCATCGGCTTCGAGAATGTCCGAAGCCACGAACAACATGCCTTGCTGTGTTACCGGGTTCATATGCGCCTCTGTCGTTTCGCTAGGGTGACGCTATCGTCAGTAGCCAATAAACCGGTCGCAAACGGGTTTTTCTGCGGTGGCCCGATAGATTTTTCTTGTGAGTCAGCGTCTTCGGAAAACGCCCGGCTGATAGCCCCGGCATATCAGGCCGTTACGGACTTCGGAATTGACGGGTAAATTTCGGCGATCGAGAGTGCCCGTAGAACACATCGAATACGGAGACCGCCATGAACACCCGCTTCCTCGAGAGTTTCCTGCTGGCCGTGGAGCTGGGGAGTTTCCGCGCGGCTGCGGAACGCCTGCATGTCACGCAGGCGGCGATTTCGAACCGTATTGCGTCGCTCGAAGAGGAATTGGGCGCGCGGGTATTCGACCGGGGACCGGGCGAGATCCGCCTGACGCCGGTCGGGCTGCGCCTGATCAGCTACGGCGAGCGCATGCTGGAACTGCAACGCGAGATGATGCAGCTCGGCCGCACGGATCGGCATTTGCTCGGCAGCGTGCGGATCGGCGCCATCGAAAGCGTGGTCCACACCTGGCTTGTCGGCTTCATGCAGCATCTGCACGCCACCTATCCCGGCATCGAATTGCAGTTCAGCTCGGAATCGACCAGCCGGCTGCATCGCAGCCTGCGCGACGGCGACGTCGATATCGCGCTTCAGACCGACCAGATGATCGGCGAGGGCATCGTCAGCAAGGCCTGCCTGCCGATGCCGATGGGATGGGTCGGGGCCGCGCAGTCGTCACGCGCGCTGGACGGCAACCTCCCGCTCATTCTGAGTCAGCCCACGATCACGCTGAGCAAGGGTTCACAGCCTTATCTGGTGCTCAAGGATCTGTACCGGCGCGCGGGCATGCCGCTGGGGAAAGTGCATTGCGTGAGTTCGATCGCCGCCATCATCCAACTGGTCCGCTCGGGCTTCGGCAATGCGATGATTCCGCTGCCGCCCGTGGCGCGCGAGATCGAAGCCGGAGAGCTTCGCGTCATTGCGAGCGAGCACCCGCTGCCCTTGCAGGGGCTGGTCGTCAGCTATGTTGAGAATCGCGCGTCCGACGCGATCCGCTTCGTGGCGGAGCTGGCGTGTCAGGAGGCGGATCACTATATGAAGTCGCTGAACTCGCCGAGCTTGATGAGCGGCCTGAGCGGGCCGGCCGCTGCCTGAGCCACGACACCACGGCATCGACCATCGGGTGATGCCGGTTGGCGTTCCACGCCAGCGCTGCCGTCACCACCGTCACCTTCTCCTTGAGCGGACGAATCACCACATTGGCCGGGGCGAGCTTGCGCATCGACGCCGGCACCAGCGCCACGCCCTGCCCGCAGCTCACATAGGCGATCTGCGACGTCACGGAGCGCACCTCGTGCAGCACGCGCGGCGCGAAGCCGTGTGCGCGACACACCGCCGTGAGCATGTCGAAATACACCGGACTGACCTGCCGCGACGACATCACCAGATGCTCGGCCGCCAGCGATTGCAGACGCACGCGCGGCAGCGCCGCCAGCGGATGGCCCATCGGCAGCGCGACCGCCAGCCGATCCTCCGACAGCGGCAGCGTCGCGATCCCGCTGCCGATGTCGCCATCGAGCCGCACGAACGCCAGATCCAGCTCGCCCGCCTCCAGCCCCGGCACGGCTTCGACGCTGTCGATCTCCCGCACGAACACGGTGAGATGCGGATGAGTCGCCTTGAGACGATCGATGATGGGCGGCACCGTTTCGAGCATCGCAGAGGTGATCGCCCCCACGTGCAGCACGCCTGACTGGCCGGCGGCGACCTCCCTGACGATGCGCTCCAGTTGCTCGACCTGACTGGCGAACTGCCGCACCGCCGGCAGGATCGCCGCGCCCGCCGGGCTCAGATGGGTGCCCTGACGCGAGCGCTCGAACAGTTGCAGCTTCAGCGAGTGTTCGAGCACCTTGATCTGCTCGGTGAGCGGCGGCTGCGACATGCCCAGCCGGGCGGCAGCACGCCCGAAATGCTGTTCCTCGGCGACCGCGAGGAACATCCAGAGCTGCCGGATCAGGCGAAAGTCGATGGTGCTCATGGGGATATTGGCGCAGCGCGCGCGGATTCAGTATTCCGAAAATCGTATCACTAAGATACTCAGATCAAAATTTACATATCAGCAACGACGCGTGACGATGGCTGCACGTTCACAGGAGTCCTCATCGCGATGTCCCAGCCTTCGATCCTCGATCGCCTTGCCGCGCTCGACACCAACACCGTCTCCGACGCCCTCGACTTCCTCGGCCTGCCCGGCGCGACCTACGGCCTGCGCCCGCTCTGGGAATGCCCCAAGATCGTCGGCCGCGCCAGCACCATTCAGCTCGGCCCGAAGACCGAAGCCAAGCCGACCGTCCATCTGATCTCGCCGGTGATCGACGCCGTGACCACCGACGACCGCGTGCTGGTCATCGCCGGGGGCAAGGACGGCGTGTCCTGCTGGGGCGACATCCTCGCCAACGCCGCCACGGCGCGTGGCGTGCGCGGTTCGATCATCGACGGCCTGAGCCGCGATATCGAAGGCAGCGAATCGGTCGGCTATCCGGTCTTCGGACGCGGCATCACGATGATCAGCGCACGCAATCGCGTCGTTCAGGTCGACTCGGGCTCGCCCGTGACGATGGCCGGCGTGACGGTGCACGAAGACGACTACGTGATCGCCGATCGCTGCGGCACGGTATTCGTGCCCGCCGCGCGCATCGGCGAAGTGCTCGATCTCGGCGAGCGCATCGCCCACCGCCAGGACGGCATGGTGGCCGCCGTACGCGCTGGCCGTCCGGTCGCCGACGTCATGCACGACAAGGAATTCGACGCCATTCACGCATCGCAAGCGCATTAACCCTTCACCTCGTTCAGCACGCTCAACACGCCAAGGAGATTCCCCTATGACGCAAGCTCGCCAGGCCAGCACGGAAGACCGCGAACTGGTTGCCTTCTTCGAAGGCCTCGATACCCCGGGCGTTTCCGATGCCCTCGACAGGCTCGGACTGCACGGCCAGGCGCTCGGCATCTCGCCGCTCGCGAACTATTCGAAGCCTGTCGTCGGCCCGGCATTCACGGTGAAGTACGTGCCGGCAACGGTTCCCGCCGGCACCGTGGGCGACTTCATGGACGACGTGGCCGAGGGCGACGTCATCGTGCTCGATAACGACGGGCGCACCGATTGCACCGTCTGGGGCGACATCATGACCCAGTACGCCGGCCTGCGCGGCATCGCCGCCACGGTCATCGACGGCGTTTGCCGCGACGTCAGCAAGGCGCTCGGCGACAACTACCCGATGTTCACGGCCGGACGCTTCATGCGCACCGGCAAGGATCGCGTGCAAGTCGAGTCCGTCAACTCGACGGTGTCCGTCGGCACGGTGCGTGTCGCGTCGCGCGACATCGTGATCGCCGATGCCAACGGCGTCGTCATCGTGCCGCGTGCCCGCGCCCGCGAAGTGGCGAAGATCGCGCACGACATCGAAGTCATCGAAGGCGCCATTCGCGAACGCATTGCCGGCGGCGCAACGCTGGGCGAAGCCCGCACCGCGTTTAGCTATCACACGCTGCAAAGGAAAGCATGATGAGCACCACGACTTACGACGCCTCGCAACTCGAACAGGCCCGCAAGCTCGGCACGTCGACCCTGTTCGAAGCCTCAGGGCTGTCGACGAGCGCCGTTGATGTGCAGATCCGCACCGTCTGGCCCGGTGCGTCGGTGGCGGGCCCGGCCTTCCCGCTGGAATGCTCGCCCGGCGACAACCTCGCCATCCACCTTGCCATGGAGAAGGTGCCGCGCGGCAGTGTGCTCGTGGTATCGACCGGCGGCTTCGTGGCCGGCTACTGGGGCGAAGTGCTGACGGTGGCGGCCATTGCCGCCGGCGTGGCCGGTCTGGTGATCGACGGCGGCGTGCGCGATATCGCGGCACTCACCGCGCATCGCTTTCCCGTCTTCACGCGCGGCATTTCCATGCGCGGCACGATCAAGGCGAGCGTGCCGTCCATCGGGGCGCCGATTCAGTTTGCCGGCGCACCGGTGGCGAGCGGCGATCTCGTCGTGGCCGACGACGACGGCGTGCTGATCATCCCCGCATCGCAAGTGAATGACACGCTCGCACGCGGGCAAGCCCGCTTCGACAAGGAGGCGCGCGTCATGGACCGCCTGCGTGAGGGCGAGACGACCGTCGATCTGCTCGGTCTGGCGCAATGGAGGACTGCCGGGTGAGCCAGCAACCGCACACGCTCAATCGCCATCTGGCCGCCGCCCGTCCTTCGGCGACGTACAAGGTCATGGACCGCGTCGCCGCCGCCCGGGCGGCGGGCGCCAGCATCATCTCGCTCAGCGCCGGGGAGCCGGACTTCGACACCCCTGAGCACGTTCGTGAGGCGGGTATTGCCGCGATCCGTGGCGGCCAGACGCGCTATTCGCAGGTCATTGGCCTGCGGGCGTTGCGCGAGGCCATCGCGGCCAAGTTCCAGCGCGAGAACGGGCTGGATGTCGACTGGCGCCACACCATCGTCGGCACAGGCGGCAAGCAGGTGATCTTCAACGCGCTCGCAGCCACGCTCAACGAGGGCGACGAGGTCATCGTGCCGGCGCCCTATTGGGTCAGCTACCCGGAGATCGTGCAACTGTGCGGTGCGACGGCCGTCACCGTGGCCTGTGGCGCGGACAAAGGCTTCAAGCTGACGCCGGATGCCCTGCAAGCCGCCATCACGCCCCGGACCCGCTGGCTGATCCTGAATTCGCCGTCGAACCCGACCGGTGCGGTGTACAGCCGTGCCGAATTGCAGGCGCTCGCCGAGGTGTTGCTCGCGCATCCGCAGGTCCTCATCCTCTCGGACGATATCTACGAACACCTGATCTTCGACGGCATCGCGTTCAGCACGATGGCGCAGGTCGAACCGCGCCTGCGCGATCGCACCCTGACGATGAACGGCGTGTCCAAGGCGTACGCGATGACGGGGTGGCGCATCGGTTTCGGTGCGGGGCCCGACTGGCTGATCGAGGCGATGGAGAAGCTTCAGGGGCAACAGACGTCAGGCGCGAGTACGATTTCGCAATACGCGGCGCTGGCCGCGCTCACTGGACCGCAGGACTTCATCGGCCAGTCACGTCGCGTGTTCCAGCGGCGACGCGACGATGTCGTACGCGAAATCAACAACGCGTGGGGTCTGCACTGTGAAGTACCGCAAGGGGCGTTCTATGTGTTCGCGTCGTGCGAAGCGCTGATCGGCTGCGTCACGCCGACGGGCACCGAGCTTGCCACGGACGAAGACGTCGTGGGTGCGCTGCTCGACGAAGCCGGTGTCGCCACGGTGCACGGCAGCGCCTTCGGGCTGGGGCCTTACCTGCGCATCGCCTACGCACTGGACGACGCCTCGCTGGGCCGCGCCTGCAACGCCATCCAGCACTTTTGCCAGACGCTCTCGAAATAGGAGCCGCCATGACGCAGAACACGCATGACGTGGCGACGTCCAACGCCTTCGAGACGTCCACCGTCGCGCTACGCATCGACGGCGTGCCGGTCAACGTGTCAGCCATCCACCGGCAAGGCACGCGCCCGCCGGTCGTGATGCTGCACGGCTTCGGCTCGACGAAGGAGGATTACGCGGACATCGCCTTGCATCGCGGTTTCGATGCAAGGCCGTTCCTCGCTTACGACGCGCCCGGTTGCGGGCGCACCAACTGCGCGGACCTTTCGCGGCTCTCCATCCCGTTTCTGGTCGAGACCGCCGTGGCGATGCTCGAACACGTGGGATTCGAGCGCTTTCATCTGGTCGGTCACTCGATGGGCGGACTGACGTCGCTGATGCTCGCGCACGCCATGCCGGAACGGGTGCTGAGTTTCGCGAACATCGAAGGCAATATCGCGCCGGAGGACTGCTTTCTGAGTCGACAGATCGTGGACTATCCCGACGACGAGCCCGAGCGCTTTTTCGACGCATTCATCGAGCGCGCCCACCGTGCCCCGGCGTACGCCAGCGCGCTGTATGCGGCGAGCTTGCGGCACAAGGTCCGTGCGGAAGCCGTCGGCGGCATCTTCCGCTCGATGGTCGACCTCTCCGATCATGGCGAGCTGATGGACAAGTTCCTGGCGCTGCCGTGCCCGACGATGTTCATGTACGGCAGCCAGAACGCGTCGCTCTCGTATCTCGCCGACATCGAGCGCAAGGGCGTCGCATTGGCGGAAATCCCCGCCTGCGGTCACTTCCCGATGTACTCGAATCCTGTGCTGATGTGGCAGACGCTGGAACGCTTTCAGACGTCTGCCGAATCGCTCAGTGCCGCGGCGTAGTTTCCGTCGAAGTCTTGAGCGTGGTTTTCGAAGCCGTCGCAGGATTCAGAACGAAGTCGTAGTGCAGTGAATAGCTGCCGTCATCACGCCGCACCCACGACGCGATGAGCGACTGCCGCACGCCGAAGACGGCATCCGAATCGAGCCATTGATCGTCTTCTCGGAACACGTGCGTGACGAGCGTCTCATAGCCCGGCGCTTCGATGCGGAAGTGCAGATGCGCGGGACGCCACGGATGTCGCGCCGTCGCTGCCAGAAACTCGCCGACAGGGCCGTCGGTCGGGATCGGGTACGCCTCGGCCAGCACGCTGTGAAAGTGGTAACGCCCCTCGCTGTCGGCATGCAGCACGCCACGTCCCTGTGCGGCGTCGAGTTCGTCGCGCTGCACGTCGTACAGCCCTTGCGCGTCTGCCTGCCAGACATCGATCTTCGCGCCTGCAATCGGGCGCCCCGACGGATCGAGCACGGCGCCGCTCACCTCGCAAGGCTCGCCCGCTGCGCCATTCGCCACGTCCGCGCCGTTATCGTAGTGCGGCGCGTCGTCGACGAAGAACGGCCCGAAAACCGTAGCTTCCGTGCATTGCGGCGGCTTGGCGTTGTTCATCGCGACGGTCAGCATCGATAGCCCCAGCACGTCGCTCAACAAAATGAACTCCTGTCGCTTGTCGTCGCACTTCTGACCCGTCGCGGTCAGGAAAGCGATGCCCTTGGCCCATTCGTCTTCCGTCAGACTCACTTCACGGGCGAAGTCGTGCAGATGGCGCACGAGACTGCCGAAGACCTCCTTGAGCCGCGGGTCCGGCGTGTCGGCGAGTCGGGCGATCACTTCCTGCGTGATCGTATGTTGGTCGAGATTGCGCATCGAATGTCCTTGAAATCGGAAGAGTTACTGCTTGTCGTACTGTTGTCTCGCCTCGCGAAACCCTTGTGCGTTGTCGATCACCCATCGCCACAGCGGCACCATGCCGGCGAGCAATCCGCGCCCGAGCGGCGTCAACTGATACTCCACACGCGGGGGCACTTCGCGGTAGTCGTGTCGCGAAATCAGACCGTCTCGTTCCAGTTGGCGCAACGTGCGTGTGAGCATGCGCTGCGTCACGCCGTCGAGCCGGCGCGCGATCTCCGCATGCCGCAGCGTGCCGGCCACGCCCAGCGCATGCACGACACCGAGCGACCAGCGGTTGCCCGCGTGGGTCAGGATCTCGCGCTTGAGGCCGTCGTCGTCGGCGCTGAGGGCATCGCACGCCTCCTGCGACTGCTGCAAGAGGGCGTCGAGCGAGGGGGTGTCCGGTGGCAGTATCACGCGTGTGCCTTCTTACCAAGGATTCGTAACGTCACTATTATTCGCAACTTGACCGGAGTTGCAAATGACTTATCGAATCCCCCACGACAATCACGTTCTCGTCCTCGGTGCCGGAGAACTCGGCGAATGCATGCTGCGTGAAATGGCCGCGCAGCGCGATGCGGGACGCGTCGCATCCGTTGCCGTTTTACTGCGTCCCGAGTCGGAAACGTCGTCGGATCGTCGCACGCGCCTCCATTCTGCGCTGCGCACGTGGCGAATCGATGTCGTCGAAGCCGATCTCGTGACGGCAGACGAAACGGCGCTCGCCGACATCTTCCGCCGCTACACGCAGATCATCTGCTGCACGGGCTTCGTCGGTGGCCCGGGCACGCAGCGCAAGATCACGGGCGCTGTCCTCAAAGCCGGCGTCGCGCACTACATTCCCTGGCAATTCGGCGTGGATTACGACGTCGTTGGCCGGGGCAGTGGTCAGGACGTCTGGGACGAACAGCTCGACGTGCGCGACATGCTACGCGCTCAGGACAAAGTCCGCTGGACCATCGTGTCGACAGGGATGTTCACGAGCTTCGTGCTGCTGCCGGCATTCGGCCTCGTCGACCTCGATGCGGGGGTGGTGCATGCGCTGGGCGATCCCGACTTCTCTCTGACGGTCACGACGCCGCAGGACATCGGCCGCCTGACCGCGCTCATTGCGGCCTCTCGGCCGGATTTCGACGATCGGGTCGTACACGTGGCCAGCGACACGTTCACGTATCGCGAACTGGCGAGTACGCTGACGCAGGAACTCGGCAGACCGTTCACGCTGTCATGTTGCGATATCGCGCAACTCAGGGCCGATCTCGCCGCGCATCCGGACGACACGATGCGCAAGTATCGGCTGTCGTTTGCACGCAAGGATGGCGTGGCATGGCCAGTGGCGCAGACGTTCAACGCGAAGGCGGGGATTGCGGTCACCGATCTCGCGGCATGGGTGCGCGAGTGGCGAGCGGGACAGGAAGCCTGATGGGGATGAAAGCCGGGGATGAAGGCCGGAGACGAAGGCCGGTGCGGATGCCACACGCGGGGATGACCCACGTGTGGCACCGAAAGCCGCGTGAAACCTCACGCGACCTTGAGACGCTCAGTCAACCAGCGTCTCAGACATTTCAAGCATGTCACGCATTGCGCAGCGCCGGACGCGAGCCCTTGCCGAGTACCACGTTGGCGACCACGGCGACGACGATGTTCACCGCCAGCGCGATCAGGCCCGTGTACATCGAGTACTTGTCACCGCCGAGCGTGAACGTATGCACCGGCTTGATGCCGTCCGCAAACGCCAGCCAGCTGCCGCACACGATACCGAAGGCCCAGCCCGTCAGCAGTGCGCGTGCGCCGAACCAGCCCACGAACAGACCGAACACCAGTGCCGGGAACGTCTGAAGAATCCACACGCCGCCGAGCAGTTGCAGGTCCAGCGCGAACTGCGTCGGCAGGAACAGGATGAACACCAGTGCGCCCAGCTTCACCACCAGCGACACGATCTTGGCGACCTTCGCCTCACCCTCGTTCGAAATATTCGGGTTGACGTAAGGCTTCCAGAAGTTGCGCGTGAAGAGGTTCGACGCACCGATGGACATCACCGCTGCCGGCACCAGCGCACCGATCGCGATTGCCGCAAACGCGAAGCCTGCGAACCAGCTCGGGAACAGACCGTTGAACAGCGCCGGGACGACGTCGTTGTTGGTCGGCACCTTCACACCGGCAGCGTAGGCCATGAAGCCCAGCAGCGCGATCAGGCCGAGCAGCACGGTGTAGGCCGGCAGGAACACGGCGTTCTTGCGAATCGTGTTGGCGTCCTTCGCGGCGAAGATGCCGGTGAGCGTGTGCGGATACATGAACGCCGCGAGCGCCGAACCGAGCGCCAGCGTGGCGAACGGCAGGAACTGCGTCGGCTTGAGCGTCAGGCCCGTTGCACCGCCCTTGTTCGCGAAGACGTCGCGCGCCGAATCGAACACCGCACCGTAACCGCCCAGCTTTGCCGGCACCACGATCACGGCGACCAGCACCACGATGTAGATCATCAGATCCTTGACGAACGCGATCAGCGCCGGTGCCCGCAGACCTGCCGAGTACGTGTACAGCGCGAGAATCACGAACGCGGCGAGCAGCGGCAATTCGCCCGTCAGCCCCAGCGCCTTGATCACGACTTCCATCCCGATCAGTTGCAGCGCGATGTAAGGCATCGTCGCGACGACACCGGTGAGCGCAATCGCGAACTCCAGCGGACGCGACTGGTAACGGCCGAAGACAACGTCGGCAGCCGTCACGTGACCGGCCTTGTGCGCCGCATGCCACAGCTTCGGCATGATCAGGAAGACAATCGGATAGACAAGAATGGTGTACGGCAACGCGAAGAAGCCGTAAGCGCCGACCGCGTAGACCAGTGCCGGCACTGCGATCACGGTATAGGCGGTGTAGAAGTCGCCGCCGACCAGGAACCACGTGATCCATGCACCGAAGTTACGTCCGCCCAGACCCCACTCGTCCAGATGGGCGCCTTTGTTCGACGGCCCGGCCATCCAGCGCGACGCCCAGAAACCCATGACGGTCACGAGGATGAAGAAAAATACGAAGACCGCGAGCGCGGTCCAGTTGATACCGGCGTCCATTTACTCTTCCCCTTTCTTCAGACCATCGCGGAATACGATCCAAATCAGTAGCGAGGTCAGCGGCACCCAGGCGAACTGGTACCAGTAAAAGAAGGGAAAGCCCCAAAGGGACGGCAATTCACGGTTGTAGAACGGCACCCACAACAAACCGATGAACGGCAACAATAACAGTAACCGCATCTCAGCAGATCTCCTCTTGTTTTAATTCGACGAAGGCGCACATTAGCGACGCCTAAATACACTCTAGCCGAACGATGGTGGATTTGCCGGTGCGCCGGAAAGCCCCATAAATCATGGGGTTTCACGAATGCGAAGCGATGTTGCGTGTATCGAAACCAATGCGCCGCGCCGCATTGTCGACGACGGTTTCAATGGTTGAAATGGACCACGATTTTCTTCGATTTCCTCGGGACTTACCTTGAAATATCAAGCACTGAATACGCACCATAAACAAGCGTGACGCGCACAGATCACTGAAATACGTATTCAGCCTCGTTGAATTTTTTGCGAAGAAAAATATTGACTTATTCCGATTCTTATCTACGTAGTGATACGTAGTCGGGCAAAACGCCCATCAGCCTGTCGCTATCCCGGCAGCTTTCGCCGTCGCAACACCGGGTCATGTGAGGCACGGCGCCGAGGTCGGCTCGGTCGACCCTGCCGCAAGGTTCGCGAGCGCAAGCAGCATGCTGACGCAGGCGTCAGCGACTTCGCGGCCCTTGTGACGCAGGTGCTCGTCGAAGAATGCGTAATGCTCGTCGTGCGAGTGAAAATGATGCGGCGTGAGCGACATCGAGAAAACGGGCACATCGGTGTCGAGTTGCACGCGCATCAGTCCGTCGACCACGGCTTGTGCCACGAACTCGTGACGATAGATGCCGCCATTGACGACCAGCGCTGCACCGACGATCGCGTCGTACTGTCCGCTTTGCGCGAGGCGTCGGGCGAACAGCGGAATTTCGAACGCACCCGGCACATCGAAATGGCGGATGCATTCGGCGGGCACGCCCAGTTCGGCCATGCGTGACTGGAACGCGTCGCGGGCGCCGTCCAGCAGATCGGCGTGCCAGCCGGCCTGCACAAAGGCAATGCGGTGAATATCGAGAGAATTCGTCATAACTTGTCTTTCGCGAGCCGCCAGCGCCTGGCCCGTCAGGCCGCTCAGGCCTGCCCGTCATGCGCCACTGGCGCAGGCGGCTCGCTCACTTCCTCATTTCATTGGCGACGCATCACGAAGCGTCGGCCGACAACTGTGCCGCCCCCGCCGTGCGGCGGGTGAGCAGCGTTACGACCACCAGCGTCACCACGTTGAATGCCAGTGCGACGATGCCCACGTTGAGATCCTTGAGCGCATCCGGCAGGAACGGGAACAGCGCGGCCACCGACTTCTTCGTGAGCAGATCCCACGCCACCGTCGCTTCGCCGACGATGATGCTGGCGAACGCCGCCGGGCGCGTCACGAGGTTCTTGCCGATCAGGCTGGCCAGCAGCACCGGGAACAACTGTGTGACGAGGGCATACGCCATCAGCAGCAGCGCCACGATGGTCTGCCCGCCGCCCAGCGTGAACAGCACCGCGAGCGCCATGATCGCCGGGGCGAGCCACTTCGCCACACGGGCCACGTGAGCATCGCTCGATTGCGGGCGCATCGGGCGGTACACGTTGTTCGCCAGCAGCGTGGCCGACGTCATCAGAATCATCGAACCGGGCACCAGCGCCGTGAGAATCCCGGCCGCGCCGATCACGCCGACGAACCACGGATCGAATGTCTTGAGCGACACCTTGAACAGCGCCAGATCGATGTCGCCGCCCGTCAGCCCCGGCACGGCGAGCACCGCCGAGAAACCCACGAACAGAATGAACAGCAGCATCAACTGGTAGATCGGCAGCACGAAGGCATTACGACGCAGCACCTCTTCGCGCTTGGCCGTGTACGTGGCCATGAACATGTGCGGCCACATATAGAAGCCCAGCGTCGACAGAATCACCGTGGAAACCATCCAGACCGGGCTTTCCCCCACGTCGCGCAGCGCCAGAAAACCCGGCTTGGCCTTCTCGATAGCCGCGAACATCTCGCCCACGCCACCGTAGTAGTGATACGGCAGATAGAGACCGAGGAAGACGGCGACGAACATGACCAGGGCATCCTTCACGACAGACGTCCAGGCCGAGCCGTGCACGCCGGACAACGCCACGTACACCGCCACCACGATGGCCCCGATCAGCACGCCCTGGTTCGACGAAATCGCCGAGTAGGACGACACGCTGACAATGATGCCCAGCCCTTTGAGTTGCAGCACGAGATACGGCACGAGCGCGGCAAACCCGACGATGGCGACGAGCACGCCCAGCACCGGGCTGTTGTACTTCGCGGCGAAGAAGTCCGGCTGCGAGATCAGACCGCGCTCCTTGGCGTAGCGCCAGATCGGCGGCAGAAGGAAGTACGACAGGATGAACGGCAGGCTGCCGTACCCGAGCAGGTAATACGCGCCCGCCCCGTGTCCGTACGCGTAACCGCTGCCGCCAAGAAACACGAACGTCGTATAGATTTCGCCCGCCATGAGCAGAAAGACGATGGCCGCACCGAAACCGCGACCGCCAACCGCCCACTGCTCCAGACTCATGTCCTTGCCACGACGCGCGCGAATGCCGAGGAACAGCGCCAGCGCTACGGCCAGAAAGATGAAGATCAATGCGCTATTCATGCTCAGGCTCCTTCGCCACCGTGATCGGCCGATGCGAGCCGCGCCTGATCGGCATAGAAAATGATGGCCATCACGATGGACGTGAGCACCAGCGCCCCGGCCAGCCATGCCAGCAGAAAGGGCATGCCGAGCACGTACGGCGTGACGCGATTGACAAAGAACGGACCTACCAGAACCGCCAATACAGGTAGGAGTGCTAAAAGATATATGGACCGCATGAACATCTCCAGGTTGTTCCCGTTTGCTTGTCGGGCCGAGCGGCCGATCGCGCAAAGCGATCGCCGTTCGGCTCGTCACGAATGCGGTGAAGCGTGTCCCGTACGATTCCCCGCGCCGGATCCGTCGTCGGGTTACGCCGGATCCATCAGGTGAGAGATGCTCTTGACGTGCGTGTAGCACTCGAGTCCCTCGGTACCACCTTCCCGGCCGTAGCCGCTGTCTTTCACGCCGCCGAACGGGGTTTCCGAGACTGCCGAGACCAGATGATTGATGGCGAGGTTGCCGACTTCGAGTTCGTCGCCCAACCGGTACGCATTGGCCGCCGAGCGCGTGAAGGCATAGCCCGCAAGACCATACGGCACGCTGTTGGCACGTGCGATGGCGTCGTCCAGACTGTCGACCCGCACGATGAGCGAGAGCGGACCGAACGGTTCTTCGAGCATGGCGCGGGCATCCATCGGCACGTCCGCCAGTGCGGTGAACGGGAAGACATATCCCGGCCCGTCGGTGCGTTCGCCGCCGCAGATCGTGCGCGCGCCACGGGCGAGCGCGTCGTCGACCAGCGAATGCAGCGCCGCCAGACGACGCTGGTTCACGACCGGCCCGATATCGCTCGACGACTCCAGCGCATGCCCCGCGCGAATCGCGCCGCCGTGGCGGGCGAAGGCCTCCACGAAGGCGTCGTAGACCTTGTCGTGCACGAAGAAGCGCGTGGGCGCGACGCAGACCTGCCCCGCGTTGTTGAGCTTGCCTTTGACGCAGGCGAGCGCGGCCGTCTCAGGGTCGGCGTCGTCGCACACGATGACCGGCGCGTGACCACCCAACTCCAGAATGGCCGGCTTCATGTGTTTGGCCGCCAGCCCCGCGAGATGCTTGCCGACCGGGGTCGAACCGGTGAACGTGATGCCACGCACGACCGGGCTGGCGATCAGATGGGACGAGATCATCGCCGGGTCGCCGAACACGAGGTTGAACACCCCGTCCGGCAGACCGGCATCCTGAAACGCCTGCGCCATGAGCACCGCACCGGCAGGCGTCTCTTCGGCGGCCTTGAGAATGATCGAGCAGCCGGCCGCGAGCGCCCCGCCGACCTTGCGGGCGGGCGAGCTCATCGGGAAGTTCCACGGCGTAAAGGCAGCGATCACGCCCACGGGCTCACGCACGACCGTATGACGCATGCCCGGCTCGGCGGGAATCACACGTCCGTAAAGGCGCTTGCCTTCATTGGCGTCCCATGTCATCAGGTCGCAGCCACGTAGCACTTCGGCACGGGCCTGCGCCAGTGTCTTGCCCTGCTCCAGCGAGATGGCGAAAGCGATGCTCTCCACCCGCTCCTTGAGCAAGGCGATAGCGCGCAGCATGATCTCGGTTCGCTGCGCGGGCGACGTGCGCCGCCACACACGAAACCCTTGCTCGGCGGCCGACAGTGCGGCGTCGAGATCGGTCAGCGTTGCCGTGGGCACCATGCCGATCGTCGTGCCCTCCGAGGGGTTCGTCACCGGCTGGCCCGGCGCACTGCGCCACTGACCGCCGATCAGCATCTTGATGTCAGGATAGGAATACATGTCAACGTCTCAAATAAACGGGAAGTAGAGAACGAACGCGATCCAACGCGCAGGCATGCGCTACCGCTTGCCGCCGGCCATCCGGCGCGATGCCGGGTGCCGACGCAGCCGCCACATGGCAACGCAACCGAGCGCAGGGCCAATGGCCAGCATGCCCATGCCACCTGCCCAACCGAGATGCGCGACCACAACCGGTACCAGCCGGATGCTGGCCAGCGTGAGCAGGAACCCGGCGCAGGTCTGGGCGGTGAGCAACGTGCCGACCGACGTGGGGTCCGCCAACTCCGCGACAGCCGCCGAGAACTGCGCCGAATCCGCGATCACCGAGAACCCCCACACGAACGCCACGGCCATGACCACGGCGATCGGGGCGCCGGGCAACCAGCCGATGACGGCGGCGCACGTCGCGCTCGTCGCCATCGCGCCGATGGTCACGAGCGTTCTGCCGACACGGTCGGCGAGCAGTCCCCCGGTCCACGCGCCGAGCGCGCCGAACGCGATTACCGCGAAGGTCAGCACTTCGGCCTTCTCGTGAAAATCCGCCACGCCATGCAAGCTCAGCGTGTATTGCAGGAACAGGCCGAGCCACGCCCACATGGCATACAGCTCCCACATGTGGCCGAGATAGCCGAGATTCGCGAGGCGCACGGCCGGGTCGCGCCACGCTTGCGTGACTTTGGAGAAGTCGACCCGTGCCGCTCGCTTGATGTTCGGGCCGATACTCGCGAAACCGATCGCGACACCGGCCGCCAGCGCCAGCATCGCCGCAACGAGATACACCCAGCGCCAGTCGAGGCTCTGCCATCCGCCGATCAGATGCGGGCTTGCGGAACCGAGCGTGAGCGCCGCCACGAGCAAGCCGATCAGCAGCCCTAGGTCCGCTTTCGCCCAGGTCGTCACGAGCCGGATGCCGACCGGATAGACGCCCGCCATGCACATGCCGGTGAGCAGGCGCAGGGCGATCGCCAGCGGGCCGGTCGGCGGCAGCACAGCCAGCGCGCCTGTCGTGAGCGCCGCCATCAACGCCGACGCCGCGAAGATTCTGCGCAGGTCGTAGCGATCCGGCAGCGCGAGCGTGGCCGACACGACTGTGCCGATCACGAACCCGAGCTGCACGGCACCGGTGAGCATCGCCTCATCGCCCGACGCAATCGCCTGCGTGCGCTTGATGAGGGCGACGGCCGCCGTCGACGAAAACCAGACGCCCATCGCCGCCACCTGCGCCAGCAGTACGATCGCCAGCGATGCGCCCTTGCCGCGCGGCGCGCGAGGGTGGCGAGCGGTGCTCAGAGATTCCATGAAGCGTCCGTCCTCAGGCCGTTGCCGACTGTGCAACCATGCCCACGCGGTGAAACCCGCGGGCGAAGTAAATCAGGCCATCGAGCGCACCCGCCGAGCGAGCCGCCTTCACTTCGCAGAAGAAGACCGTGTGCGTGCCGACTTCCGTGATCGACGACACTTCGCAATCGAGTACGCTGACCGCACCGCGCAGCGCCGGCGCACCGGTATGCATCGTGTCCCAATCGCCGCTGGCAAAGCGCGTCTCGATGGAGAGATCCTTCGTCGCGAACTGCATGGCGATGTCGCGCTGATCGGCGCTGAGCACGTTCACGCACAGGCGGGCGTTCTCACGCATCACGGCGTTGTTGCGGCTCGCCCGATTGATGCACACGAGCAACGTGGGCGGATCATCGGTCACGGCGCACACGGCAGACGCCGTGCATCCCGCCAGACCGCCGGGGCCATCGGTGGTGATGACGTTGACGGCGGCGCCGAGACCCGCCATCGCTTCACGAAAGATCGATTTGTCCACCGTACTCTTGTCCATGTCCTTCACCTCGTTCGATACGTGACGGTTGCGATTGCTGAGATTCACGTCGGGCTTACTTCGCGCCCGAACGGTATTGCGCAGCGTTGTGCGTGTGCGGCAGACGGTCGTGGCCGAAGAGCTTCTTGCGGTACGTGCCCTCGCCGTACGACGTCTTGTACGCGCCGCGCTCCTGCAACAGCGGCACCACGAGATCGATCACGTCGTCGAAGCATTCCGGCACCACCGTGCGCGACAGGTTGAAGCCGTCGATGCCCGTGGCTTCGCTCCACGTCATCATCTGATCGGCGATAGCGTGCGCGGAGCCGACCCACGGCGTCTGGCGGCTGCCCAGCACCATCTGTTCGAGCAGTTTGCGACGCGTCCACTGCGGACCGGTGGCGCGGGTCATGGCCGTCACGTTCGACACGATGGCCTGACTCTTGCCCGTGTCGATCGGCTCGTCGATGTCGTACTTCGCGAAGTCGATGCCGAGCGACGCAGCGGCGTGAGCCAGCGCACCTTCCGAGCTGACATAACGACGGTACTCTTCGAATTTCTCCTTCGCCTCGGCATCGGTACGACCCACGATGGGCGTGGCGCCCATGAAGACCTTGACGTCGTTGCCGCTGCGCCCATGCTCGACGGCCTGCGCGCGGATGGCGTCGACGATCTCCTTCACGCCGTCCATCTTCTGGCCGTTCACGAAGACACACTCGGCATGCGTGGCGGCGAACTGGCAACCGCGCGGCGACGAACCTGCCTGATAGAGCACCGGTGTGCGTTGCGGCGACGGCGCGCTCAGATGCATGGCGTCGACCTTGTATTGCTTGCCATGGTGATGAATCACGCGCACCTTCGACGGATCGGCGTACACGCCGCCCGCACGGTCGGCGACCACCGCGTCGTCGTCCCAACTGCCTTCCCACAGCTTGTAGACGAGCGACATGTATTCGTCGGCAAGGTCGTAGCGATCGTCGTGCGCGATCTGGCCGTCGATGCCGATGGCGCGCGCGGCGCTGTCGAGATAACCGGTGACGATGTTCCAGCCGATGCGCCCGCCGGTGAGGTGATCGAGCGTGGACATGCGACGTGCGAACAGAAACGGTTGCTCGTAAGTGAGGTTCGCCGTGACGCCGAAACCGAGATGCTCCGTGGCGGCGGCCATCGCCGGGATCAGCATCAGCGGATCGTTGACCGGCACCTGCACGGCGTTGCGCAGCGCGGCGTCGGCATTGCCGCCATAGACGTCGTACACACCGACCACGTCCGCGAAGAACATGCCGTCGAAAAGCCCCTTCTCCAGCTTCTTCGCGTAATCGACCCAGTAGCGAAGCTCGCCGTAGCGCGTGGATTGATCGCGGGGATGCGTCCAGAGACCTTGCTGAATATGACCCACGCAGTTCATCTCGAAAGCGTTCAGTCGAATTTCACGGGGCATGTTGACTCCTTGTCTGCACAGATTTGAAGGCGGAATCGACTGCTGTCGAATCGTCGTTTCTGTTTACTATAGTAGACGATTGACTACGATCAAAAATGTTTCAGATGGGGGTTAACGCGTAATTCGAGGGGAGATGTGAGGCGGAGGCCGGGCGGGAGTGGGGGCGGGGCCGCGCAGGGAGACGCCGGTAGGCACACGCGTGGCTTGTATAATTTCGCAACCCGAAACCCTTGGAAACACAGCATGACGCCCCCGATGGTCGATCCGACGCCGGCGATTTCGCATCGCATCCGCATCGAACGCGAGTCTCGCGGCTGGTCGCTGGGCGATCTCGCCGAGCGCTCCGGCGTGTCGAAGGCGATGATCAGCAAGATCGAGCGCGGTGCCGCGTCGCCGACCGCCGCGTTGCTGGGACGTCTGTCCGGCGCATTCGGCCTGCAACTGTCGATGCTGCTCTCGCTCGCTGAACAGTCGGGAGAGCGGCTGAGCCGCGCCGACGAGCAACTCGTCTGGCAGGACCCGGAGACCGGTTATCTGCGCCGAGCGGTATCGCCGCGCAATGGTGGCATGCTGGAACTGCTGGAGGTCACGCTGCCGCCGGGCGTCAACGTGTCGTATCCGTCGTCGGCATTCACGTTCCAGCATCAGCAGATCTGGGTGCGTCAGGGCACGCTGACCTTCGAAGAAGGTGAGTTGACGTATGAACTCAAGGAGGGCGATTGCCTGCAACTCGGGCCGCCCGCGCCCTGCACGTTCCGCAATCCCGGCAAGCAGCCTTGCGTCTATGTCGTGGCGCTGGTGCGTCGATAACCCGGCAGCAAGTGATGACTGGCGTCAGCCTTGTCCGTCACGATGCCGGTATTGCTGTGGCGTGAGGCCAAGCGAGGCGCGGAACATTCGTCCTATGTGCGATTGATGCGAAAACCCGCATTCGACGGTGACGGCGGCGACAGCGGCGAGCGGCATGTCGTTCGTGGTGATCATGCGCCAGTGCGATCTGTGTCGTCATCGGTTCACCGGCGGAAATTTCGTGATAGACGTTGCTCACGTGCAGAGGCACATTGTGTGTCCGTTCCTCTCCCGCCCAAACACTTCGCACAAGGAGTTTTCATGCGCACCATCGGCCTTATCGGCGGCATGAGCTGGCAGTCCAGCGCCGAGTACTACCGCATCATCAACGAAACGGTTCAGGCCCGGCTAGGGCCCTTGCGCTCCGCGGAGATGCTGATGTTCAGCGTCGACTTCGGTCCCATCGAGCGCGCGCAGCACGAGGGGCGCTGGGCCGATGCAGGGGCGCTGTTGCAACAGGCGGCAAAGCGCCTTGAAGCGGGTGGCGCGGAATGTGTCGTGCTATGCACGAACACGATGCACAAGCTCGCCGACATGATCGAAGACGCGGTTTCCATCCCTTTGCTGCACGTTGCCGATCCGGCGGGCGAGGCCGCACAGGAGCGCGGCATAACATGCGTGGGCCTGCTCGGGACCGCGTTCACGATGGAGCAGGACTTCATCAAGTCGCGGTTGACGCAGAAATTCGGTCTCGACGTGCTGACTCCTGATGCGCCGGATCGCGAGATCGTCCATCGCATCATCTATGACGAGCTTTGCGTGGGCATCGTCAAAGACACTTCGCTTGCGGCGTATCAGGACATCATGGCGCGACTGGCCTCGCGCGGCGCGCAGGCCATCATCCTCGGCTGCACGGAAATCTCGTTGCTGGTGAAGCCGGAGGACAATGCATTGGTTCTGCTCGACACCACCGCCCTGCATGCGCAGGCGGCGGTGGCGTTTGCCCTCACGTCGGTGCCTTCCCCATTGCGCTGACACGCGTTGCCGCGCGCAACATCGCCTCGATGCTCTGCTCGACATCCGCTTCGGTCGTCGCCCAATTGGCGACGCTGATGCGCATGGCCGGGCGGCCTTGCCACACCGTTCCTCCGCACCAGCAGACGCCATCGGCCTGAAGCGCATCGATGATGGCGCGCGTCGTCTCCGGCGAGCCGAACGAGACGAGTACCTGATTGAGCACGACGTCATTCAGGACTTCGTAACCGTGACGGGACAAACCGTCGGCGAACCGCTTCGCCAGACGGCAAAACCGTGCGACGAGATCCGAGACGCCGTCGCGCCCGAGATGCAGTAACGCCGCCCAGACTTCAACACCGCGCGCGCGGCGCGACGACTCCGGCGTGTAATGCGACGGCTCGCGCTCGCCTGCCTCACCTTCTGACAGATAGGCGGCGTTCACCGACATCGCAGCACGCAAGTGGACCGCGTTTCTGACCAGCACGATCCCGCTGTCGTAAGGGACGTTGAGCCACTTGTGACCGTCCGTCGCCCAGGAATCGGCCAGGGTGAAACCTTGGGTCAATGCATCGAAATCGCGGTTGGCGAGCGCCCAGAGACCGAACGCACCGTCGACATGCACCCACGCCCCCGCGGCCTTTGCCCGGCGGCACACCGCCTCGGCCGGGTCGAAGTCACCGGTATTCACGTTGCCCGCCTGAAGGCAGACAAGGGTGCGCGCGTCGAGATCGGGCAGGCACTCCGCCCTCAGCCGCCCCCGTGCATCGGTCGGAACACGTATGACCCGCTCGCTGCCAAGGCCGAGAATCGACAGCGCTTTGAGCACGGTGACATGCACTTCATCGCCGACCACCACGCGAATCTCGGGCGCACCGTACAGGCCTTGGGCCTCGACATTCCAGCCGATGCGAGCGAGCAGTGCGTGCCGCGCCGCCGCCAACCCAGTGAGACTCGCCATCGACGCGCCGGTGACGAACGCTCCGGCAACGTCGCCCGGTAAACGGAAAAGATCGCGAAGCCATTGCAGGGCGACGTCTTCCAAGGTCGCGGCAATCGGGGAGGTCCATCGATAGCAGGCGTTCTGATCCCAGGCGGTCGCCATCCAGTTCGCGGCCACAGTGGCCGGCAAGGCGCCACCGATCACGAGGCCGAAGTAGCGGCCGCCGGAAGTCGCCACGGTTGCCGGTGAGCCAATCTCGTCCAGACGGCGCAGCACTTCCATGGCATCGACGCCCTGTTGCGGCAATGCGTGATGCAATTCGCCGAGCCGGTCGAGCGCGGCTTGCGACGGGACTACCGGGCGGACGCGCACGGTTTCCAGATAGGCCGTTGCGCGCTCGGAAGCTGCCTGCAATAACGTCGGCAAAGACGGTTCATTCATGATGACTCCGGATCTTTCGGATTCGCTATGCCGGGCCGAAGCAACGGCACCGACATCGGCGGCGCCACACAGGACAGATCCGGGTCAGTGATCGACCAGGTCCCTGCCAGACGCCGGTTAAGCGCGGCTGCGCTGCGAACGCAACCACAAGAACTGCACTATAGACCCGACGACGAAAATGCCCAGCCACGTCGCCAGCGCCCCGCGCACGAGCGGCGATTCGGGGCCACTAGCGAGCGGATGACTCGCGGGCAAGCGGGTCAGCGTCTCGTTGATGCCCGGCACCAACAGCAGGAAGAAGCTGAATCCGAAGGCGAACTGCGACAGGTACGGACGCACACGTCCCAGGAAATTGAGTTTAGGGATCACAAGTCCGCCCAGCGTCGCGAGCAATGCCAGAATGCCCAATGCATGACCAACGTTGAAGCCGCCGGTACTCGACAGGCCAAACGACGTCAGCACCGAAATCAGCATGCCGACCAGATAGACCCGGCCAGACCGACTGGCACTTTCAATGGTGCGATACCGGGCGAAGCTGACGAACCCGGCGGCAAACGTGACGAGACTGATCGCGGTGTGCGCCGCGCCCAACGTGGAGATGGGATGAGGCATGGTGGAGACTCCGTTTGAAATGGCCCCGTTACGTCATCGCCATACGTAATGGCAGGGTGAACACGAGGCGAGAACTACCGTCAAAAAACAACCAACTAGTTGATCGATTACAAGCGTTAAAAAATTGGGCGCCTGGACGCCCACGTTGAGATTGCTGCGCTTACTGAATGCATGACCTGTCGTACTCAGTCTGACGGACTCAGGTCGACGAAATCAGTTCGACACACTCAGCCGACTGATCGCCACTTGCGATATCGACCGGAACGACTCTGCATCGCCCAGCGCGCGGGCCGTCAGCATGGCGCCGTGCACCGTCGACATGAACGCTTGCGCCTCTACCAGCTCAGTACCGCAAAGGGTGAACTGCCCTTTGGCCACACCGGCCTCAAGCACCGACGCGATCCACGCCGTCAGGCCGTCGAAATAGCCCCGAACCTCGTCGGCAATGTCCTTCGGGATCATCGGCAGTTCGGCAGCGAGCATGGCGCAGATGCACATGGGCATCGAACCATCACGAATGCATTCGGCCCAGTAGTTCGTGTATGCGCCCAGTCTCGCCTTCGGATCTTCGACGTGCTGATCCAACGCTGCTAACCCGTCCCGGGCTTGCTCCCGGTGACGCTTGACGACCGTCAGCACCAATTCCGCCTTGCTCGGGAAATGGTGATGGATGCTGGCCTTTCCGATGTTCACGCGCTCGGACAAGTCTGCGTAGCTGAACCCGTGATACCCCCCCACCGCAAGCAATTGCTTCGCGTGGTCGGCAATTTCAGTCGCTCGGGGTGACAGCTCGATGGTCATGGTCCTTTGGCTCAATGGGGCGGGCGACTGCCCGGAACGAGACTTCCGGGCACACCGCCGACGCTAATGCATGGATACAATGACAACCAATCTACTAGTTGGTTGGTTGCATGTCAAGACCGATGTTGAGATTCGGATCGGGAAGTGCTGCCTCATCGGTCTGCCATCGCGCCTTCACGTTATCAAGCGGCAGACGGGAATACCGCCGAATCAGTGCGCAGTTGTTCGACCAGCGAAGCCAGCACAGGCTTATCCAGCGCCTGAACGGCATAGCAAAGGCCGACGCGACGCGACATTTCGAAGCCGTCGATGGGTGAGACGATCACGTTCGCGTGTGCGCGCGCCAGTGATTCTGGCGCGACGCACGCCCCCAGCCCCGCAGACACGAGATCCAGCGCCAGCGCCAGTGTCTGCGCCGTGGCAGCGGGTGCGCCGGCAGCCGCGCCGTAATACGGCAGCAAGCGTTGATGCGTCGGGTGTTCCGGGCAGACGATCCATGGCAACCCGTCGGCATCTCCGCCCGCTGGCGTCGCCAGCACGTAGGGCTCGACGAACATCGGCAGGAACAACTCGTCCTCGCAACGCCCGTCTTCGGTAGACAGGCGGGCATCGCCCTGGCATCCATCGAGCAGATTGACGAACAAAGCAGGCGCCGCCTGCCGCGCCCGACTGACGAATGCCGCGACATCGCGCCCGGCGATATCCGCCTCCACGCCGATATCGATCGCCGAAACATTTCCTCCGTGACGGAATTGTCGCGTCATGGAGTCGGTCTGAGACAGAATCCGGCGAGCCTGCGGATAGAGAATGCGCGCGGCTTCGGTGACCGCCACGCCGCGCGCCTCACGGGTGAAAAGCTGTGTGCCGAGCAAGTCTTCGAGGCTCTTGATCGTTCCGGACAGCGCTGGCTGACTCAAATGAAGCCGACGCGCCGCGCCCGTGATGTTGCGTTCTTCGAACACAGCGATGAATGCCTTGAGTTGAC
The DNA here is from genome assembly GCF_001721285.1 of Pandoraea sp. ISTKB. NCBI lineage: Bacteria > Pseudomonadati > Pseudomonadota > Betaproteobacteria > Burkholderiales > Burkholderiaceae > Pandoraea > Pandoraea sp. ISTKB. Next base: position 208,242 of record NZ_MAOS01000050.1, read on the forward strand.
GACCATCCATAAATTTCTCCGATGCCTGCGAAAAGAATAAACCATTTTTCGCCGCTGACATTTGTGCCTAGAATTTTATTCAACGCTTATTGATAAGCAGCACCAATATCTGGAGGTACCTGATGACCGCAACGCAAAAACCCCTCGTAATCATTACCGGCGCCAGTTCGGGCATTGGCATGACGACGGCACGCCTGTTTTCGTCTCACGGGCACCCGCTGTTGCTGTTGGCGCGCCGGCTGGAGAAGATGCAGTCGCTGGAATTGCCGAACATGATGACGCGCTCGGTGGACGTCACCGACCGCGAAGCCCTGGCGGCCGCCGTGCGCGAGGCAGAAAAGCAATTCGGACCGGCCGACGCCCTCATCAACAACGCCGGCGTGATGCTCCTTGGCGATATCACGCGACAAGACCCCAACGAATGGGATCGCATGATCGACGTCAACATCAAGGGCGTGCTGAACGGCGTACATGCCGTCGTCAACGGCATGGTCGAGCGCAAGCGCGGCACGATCGTGAACATCAGCTCGGTGGCCGGACGCAAGACGTTCCCGAACCATGTCGCCTATGTCGGCACCAAATTTGCCGTGCACGGGTTGTCGGAAAACCTGCGCGAAGAACTCTCGCCGCACAACGTGCGCGTGGTGACGATTGCACCGGGTGCGGTCGACACCGACCTGCTCAGCCACACCACCGACGAAGCCATCAAGACCGGCTACGAAGCTTGGAAAACCGAGATGGGCGGCAAGGTGCTGTCGGCGGACGATGTGGCGAACGCCATCTATTACGCCTACGCTCAGCCCACCGGCGTGTGCATCCGCGAGATCGTGCTGGCAGCAACACGCCAGCAGGCGTAAGCGTCGCTTGACGGGCGACGCCTCGCCATCGACGGCAGCGGGCATTCCCTGCCCGCTCACCCCGGCTCAGGCTCAGATGCCCTGCCCGCCGGACACTTCGATACGTTGCGCATTCACCCAGCGATTATCGTCGGTCAGCAGACTGGCGATCATGGGACCGATGTCGTCGGCGACGCCCACACGGCCCAACGCCGTCATGCCGGCGAAGAAGCGGTTGAACTCCGGCGTATCGCGCACGGCACCGCCGAAGAAGTCCGTCTCGATAGCGCCGGGCGCCACGACATTGACCGCAATCTTGCGGTGACCCAACTCCTTCGCCATGTACACGGTCAGTACCTCGACAGCGCCCTTCACCGCCGCGTACGCCGACCAGCCCTCGGCGCACACGCGTGTCAAACCCGTGGAGAGATTGACGATGCGCCCGCCGTCGGCGAGCACCGGCAACAGCGTCTGCGTCAGGAAAAACACGCCTTTGAAGTGAACGTCGACCAGTTTGTCGAATGCGGACTCATGCATTTCGGCAAGTGGCGCGACGTCACCGTGACCCGCATTGTTGACGAGATGGTCGAACGTATCGCGCCCCCAGGTGCGTTGCAGCGCGATCTTCAGGCGTTCGGCAAATGACGCGAACGTGGAGACATCGCCAACGTCCAGTTGCAGGGCAATCGCCTTGCCGCCCAACGCTTCGATTTCGGAGACGACGGCGAGCGCGTCGGCTTCGCGCGACTGATACGTGAGAACAACATCGCCGCCATGACGCGCGATGGACAAAGCGGCATTGCGACCCAGACCACGACTGCCGCCGGTAACGAGAGAAATTTTGCGCATCGCGCACTCCTTGCTGACTGAGAGGGAGCGACCGATTCTGCGGCGCAACGCGACGATACCCTTTGCCCGATTCGCTTCGTCGTTGGCCTGTTTCTCCAAAGATCCCTCCGGGGCGATGCCACGACTTGCCGAATGTCGTTACGATGCTCCGGTGCAACAACGACGACCGAACCACAGAGGAACCTCGGCTGAACGGTGACTGAACGGCGGCATGACGACATGAACGACACCTTGCTTGCGGCGGTGCGCAGATACACCGAGACGTATGCCGACCCGACCGGCGTCGCCCGGCCACCCGTGCCGGGAATGAGTCTCATCCGGGCCGCCCGGCCGAGCGGTATCGACTATGCGATTTCCCGGCCAGTGGTCTGCCTCGTCCTGCAAGGCAGCAAGCGCGTCGCCATGGGCACGCAAATGTTGTCGTTCTCCGCAGGCGACTCGCTGCTGATTACGTCCGACGTCCCCACCGTCAGTCAGATCACACACGCCAGCGCGAGCGAGCCTTACCTCTCGCTGATTCTGGACCTCGATCTGAGCGCCATCGCAGAACTTGCGATGGAAATGAAGCTGGCTCCGATGCCGCAGAACGCCCACGTACAGGTCGAACCGTCCGATGAAGAGGTCGCCGATGCGGCGTTGCGTCTGCTGCGCCTCGTCGAACGTCCGGCGGCCTTGCCCGTGTTGCAGTCCCAGGCATGGCGCGAGATCCACTATTGGCTGCTGGTCGGCAAGCACGGCCCGGTCATTCGTCAGCTCGGATGGCCGGAGGGTCATGCGCAACGCATCGCCCGTGCCGTTGCGACGCTTCGCGCCGAGTTCACTCACCCCATTCCGATGGCGCGGCTGGCCGATATCGCCGGCATGAGCCTCTCGTCGTTTTACAAGCGCTTTCGTCTGGCGACTTCGCTCTCACCCCTGCAATTTCAGAAGCAGCTACGCCTGATAGAAGCGCGGCGCCTGATGATCTCGGAAGCGATGTCGGCAAGCAGCGCCGCGTTTGCCGTCGGCTACGAAAGCGTTCAGCAGTTCACCCGGGAGTACAAGCGGATGTTCGGGTTGCCGCCACAGCAGGACGCCGACCTGACCCGAAACGTCGTCGGCAGCTAGCCGACACATCACGCCCCGCTGCTGCGCCGGATTTCCACTTCCACGAGCGATAAGCAGCCGTCCTGCGCCGAATTCCCCCACGCCGAATCCCGCATTGAATTTCGGACCAACAGACCGAAATTACAAAAACAATCTCAACAATCACCTGAAATAACGGCGTAAACCCGAATTTTCCACAGAATATTCGGAGCGTAATCTTCATTAATGGACATAACGTCCAATTATGGAGATGCAATGAAGCTGGAAATCACCCCCTGCAACGCACGATTGGGCGCCGAGGTTCGCGGCATCGATCTGTCCCAACCCCTGACCACCGACGCGCGCACCGAGATCGAGACCGCCATTGCGGCGCATGCGGTGCTGGTGTTTCGCAACCAACCGCTATCGCAAGACGCGCAAGTAGCGCTCGCGCGCAGCTTCGGTCCGCTGGATCTCGGACTGAAACGCGTGAAGAAAACCGCCAGCCGGTTCCGCTACGACGAATTGCTCGACATCTCGAACGTCGGTGTCGACGGCGAAATCGCGGCACGCGATACGCGACGGATTGTCGGCAATCTCGCCAATCAGTTGTGGCACAGCGACAGTTCGTTCCAGAATCCCGCCGCACGCTACTCGCTGCTCTCGGCCATCACGGTCGCGCCAAGCGGCGGCGACACCGAGTTCTGCGATCTGCGCGCCGCCTGGGACGCCTTGCCCGAAGACTGGAAGCGCGACATCGAAGGCCGCGATGCGGTGCACTATGCACTGCACTCACGCTTCATGCTCGGTGACACCGACTACAACGAAGCGCAACGTGCGGAATTGCCGCCCGTCACATGGCCGCTGGTACGAACGCATCCGGATTCCGGACGCAAGCTGCTGTTCGTCGGCGCCCATGCGTGCGAGGTTTCCGGCATGACGCTTGCCGAAGGCCGCATGCTGCTGATGGATCTGCTGGAACATGCAACGCAACGCGAGTTCGTCTACGTGCACAAGTGGCAACCCGGCGATCTGGTGATGTGGGACAACCGCAGCACGCTGCATCGTGGGCGCCGCTACGACTTGTCCGTGCGGCGCGAGATGCGCCGCACGACAACGCTCGATGTCGACGGCAGCCATGACGACGCAAACGATGTCAGCCCCGCCGCACGCTCGCCGCAAATGGCCTGAGCTTCCACAACAACGATGAGTGCCGCCGCCGACCGACGCTCGCGCAGGCGCGCACCACGCATCCCGTCAAGATGACAGGAGACAACGATGAACACACGTACCGGGCAGGCGGAGGTATTACGCATGTCGACGACGGGCGCACCACCGGCCGTCGAGGCGGCCGATCTCGATCGCATCGTCAGCAAGGCCGGGCGACGCCTGATGTGGTTTCTGGTCGCGCTCTATCTCGTCGCGATCCTCGACCGCAGCAACATCTCGTTCGCCGCGCTCACCATGAACAGCGATCTGGGCCTGTCGCCAAAGGCGTATGGCATCGGTGTGGGGGCGATGTTCTTTACCTACGCGCTGTTCGAGGTGCCGAGCAATCTGCTGCTCGCACGCATCGGTGCGCGAGCGACGCTGACCCGCATCGCCATCCTCTGGGGCATTGTCACGATGCTGATGGCTTGCGCCGTCGGGCCGCTCAGCTTCTGGGGGCTTCGCGCATTGCTCGGCGCCGCCGAATCGGGGCTTTTCCCCGGCGTGATGCTGTTTCTGAGCTTCTGGTTTCCTTACGCCTGGCGTGCACGATATAACGCGGTGTTCAACCTCGCGGTGCCGATCGCCTACATCGTGTCGGGTGTCGTCTCCGGCGCATTGCTCACGCTGAACGGCGCCTGGGGACTGGCGGGCTGGCAATGGCTGTTCATTCTCGAAGGGCTTCCTGCCGTGGCGCTCGGCGTGATCGGCGCGTTCTATCTGACCAACCGACCGTCCGAAGCCCAATGGCTCACGCCCGTCGAACGCCAGTCGCTCCAGGCAGCGCTCGACGCGAATCCGCCCTCGGCGAAAGTCGTCGCGCCCACGTCGATGCTCCGCGCGCTCGTCAACCCTGTCGTGCTCACGATGGGTCTGTGCAACACGCTGCTGTTCTGCGGTCTGACGTCGGCGCAAATCTGGCTGCCGCAGATGTTGAAGACCTATCATGCGTCGTACATGACGATTGGGCTGCTCGCCGCGATTCCGCCGCTCGCAGGCTTGCTCGGCATGCTCGCGCTCGGACGCCTGTCGGATCGCTCTCAGCATCGCTTCCTGCACGCGTCGCTCGCTTTCGTGTTGTCGGCATGCGGCTTTGCGCTGGTCGCGATGTCGAACTCACTGGCGACGATGCTGACCGGCTTCACGCTGGCGAGCGTGGGTGTGCTGGCAACGCAAGCGATTTTCTGGACGATTCCGCAATCGTTCCTGCATCGCTCGACGTCGGCCGGCGCTATCGGTGCGATCGGCATGATGGGCAGTATCGGCGGTACGGTAATGCCGATGATCGTGGGCGAGTTGCGTGCGCAAACGCATTCGTTCACCGCTGGCTTCACCGTCGTCGCCATCGTTTGCCTCGTGGGCAGCGCACTCATCGGTGTGCTGCGTTCGATGATGACTTCGCAACGATAGACACGCCCGGCGCGCCAACCGGCGGCGCCATTGAGGTAAGCTCGCACACGAACCTCCGGCGCGCGCTCCCCCAAAGGGACGCCGCCGGAAACGACGACTTCCCACGCCCATGACAGCCACCACGCCCAAGGAAATCCGCCCGAAAGTCTCCGATGACGATGTCTCTGCCCTGTCGCGCGGTCTCGCGCTACTGGAGACCATCACGGCATCGGTCACCCCGCTGACGGTCAAGGAGCTTGCCGAACAGACAGGTCTGCCGCGCCCGACCGTCGCGCGTATCGCTTCGACCCTCGTGAATGCGGGGTATGTCCGCCAGCTCGAAGGCAAGGATCGCTACTTTCCGACCACCCGCTCGCTCGAACTCGCCAACACCTTCCTCTCGCACTTCGACATGCGCAAGGCGGTGCGACCACTCCTGCGCGAGCTTGCGGAAGAGTGCGGCACAGCGGTTCACCTGTGCCTGCGCAACCGGCTCGACATGGTCGTGATCGAATCGGTCCGGCCATCGGTCGGCCCGATCACCGTGCGGCTCGGACTGGGCGATCGGCTGCAACTCGCACGCTCGGCGATTGGTCGCGCCCATCTCGCCAGCCTGCCGCCGGAAGAGCGCGACATGCTGCTCGAATCGCTTCGCATCTCCGGCGCGAACGAAGGCATCGACCTGCGAGCCATGATGAAGAAGGCCGTGAACGAACTCAGTGAGAAAGGCTTTGTGAGCGCATTCGGCGACTGGCACAGCGACATCAACGCCGTTGCCGTGCCGCTGCAATCACCTTCCGGCGAGCGCTTCGCGATCAACTGCGGCGGCCCCGCCTTCCTCTGCTCGCCCGAGACCTTGCTCGAAGACATCGGTCCACGCCTCGTCGACACGGCGCGAAAAGCACAGGCCTTGAGCGGAAAGGTCGTTCTGGGATCGGTCTGAGGCGTCACGCGCCGTCGGTGGCAAGCGTGATACGAACGTCATCGCGACATTAGGCATCCGCCTCCGACGGCACCACCGCAATCGCGACCTTTCCTCTGACGCCATGGTTGGCGCCTTCGAGCCGCGCATGCGCCAGCGGAATATCGGCAAGCGAATACACCGCGCCCACATGGGGACGCAACTGTCCCCGCTCGACCAGCGTGTGCAATTCGTCGAGCTTGCCTCGGTTCTGGCGCGTGAAGACGAAGTGATAGCTCGCGTTCTTCCCCCACGCCTGAATCAGGTTTTGTGGCTTCGCAATGTCCACGATCGACACGACACGGCCGAGTTGCGCAAGCGCGTCCGGGCTGCGCGACAAGGTGTCGCCACCAATCGTGTCGAATATGACGTCGACGCCCTGCCCCTGCGTTTCACGCAGCACCGCATCGACGTAATCCTCTGTCGTGTAATCGATGACCACGTCGGCCCCGAGACTTTTCACGAAGTCGGCGTTGGCCTCGCGCACCGTCGTGAGCACGCACGCCCCCATCGCTTTGGCTAGCTGAATCGCCACATGCCCCACGCCGCCCGCGCCACCGTGCACAAGCACACGCTCCCCGACCCGAAGTGCCGCGCGCACCACCAGCGCCTCCCACGCGGTTCCACCGACGAGCGTCAGACTTGCCGCCTCAAGGTGACTCAATGACGGCGGCTTCCTGCCGACAATCGCCTCTGCCGCGACGTGGTACTCGGCATAACTTCCCGGGCCGTCGAATATCTGCGGGGTGTACCAGACCTCGTCGCCCGGCGCGAATGCCGTCACGCCCGGGCCGACGGCTTCGATAACCCCCGACACGTCGTGACCGGTGATGGACGGCAGCGGCACCAGGTCCGGATAGTCGCCGCGACGGACCTGATAATCGAGCGGGTTGATGGACGTGGCATGCACGCGCACGAGCACCTGCCCCGCGTGCGGTATGGGTTTGGGCACCTCCCACAGCTCGAACGCTGCCGGGCCGCCGAATGACTTCAGTACGATCGCTTTCATGACAACCTCTCAATTCTGGAAAAAGGGATATCGGGATTTGTCGATATATACCAACAAAAAAATTCACAGATCCTTGCCGATGATGTTGGCAAGCGCTGCGATGGTGGCTTCGTTGCGCTTGTAGTAAGTCCACTGACCGATGCGCCGGACTTCGACCAGCCCGGCGCGTTGCAACGTCGCGAGATAGTCGGACACCGTCGACTGCGACAGTCCGACGCCTTCCTGAATGCTGCTCACGCAAACGCCGACCGTGTTCACATCCCCCTCGTCCTGAGGCGGGAAGTGCTTTGCCGGGTCCTTGAGACCTTTCAGGATCTCAAGGCGCGTCCGGTTCGAGAGGGCTTTGAAGATGTCGAGCAATTCCATCGCGCTATGATATCGAGATTTTCCGATATGTCAATGTGACGATGGCCGATGATTGAACGACTAATCGGCTCGTGCGCGGGCGAGATGGCTCGCAAACAGACAGAGCATTTCGTACATCAGCGTCGCGCCGACCAGCGCCGTGTTGCCGCCAACGTCGTACGGCGGCGACACTTCGACGACATCGCCGCCGGCCCAGGCAATACCGTCGAGCGCACGCAGCAGCGCGAGCATCTCGCGCGTGCTGAGACCGCCCACCTCCGGCGTGCCGGTGCCGGGCGCGTAGACGGGATCGAGCGCGTCGACATCGAGCGAGAGGTAGACGGGTCCGTCGCCCACGACCTGCCGGGCGAGCGCCGCCACCGCGGCGGCTCCCATCGTCTCGAACTCCTCGATGAACACCACGCGCATGCCCTGCGCCTGCGAATATCGCCAGCCTTCGTCGGAACCCTGCGCGCCGCGAATCCCAATCTGGATCGAGCGATGCGGATCGATCAGTCCCGCCTCGATGGCCCGCCGGAACGGGGCGCCGTGCGTGAATTTCGAGCCCTTGAAGGTATCCCACGTGTCGGTGTGCGCATCGATGTGCACGAGTCCGACGGGCTTCGCGGGCTGCATCGCCTGCAACACCGGGTAAGTGATGGAATGGTCGCCACCGGCAATCAGCGGCAACTTGCCTGCTGAGAAGATCGGTGCGAAGAACTCCCGGATATCGGCATGGGCCAGTTCGACGTCGTAGAGATTCGAGAACGGCACGTCGCCGACGTCACCGATCCGACATACGTCGAACGGATTGAACCGCGTCACGTGATGGATCGGTCGCATCATGGTCGACATGTTGCGAATCTCGCGCGGCCCGAAGCGTGCGCCCGGACGTGCCGTCACACCGCCGTCGTAGGGCACGCCCGCCAGGGCGATGTCGAGCGACTGCCACGCCTGCACGAACGGCACGCGCATGAACGTGGGAATGCCGGCAAAGCGCGGCAATTGCATTTGCGATACATCGGTGCCTGACACGATGAATGCGCTCCTAGAAGGTCGGTGGCGTATTGATCCAGAGCACGCGGGTCACCGTCTCGCCGGGATTGCGATAGCTGTGCGGCAACGTGCTCGGAAAGTGAAACGAATCCCCGGCACTCAGCACATGACGTTCCTCGCCGAGCATCAGCTCCAGCGTGCCCTCGATCACGTAGCCCAGCTCCTCGCCGATGTGCGATATCTGCTCGTCACTGCTCGTGTTGGGCTCGATGACGTGGATATCCCCTTGCAGCAGTTGCCCCTGCCCCGGCACGACCACGCGCTCAAGCATGATGGAGCCGCGATTGCGCTTGGTCGGAAAGCGCACCACCGGACGCTGATCGCTGCGATGCACCGGTGACGACGTGAGATCAGGACCGGAGACCAGCTCACCGATATTCGTGTCGAGCGCGTGGGCGATGCGATGCAGCGTGGCCAGCGAAGGCGTTGCATTGGCGCGCTCGACCTTCGAGAGCAGGCTCTCGGAACATCCGGCGAGTTCAGCCAGCGCCTTGAGCGTGAGTTGCCGCACGAGCCGCGCGTGTTTGAGCCGCAGGCCGAGCGAGTCGTTGGCCCCCGGGGCGCCGGCCGTCTTGCGGCCTGCGCCACCGGAACCACTGGCGTGGCCCGGCGCGGCAGAGGATGAGGCGGATTGACGTTTAGCCACCGTGATTTATCGAATAGGGATGAATGCAGCAAACTCAGCGGAAGACCGCAGGAAAATCAGGCCAGCACCGTGAACTCGACTTCCACCGGGTTCAGGGCGTTGATCGGAATGATATCTTGCGGGCACGCCGACATCACGACGACACAGTCCATCACCGCACGAATGTCGACATGGTCCCCCGCCTTCGAGACCGGCGGCAGCCAGTCGATCGAGTAATCGGACTTGATCGGGATATTCATCCACAGATTGAACGGCTGCGGCACTTCGCGCGCGCGCAGGCCAATGGCCTTGAGGGCGAGCCGCATGTTGTCGGCGCAGTTGTCGTGATAGCCCTCAACGCCCAGATTGCGGTAACGATACAGATCGCACGCGGCGATGAGCGTGTCGTGCACGCCCGGCGACGTGTCGGTCACAAGCTCCGCAATCGGACGGCGATGGTTCGTCACGAGCGGATCGCCGGGATGCGGAATCACCTTGTCCAGATAGGCACGCGTGTGCTCGAACGACAGGAACTCGTTGAGGTGCTCGGCGTTGAAAATCCACGTATCGCAGACCTGCGTGCCGTGAGGATTCGCAATGCGGATCGTCTGGCCCGCCTTCACGCGAACCGCGCGGCCGCTGCGAGCGGGCACGGTGTAGGTCTTGCCCGGTTCGGGGGTGCCGTCGGCGGAGATCGGTTCGGCCAGCGTGGCGTTCTCGCCCAGGGCGTTGCCGTTGTCGGGCGAGTGCGTGTGATCGTGCGTCTGGTCGTGGGTGTGGCTGTGCGACATGGTTGGCAAACTCCTGTTCAGAAGGGATGACTGAGTGTCGTGATGCAGTGTGCGAGTGCCCGGGCACCCAGCACGAGATGAGCGTCGTCGGTGGCTTCCGCCGGGTTGTGGCTGATGCCGCCCCGACTGGGGACGAACAGCATGGCCGTGGGGCAATGCTGTGCGAGATACATGGCGTCGTGGAATGCGCCCGAGGTCAGGCGCGGCACGGTGCCAAAGACCGATGTGCAGGCCTGCTCGACGTGCCCGAGGACATCGGGATGAAACGCGACCGGCGCGTGCTGGAACAGTGCGCGCGCCGACACGCCGTGCCGCACGACGCACTGCACGAGTGCGTCGTCGAAACGCGCAAGTACCGTCGGGTCGGGATGACGAAAGTCGACGGAGAACGTGACTTGCGAAGCAATCGTATTGATCGCGTTCGGCGTGACCGACCAGCGACCGAACGTCACACGCGTGTGTTCACCACCTAGCGACAATGCGATCGCTTCGAGTTCGGCGCGCACGACACAGGCCAGCGTCATGGCGTCGCGCCTTGCGGCCATCGGCGTCGTGCCCGCGTGCGCGGCCATGCCTTCGCAACGGATGTCGTACCAGCGCACGCCTTGAATGCCGTCGACGATGCCGAGCGGTGCGCCCGCCATTTCCAGCAAGGGACCCTGCTCGATATGCAACTCGACGAAGGCGCGCATCGGCGCCGCCAGCGGGCGCGCCGTCAGACCCGGCAAAGCGCGTGTATGCGCATCGATGGCGTCGGCCAGCGGTACCCCGGCCGCGTCGGTCACCGGCAGATACTGCGCCAGACGAGACGGTTCGACGTACGCGCTGGACCCCATTGCGCCGGGCTGAAACCGGGTGCCCTCCTCGTTGGTCCAGACCACCACGTCCACCGGATAATGCGTGCGGATATCGAGTGCAGCGAGCGTGGCCAGCACTTCCATACCCGCCAGCACGCCATAGCACCCGTCGAGCTTGCCGCCGGTCGGCTGGGTGTCGGCGTGGCTACCGGTCACGACCGGCGGTACGTCGTGGGCGCCGGGGCGACGAAAGAACAGATTGGCGCACGCGTCGACATGCACCTCGCATCCCAACCCGCTGGCGCGCTCGACCAGCCAGGCACGCGCGTCGAGATCGACGGGACTCAGCGCCGGGCGATCGACGCCACCGTCGACGCGCGCACCGAACGACGCCAGTGTCTGGATGCTGTCGAGCAGACGCGCCGGATCGACATGGGCGGCGACCCGGTCCGCGATGTCGCGGGTGACGTCGTCCGCGAGATGCCGGACATGACGATCAGCGTCGCCACTATCGACGCCGTGATCCCCGGCCTGATGAGACGACATCGGTGAAACGCTCATGATTGCCCCTCCACGAGACGCATGGCGGGCGCGACAGACGCGACTGATGCGACCTCGCTCCCCGGCAAACTGCGCTCGAACCACGGCTTGAGAAACTGTTGCAGACGTGGCGAGCGCGACTGACCGAACAGTTGTGCGGGCGCGCCGGTTTCCACCACACGTCCGGCTTCCATGAACACGATCCGGTCGGAGATCTTCGCGGCGAAGCTCATCTCATGTGTGACCATCACCATGGTCATGCCGTCCTGACCAAGGCTGCGAATCACGGTAAGCACCTCTTCGACCAGTTCCGGATCGAGTGCAGACGTCGGCTCGTCGAGCAGCATGACTTCCGGCTCGATCGCCAGCGCCCGCGCAATGCCGACACGTTGCTGCTGACCGCCGCTCAGCCTCGACGGATAGACGTCCGCCTTGTGATCCATGCCCACACGGCGCAGCGCGCTCATCGCCTTAGCATGCGCCTCGCGCTTGCCAATCTTTTTCGAGAGCACGAGTGGCGCGGCAACGTTCTCGACAACTGTCATGTGCGGCCAGAGGTTGAACTGCTGAAACACCATGGCGACCGGCCGCCGGACTTCCGCGATGGCGGCATCGCTGTCGCGATCGCGCTCGCTGCGTCCCGACGAGTGATAGCCCAGCAACTGGCCTTTGATCCACACTTCGCCTTCGTCATAGGCTTCGAGGAAGTTCATGCAACGCAGCAACGTCGTCTTGCCGGAACCGGACGGGCCGATCAGGGTGACGATCTCACCGCGTGCGATATCGAGATCGATACCTTGCAGCACGCGCACGTCGCCATAGGACTTGCCGACGCCACGTAGCGAGAGAATCGGGAGTTGGCTCATGGACATCTACCGAAGAAAAGGGATGAAACGCAGGGCACGGCGCGCAATCATCGCGACCGACTGCGTGAGCAGCCAGTAACCGGCGATGAGCAGCGCATACGGCAACACATAGGTGTACGTGGAGGACACGATGTCACTGGCGGTCATGGTCAGCTCGGGCACCGTGATGATCGACGCGACCGCGCTTTCCTTGATGACGAGAATGACCTGATTGGCCAGCAACGGCAGCGCGAAGGCGAGCGCCTGCGGGCATTCGATCGCGCGAAACACGGCCCAGCGGCCGATGCCGAAGGCTTGCGCCGCCTCCCGTTGCCCGCGCGCGACGCTGTTCCAGCCCGCGCGGAAGATTTCCGCGAAGTAAGCGGCGGCGTAAACGGCCAACGACACCACGGTGGCGTCGACAGCGTCGAGCGTGATGCCCAGCGCCGGCAGACCGAAGTACACGATCATCAGTTGCGAGAGATACGGCGTGCCGCGAATGAGCCACACGTACAGGCGGTACGGCAGGCCCAGCGCACGCGGGAAGCGCAGGCGTAAGGCATTCAGTAGGAAGCCGCCCGCCATGCCGAGCATTGCGGCAATCACGCTGACCTCCAGCGTGACGAGCATCGCCGCGAGATAGCGTGGAATGAGGGGCAGCATCGCCGAAATGAGATCGTTCACGAGTCGAGGCTCCGGGCTCAGGTACGGCGCGCCATACGGCGTGCCCAGACGGCGCCGGCCACCGACACCAGCGACGTGATGACCAGATAGCCGAGTGCGGCCATGGAATACACCTCCAGCGGACGGTACGTCGCAGACGCCAGTTGCTGCCCCACGCGCGTGAGATCCGTCACCGTAATGACCGACACCACGGCCGACGCCTTCACGACGTCGATCACTTCGGACACGAGCGCGGGAGACGTCAGCGCCGCGACCTGCGGCACTTCGATGCGCCAGAGCGTCTGCGAGCGCGTGAGGTTGAAGGTGCGTGCCGCTTCGATCTGCCCCCCAGGAATGGCGCGAAAACCCGCGCCGAGAATCTGCGACTGATAGGCCGCCGTGTTCAACGCAAGGCCGATCACGGCGGCGATGCTGCCGGGCCAGGTCAGCCCCAGCGCCGACGGAATGAAGTAGCACACCAGCAACTGCGCAAGCACCGGGGTGCCGCGCACGATGCTGATGTAGATACGTGCGACCCGCGAGACGACACGGCCACCGCTCGTCTCGACGAGATACAGAAACACCCCGCCGAAGAAACCGAACACCACGGCCACCGCCGAGATCCACAAGGTCGTGACCGCGCCGTCGAGCATCTGCGGCAAGTAGCCGAGACATCGGGCAAGGAGATCGGGAACGATCGTGGGAGCGAGAGCGGCAGCGTTCATGGTGTCGGGGCTGGCGAGGGGCAGACGTGTCGACCTGCGTTACATCGTGGGTTCGGGAACGGCGTCGGCCGGCACGTCCATCGTCGAGCCGAACCACTTCTGCTGGAGTTGCTTCATGGTGCCGTCACGGTTGGCACGGGCGATGCCATCGCTAAAGAGTTTGACGAGCGCGGCGCTGTCGGCGTCCTTGCGTCCGACCCACGCGAAGTAGGTCTTCGGGCCGATCGTCTGCGACAAGATCGTGAACACCCCGGGGCGCGCCTTCATCAGCGGTCCGAGATTGGCGACCGATTGCGCGACGGCATCGATGCGACCGACCGCGAGATCGGCGTAGGCTTCATCGAACGCCACGTATTGCTTGATCTGCTTGATGCCTGCACCGCCATCTGCCTTGAGCTTCTTGTCCAGCGCGATGAGTGCCTGAAGCTGCGCAGAACCGGTTTGCGAACCGACGGTCTTGCCGTTCAGATCGGTGGGCGTCGCAATGCCCTTGTCCCCTGCGCGCACGAGCACGCCGGTCGTGGCATCGGCCACCGGCACGGTGAAGGCAAAGTGGCTCGCGCGGTCCTTGTTGATCGTGACCGCCGTGACCACGATGTCGAAGCGCTTCGCATCGAGACCGGGCAACAGCCCCTGGAACGGCAGGTCGAGTTGCTTGACCTTGACGTCGGGGAGCGCCTTGAGCACGTACTGCATGAGATCGGCGTCGTACCCGACGATCTTGCCGTTCTCCACCGACTCGAACGGCGCATAACGCGCTTCGGTAGCAATCGTGATTTCCTTGTTTGACTTGACCCGGGCGAGCAGGTCGGCGGTTTGCGCCCACCCCGACGTGGCCGTCAATAGCGCGACCGAGCCGGTCAGCGTGGCCACCAGAGTGCGAATGAGAGAGAACGACTTTTGCATGATGCTCCTTGTCAGGCCAGTACTGCCGAAGGTCGGCTTTAGGAAATAAACATGAAACCCATTCAAGTCACTTGAATAAAGATCCATGAGCATGAACCGTGCCAACGTGGCGGATGACGTAGCGAAAGCCACGCCGGTATTGGCTGAGGCAGACAAAGGCGACGAGCCTTGAGGGATGGACCGGCACGCAGGCGCGTGTCGACCGGGTGCGGACATGCACCTCACGCGTGCACGACGCACCGAAAGCGGCACGATGCGCAGCAGGGTTCGCATCGATCCGACGCAGAAGAATTTGGGGACGACAACTCGCCGCTTGCGCGGACCTTCGATGGCCGCGTGGATGGCGTCTATGTGACGAGGGCGCCGGTCATCGTGATATCTCCGTGCGCCCTACGGCGTCATTGCCGTTGGAGGGGACTCACATCTCGTCGACCGCCGTCGTGGCGGTGGGCTGCCCGTCTTGCTGCTCCAGCGAGAAGCGATTGCGGGTATCGACGTAGAAGCTCGCGCCAAAGCGGCCCACGGGGAAATAGTTCTGCAAACGCACTCGCCAGGTCTGCGTGTCGATCAATTCGTCGCGTGCGTGCATGCGCTCGACGCGTCCGATGAAGATGTGGCGACTCGGGGTCTCCAGCGTCTCCCACAACGTGCATTCGAACGCCACCGGCGCCTCGGCGATCCGGGGCGGCGCGACGAGACTGCTCGGCACCGGCGTGAGCCCCGCGTGCGCCAGTTCGCTCTCGCTCGGCGGCAGACGCTCCCCGCACGCGTGCATGCGGGCGGTCATCGCTTCATCCGTCAGATGCACGACATACTCGCGGTCGCGCAGGATATTCGTCGCCGTGTCCTTGAGTGTGTCATCGTCGAGCCGGTTGATCGAAAGCATCACGATCGGCGGTTCCTCGCCGAGCATGTTGAACATCGAAAACGGTGCGGCGTTGACGGTGCCCCCGTCGTTGATCGTGGTGACGAGGGCAATCGGGCGCGGCACGATCAGGCTCGCCATCAGCTTGTAACGCTGATACGCCGTGATTTCGCGGAAGTCGATTTCCATGCGATCTCCTCAGGCACGCTTACGGCCGGCGCGTTTGACCGCGGGCGTGGACGGGGACGATGAAGGGGATGGAGGCGGCATCGTGTCCTGGGCTGCCGCGACCTCCGGCAAGCCGAGCAGCGACGCCAGACTCTTCTGCCCGCGCATCCGGGTCGTCTCGATACGACGCTCAAGTTCTTCGAGGTGCGACTGCATCCGGGCAATGGCGCCGGGGGCGTCGCGCTGCTCGATGCACGCCACGATCGCGGTGTGTTCGTCGTGCTCGCACGGCGCGTAACCGGGTGGCTCGTACAGCCCCACGATCAGCGAGCATCGCGAGATCAGCTCGGTGAGATAGCGCAGCAACACGGCATTGCCCGCGAGCGCCGCCACACGCAGGTGAAAATCACTCGCCAGACGCGCCCACGACGGCTGATCGAAACGGTGCATCGCATCGTGCTCGGCGTCGAGCTGACGGCGCAGCATGACCAGGTCGTCGTCGGTCACCCGCGACACCGCCAGTTCGACCAGCGAGCGCTCCAACGCGCGCCGCGCTTCGAAGATCTCCCGCGTTTCCTCCGGTGTCGGCTCGGCAATCACGGCGCCCTTGTTCGGTCTGAGCGTGACGATGCCGTCGTGCGCCAGACGCTCCAGCACCCGCCGCACCACCGCGCGTCCGACGTCGAACAGCTGGCAAAGCTCCGGCTCGGGCAGCTTCGTGCCGGGCGTGAGGCGATGCGCGAGCACACCGTCGACGATGGTGCGGTAGATGTGCGTCTCGATGCGCGTCTCAGCGCTCATCGCCTCATCGTTCGCGACCGGCAGGTGCAATGAGAGAAGACGGGTTTCGGTGTCACCGTCGTGGGCCGAAGGGGCAGTGGGGGCTGTAGGGGCCGCTGAGCGGCGCGCACGGGAAACAGGCTTGTCTGCGGGCATGACGGGCGTAGTGGGCAAGGACGATGAAGGCACTGAGAGCACTAAAGGGAGTAGAGACGACGTCCCACAGTCGGGACACGCCGGGCAATAGGATTTGAGTGTCACGCTGGCTCACCCCCTGACGGCGGCCGGCTCGGCGACGCTGACGGACGCCACGTGCGCGGCGATGTCGCCCGGCGTCGCCACCCAGATCTCGCCGCGCTGCGCAGCCTGCGCGATGGGCGTGAGCACGCGTCGCAGATGCCGCAGGCGGTAAGGCTGCCCGACCAGATAAGGGTGCAGAGCAATGCCCATGACCAGCGACTGGCCTCGCGTCGGATGCTCCGCCTGAGCGTACATCTCGTCGAAGTTGTCCGCAATCATGTCGGCAAACGCCGCGCCGTCCATCTGGCGGCCGATGATCATCGGAATATCGTTCACCTCCTGCGGATAAGGCACCGACCACAGGGTCCCGTGCGCCGTTCGCATGCGCACCGGACGGTCGTCGTGACACCAGTTCAGCGTATAGCCATAGCCGGTGCGCACCAGCAGATCCGGCGTGTGATGCGTCTCCGAGATCCAAGGCGAAAGCCATCCCGACGGCGTGTAGCCCGTCGCTTCCGTCAATCGCGATCGGCAGTGTGCCAACAGCTCCCGCTCGTGCGCGTACTCGAAATCGCTTTGCCGATGGGCGTTGGTGTGACCGTGACCAATCAGCTCATCGCCGCGCGCCACGCAGGCGTGCACGAGTTCGGGACAGTGATCGAGCAACGACGTGTTGAGCACGACACCCGCGCGCATCGCGAGATCGCCGAACAGATCGAGGCATCGCCATGCGCCGACCCGGTTGCCGTACTCGCGCCAGCTGTAGTTGAGCACGTCGGGCTGCGGCGAGACCGGGCCGAGATTCGCGCCCAGCCCTTCCCCGAACGCGAAGTGCTCCAGATTGAAGCCGAGATAGACGGCGAGTCGCGCACCGTTGGGCCAGCGATACGTATCGCGCGCCGTGATCGGCAGATAGTCGAAGCGATCGTGCGAGCGCAGTGTGCCGAAGCGCGCCTCGCGAACGTCGGGCGCATCGCGCACGTCGGTGGTCGCGAAATCGTCAGGTGATGAAAGCGGCAAGGTCAGAGTCATCGTGTGTCGTCTTGAAACATTCGCGCACCGCCACAGTGCGGGCGCGTTCCGAGTTGGCGCAAAACGCATCGTCAACGAACGTCATACCCAATCGTTCGCAATTTCGATGCCAGATCGTCAACACCTTGGCGTGCATATCGTGTGACGCCATTCATCCGAAATGTCGACGAGGTGGCATGCCTCTTGCGTACGGCGGGGACATAGCGGGTCGTGCCCGTTGCCGGGATGCCCGACCATCCCTTCCCTTCGCATCCGATGTGTCGCTTCGACATGTCACATGTCATCACGGAGATTGCTCATGCCTGCCTCTGCCCGTCACAACGCCGTCTGCGCCACTACCCCATCCATCCCTGCCGCCCCCTCCCGCCGTCGCTGGCTTCGCGCCGGCGCCGTCGCACTGGCGGCTGCGGGCATGGTCGTGAGCGCAGCGGGCTACGCCGCAGACACCATCAAGATCGGTCTCGTCACAGCGCTCTCCGGGCAGTCGGCACGTGCCGGTGAAGCCCTGACGCGCGGCATGACCATCGCCATCGATGAAATCAATGCGAGCGGCGGCGTGCTCGGCGGACGCAAGCTCGAACTGGTGCGTCGCGACGACGAAGGCAACCCCGCCAAGGGCGTGCTGGCCGCGCGCGAACTCATCTACAAGGACAAGGTGGCCGTGCTCTTCGGCGGTCTGGATACGCCGGTCTCCATGGCCATCGTGCCTATCGCCAATCAGGAGAAAGTGCCGTTCATGGGACCGTGGGCCGCCGGTACGCCGATCACCCACAACGGCGCCAATCCGAACTATGTGTTTCGCGTGTCGGCTGTCGATGAAATCGTCGATGGCGCCATGGTGAACTACGCGCAGCAGAACTTCGGCGCGAAGAAGCTCGGCCTGATTCTCGTGAACAACCCGTGGGGTGAGTCGAACGAGAAAGGCATCGTCGCGGCACTCGCGGCGAAGGGCATGAAACCGGCGGCCGTCGAGAAGTTCGAGGCGACCGACGTGGACGTCACGCCGCAACTCGGACGCCTGAAGGCCGCAGGCGCCGACACGCTGCTGATGGTGGGCAACGTCGGACCGTCGGCACAGGTCGTGAAGTCGCTCGACCGCATGGGCTGGAAGGTGCCCATCGTCTCGCACTGGGGTCCGGCGGGCGGACGCTTTACCGAATTGGCCGGCCCGAACGCGAAGACCGTGCATTTCGTGCAGACGTATAGCTTCTTCGGCGCGACGTCGCCAGTCAGCACGCGTGTCGTCGCTGCGCTCAAGGCCAAGTATCCGGACATCAAGGGGCCGGACGACATCACGCCGGCCGTCGGTGTCGCCAACGCCTATGACGCCATGCGCCTCACGGCCCTGGCCATCGATCGCGCAGGCTCGACCAATGGCGACGCCATTCGCACCGGCTTCTACAAGATCGACCGCTACGAAGGCCTCATCAAGACGTACGTGAAGCCCTTCAGCGAGCAGCAGCACGACGCCCTGTCCGCGCAGGACTACGTGTGGGCACAGTTCATCGACAACCGTATCGTGCCGGTGACACCGACGGGCGCGAAGGTCGCCGCGAAGTAAGCAGGCCATCAGCAAAACACATCGACCGGACGAATTCGTCACACGACACCGGCAATGAACGGGCGCCACCGCGTGGCGTCCCGGAGGACATCTCATGCAATGGATCTCGGCGCTCGTCGCCGGCCTTGGGCTCGGTAGTATGTACGGCCTCATGGCGCTCGGCTTTCATCTGACGTTCGCGGTGAGCGCAACGGTCAACTTCGCGCAAGGCAGCTCGATGATGCTGGGCGCCGTGCTCGCCTACACATTCGCGCAGACGCTCGGGTGGCCGATGCCGCTGGCCATCGTCGCGGCGCTGGCGCTCTGCGCCGTCTACGGGCTGGTGGTCGAACGGCTCGCCGTTCAGCCGTTCGTGCGGCGCGGATCGAGCGCGTGGCTCATGGCGACGGTGGCGCTGGGCATCGTGCTCGATAACGTGGTCATGCTGACGTTCGGTACGGAACCGCGCAGCCTGCCCTCGCCGCTCGCGCAAAGCTCGCTGCACATCGGCGATGCCGGTCTCGGCGTCTATCCGCTGCAATTGCTGATCCCGGTGGTCGGTCTGGCGCTCGCCGCCTCGTTGCATTACGTGTTGCGCCGCTCGCGCTGGGGTGTCGCCATGCTCGCCGTGGTGCAGAACCGCGACGCCGCACGGCTCATGGGCATTCCCATCCAGCGCACGATCGCAGGCGCGTTCGCCGTCTCGACGTTACTCGCCGGTATTGCGGGTGTGCTGATCGCACCGCTCTTCAACGTGCAGGCGGACATGGGCACGGTCTTCGGTCTCAAGGCATTTGCAGTGGCGATTCTCGGCGGCTTGTCGAGCGCCTGGGGGGTGATGATCGCCGGTCTGCTGTTCGGTGTGACCGAAGCGATGATCACGGCAACGCTCGGGTCGAGCTACACACAAATCATCACGTTCGGGCTGGTCATCGTGTTGCTGGCGATGCGTCCCGACGGCATGTTCGGTCGCGCGGAGGTGCGTAAGGTATGAGCGATTCTTCTTTGCGGCTGGCATCGCAATCCTCGCCGGTGTCGGCAACGACGGGGCGTCGATTGTCGCGCGACGCTCGCGACGGTCTGGCCCTCAGCGCCACACTCGCTGTCGCGTTGCTGGCGATGGCCGGTGCCGCCTGTGTGGTGAACGGCTACTTCGTCGTGGTGATCGCCGGCGTCGCGCTGCTCGCCATCTGCGGCGTGGGTCTGAATCTGTTGCTTGGACTGACGGGGCAAGTGTCGTTCGGCCACGTCGGGTTCTATGCCATCGGCGCCTACGCGGTGGCGATTCTGACCACGCAGGCGGGCTGGCCGTTCTGGCCGGCATGGCTCGCGGGGGGTGTGATCGCGGCACTGACCGGCGGTCTGCTGGCGCTCCCCGCGCTGCGTGTGCGCGGGCCGGGACTGGCCATGGTGACGATCGCCTTCGGGTTCATCGTCGAGCACGGCGCCGTCGAATGGCGCGGCCTGACGGGCGGTCAGAACGGGTTGATGGGCGTGATGCCACCAGGCATCTTCGGTATCGCAGGCAGCGAACGTGTCGTCGCCGTCGCAGCGCTGGCGGTGCTTGCGGTGGCGTTGCTGGTCTACGCGCGCGTGTCTCGCGGTGCGTGGGGAGCCGCCATGCGCGCCGTGCGTGACAGCGAAACGGCAGCGGCGTCGATCGGTATCAATCCCCTGGTCGTGAAGGCGGTAGCGTTCGCGTTCTCGGCCGCACTGGCGGGTCTCGCGGGTGGACTCTTCGCGCCGTTGCAGGGCATGGTCACGCCGGGCATGTTTTCCTTCCTCCAATCGATCCTGTTCGTCCTCGTCGTGATGATCGGCGGCGCGGGCACGATTGCCGGGCCGGTCGTCGGCGCGGTGATCGTCGGACTGCTGCCCGAATTTCTCGCGAGCCTCGAGAACCTGCGTCTGTTGTGTTTCGGCGTACTGCTGCTGGTCGTGTTGTGGGGGGCGCCCAATGGCGTGATCGGTGTGCTCGGGAAATGGTGGACGTCGCGGCGCGGTGGCCCGTCGGACGACGTGGGTGCCGGGGCTGCGTCAGCATTGACCTTGCCTGTGCTCGCGACATCACGACGCAAAGGCCTTGCCGCGCATGGACTGGCGATGACGTTCGGTGGCGTAAAAGCCGTTGCCGACCTCTCCTTCGAACTGCCGCCCGCACGGGTGACGAGCCTGATCGGTCCGAACGGGGCCGGCAAGTCGACCGTCCTCAATATGCTCTCGGGCTTCTATCGGCCGCTGTCGGGCACCCGCGCCCTGGGCGCGGACGATCTCCCGGCCAGGGGCGCCTGCGACAGCGCGCGGCACGGCGTGGCGCGCACGTATCAGACGTCGCAACTGTTCGGCGGCATGAGCGTGCTCGATAACGTGACGCTGGCGTTGAGCGCAGGGCGGCTTGGCGGGTTGCTCGGTGTCGCGCGCATGCAGGGCAAGGCGCACCGCGACGAGGCACGAGCGCTGCTGCGGGCGTGCGGCTATCACGGCGACGTCGATCTGATGGCCGCCGATCTTGCGCACGTCGACCGACGTCTCGTGGAGATCGCACGGGCACTGGCAACGCGCCCGAGTGTGTTGCTGCTCGATGAACCCGCCGCCGGGCTGTCGACGCAGGACAAGACCCAATTGGGCAGATTGCTGCGGCAGATCGCGGAGAGTGGCGTGGCCGTCGGTCTCGTCGAACACGATATGTCGCTGGTGATGGGCGTGTCGGACGGGATCGTCGTGATCGACGCGGGGCGCTTCCTCGCGCAAGGCACGCCGACGGCGATTCGTCACGACGAGCGCGTGCGGCAGGCGTATCTCGGTGCCGCCGCGACACCGGTGGCGGACGCAGCGCAGACCGACACACCGGACGAGCCGATCGAACGAAGTGCATCGGCCTCGCCCGAAGTCCTTGGCGTCGGCAAACTGACGGCGGGCTATGGCGCAGCGCCGGTACTACACGACGTCTCGATTCAGGTGCGTGACGGCGAACTCGTCGCCCTGCTCGGCGCCAATGGCGCGGGCAAGTCGACCCTCATGCGGGCGCTGGCGGGTCTGCATCGACCCGTGAGCGGCGGCATCACGTTCAACGGGCGCGACCTGTCGCGTCTGGAGGCTGCGAAGATCGCCGCATTGGGGGTCGTGCTCGTGCCTGAGGGGCGTCAGGTCTTCCCGGAGCTTTCCGTGCTCGACAACCTGCGGCTCGGCGCGTTTCCGTGCGGACGTCTGCCACGCGCGGCGCTCGAGAACCGCATCGAACAGATGTTCACACGCTATCCGCGTCTTCGTGAACGTCAGCACCAGCGGGCAGGGCTACTCTCCGGCGGCGAGCAACAAATGTTGGCGATTGCGCGGGCGTTGATGTCGTCGCCTCGCGTGCTGCTGCTCGACGAGCCCTCGCTCGGCCTCGCCCCGAAGGTCATCGCCGAGTTGTTCGCGTCGCTCGACGCGTTGCGAC
Organism: Pandoraea sp. ISTKB; assembly: GCF_001721285.1. Lineage (NCBI taxonomy): Bacteria > Pseudomonadati > Pseudomonadota > Betaproteobacteria > Burkholderiales > Burkholderiaceae > Pandoraea > Pandoraea sp. ISTKB. Next base: position 230,917 of record NZ_MAOS01000050.1, read on the forward strand.
GCGAATCGCTGTCGATGCTGCTCGTCGATCAGATGGCTGCCATGGCCTTGTCGATTGCCGACCGGGGATACGTGCTCGAAGAGGGGCGTGTGACGGTGAGCGGCCCGGCGAGCGAACTGGCGGGCGATGCGCGTCTCGCAGCGGCGTATCTTGGCGGCGGGCACGAAGCAGATGTTTCGGGAATGACAGGAGCGGCAGCATGACAGCGCGCGACGAAGTCCCCATCGTGTCGACGGGATCGGCGAGCGGCCGCGCCGGGCTGGTGACGAGTCCGCACACGCTGGCCAGCGCCGCCGGTCGCGACGTGCTGCAACAAGGCGGCAACGCCATCGAAGCCGCGATCGCTATTGCGGCAATGCTGTGCGTGACGATGCCGCATTTCACCGGGCTGGGCGGCGACGGCTTCTGGCTGGTCGCCGACGGCACGTCAGACGCCGCAGCGCCACTCGCCATCTCCGGTATCGGGCAAGCGGCACGCCATCTGCCACCGGCCTTGTGTCGGGGCGATGTGATCCCCGTGCGCGGGCCGGCTTCCACGTTGACGACGGCAGCCACGGTCGCGGCATGGGAGGCCGCTTACCGGGTGAGCCGCGAACAATGGGGCGGCACGTTCACATGGGCCGCTCTGCTTGCACCGGCCATTGCAGCGGCCGAAGACGGCTTCCCCACTGGCCGCTCGCAGGACTTCTGGTACACGTACCGTGCCGAGGAGATGCGCGACGCGTCAACATGGCATGGCTTCGCGCCGACGTTCCTGCCAGACGGTCGCGCACCGGCCGTCGGAGAGCGGTTTCGGCAACCGGCGTTGGCGTCGACATTGCGACGACTCGCCGACGGCGGGCCGCGAGAATTCTACGAAGGTGAGTTGGCCGCGCGTCTGGCCGACGGCTTGCAGTCGGCAGGCTCCCCCCTCACGCGGGAAGACCTTGCCTCGACACGCGTGCACGTTTCGCCCGCACTCACGATGCCCTACGGCGATGGTGTGCTGGCCACACTGCCCCCGCCCACACAAGGCGTGACGACGCTCCAGATCATGGGGATCGTCGCGCGTCTTGGCCTGAAAGACTGCGCACATGGCAGTGCGACGTACTACCACCGTCTGGTCGAGGCGGTGAAACAGGCGTTCCTCGATCGCGACCGATACGTCGCCGATCCTGCATTCGTGGACGTGCCACTCACGACGATGTTGTCGGACGAACATCTTCGTGCCGCGGCCTCACGCATCGACGATCACAGGGCACTTGAATGGCCCCAACGGTTTCGCGAAGGCGATACGGTGTACTTCGCCGCGACGGATGCGGCCGGTCGCGCCGTCAGCGTGTTGCAGACGATCTATTTCGACTGGGGCAGCGGCGTGATGGCCGGGGATACCGGTGTGCTGTGGCACAACCGGGGGGCCGCGTTCCGTCCCTCCGGTAGCACTCACCCCAATGCCCTGATGCCCGGCAAGCGTCCGTTCCACACGCTCAATCCCGGTATGTACCTCAAGCACGGCCTGGCACGGTTGCTCTACGGAACGCAGGGCGCAGACGGTCAGCCGCAGACGCTGAGCGCCTTGCTCACACGACTGATCGACTACGGGATGACGCCGCAGGAGGCGCTATCGCATCCCCGCTTCCTGCTCGGCCGGACGTTCTCCGACAGCCGGGACAACCTCAAGCTGGAAAGCGACGCCGGGGAGTCCGTCTTCAAGGCGCTGACTGACCTCGGTCACCTTCTTGCGCCGTTGCCCCGTCACAGTCCGCTGGCCGGTCAGGCCGGTGTCATTGCCATCGCCGACGACGGCCTCGCCACCGGCGCACACGACCCGCGCAGCGACGGGGCCGCAATGGCGGCGTAGTCTGCGGGCGAGACGAACCTCATCGGGGACGCTTGCGGACTTCGTTCCCGTGCTGGCAGAGGCGATGGATCAAACGGCGCAAGGCCTGATGCCCCGAATCGGCATTGAATCGCGGATGCCACGCTTGCGAGATGGTCACTTGCGGTGTCGTCACCGGCAGGCTTCTCGAGGCCATGCCCTGCCGGGAATGCTGCGTCAGGCGATCGGCCACGGTGGCGACGAGATCCGTCTCGCGCGCAATCGCCAGCGCCTCCATGAAGGTCGGCGCGACGGCCTGCACGCGTCGGGACAAGCCATGCTTGCCGAGTTCGATATCGACGGGACCGTTCAGCAGGCCTCGGCGCGAGACCGTCACGTGGCCGAACTTGACGAAGTCGTCCGGCGTCAACGCCTTGCGGCGCGCGAGCGGATGGCCTTCACGGAAGACGGCGACGAACCGATCGTTGAGCAGCGTCTGCCGGACAATCTCCGGCCCCAGATCGTCGATGACGCCAATGTCCAGATCGATCAGCCCTTCGCGCAAAGCCACGATGTCCTGCTTGCCCTGCGCCATGAAACGAATCGTCACGAGCGGCGCTTCGTCCTGAAGCGCGCGCAGCAGATCCGACCCGATGGTCGAGATCGCCCCGTCATCGGCACGGATCGTGAACGTGCGGCGCAACTCTTTGAAATCGAACGATTCCGTGTGACGTAGCAAGGCGCCCGCCTGCTGGACCACATCGTGTACGCCGTCGCGCAACGCCTCGGCGCGCGGTGTCGGCACCAGCCCTCGCCCGGCACGCACGAACAGCGGATCGCCCACCATTTCTCGTGCCCGGTTGAGCGTGCGGCTCATCGCCGGCACGCTCAATCCGAGACGTTCGGCAGCGCCCGTCACGCTCCCTTCCGACAGCAGCGCATCCAGCGCAATCAGCAAGTTGAGGTCGATGGATTGCATATTTTGCAACTATAAGTTTGCTTTCAGTCTATTTTCGCAAGTCTGAAAATCATCGACGATTCCTCCACCGAAAGCAAGATCGCACGTCACCGCCGATATGGCGCATGACTTGCGATCGGACATGCCCCGTCATGTCGGCTACGAACCAGTGAAGGAACGATCATGGACCGCTTCGATGCGATGAGAGTCTTTGTCCGCGTTGTCGATGTCTCCAGCTTTACGCGTGCCGCTGATAGCCTCGATATGGCCATACCGACGGTGTCGCGGCTGGTGAGATGTCTGGAAACGCAAACGCGCGTGCGCCTGCTGAACCGGACGACGCGAAACGTCAGTCCCACTGACGAAGGCCGCGCCTACTACGACGCCTGTGTGCGCGTGCTGCAACAGATCGACACGATGGATCAGCAGGCGGCGAGCGCCGGTCAGGCCCCCGAAGGGCGCGTCAAGGTCGCGCTACCGGCCGCGCTCGCGAAGCACGTGCTGATTCCGGCATTGCCGTCGCTGCTCGACAAGTATCCCAAGCTCGATGTGGATATCGTCGTGTCGACCAATCCGGCCCTGCTCGCGCAGAACGCCGTCGACTGTGCAGTGCGCATCGGCGACATCGCGCAGACCTGTGTCGTCGCCCGCGACGTGGGACGGGTGACACGGATTCTGTGCGCGTCGCCGCGATATCTGAGCCGTGTGGGGCGTTCGGGCATGGCATCGACCACACAGACGACGTCGAACCGCGTGCAGGTCGACGATGACGAGGCACACATGGCGTGCGCGCTGTCGGGCCTCGGGATGACGTCGGGTTACGGCTTCATGCTGCGCCCGTATCTGGAATCAGGCGCGTTGCAGCAAGTCGCGTCCGGACATCGCGAACCGTCGGATCCCGTTCGCGTCGTCTATTACCCGAACCGGCATATGTCCGGGAAGTTGCGAACGTTCATCGACTGGCTTCGCGTAGTGCTCGAAGACGCCATCCGGGCGTCGGAGCGCCCGCTGGCTTCCGTCCGGGAACCCGCACTGACCTGACAGGCCTCCCCGTCTGCTTTTTACGCCGCAGGGCCCCTGCCCTCGCGTCGCCAACTTCACCGGAGAAACAAAATTACTTTCCGTCACCCTACAGGGTGCGCGCGTTCACGCGCGCACCGGCGGGCTTGCGCTGCCGTCGCCCGCGCCCCCGGCAGTTCTCATCGCACCCGCATACCGTGCGCGCTGCGCACCCTGGTGAGCGGCAGCATCATCGTCGCGCTGCTCGCCGGATGTGCGAGCGGCAATGACGATTCGGCGTCGCGACAGCCGCTCGACCTGCAAACGCTGCACGCCGGAGACGATATCTCCGAGGCGCATCGCCGGGCCGACGCCGCCGATGCGCCCACGGCCGCACTCGATACGTCCGCCTGGTGGCGCGTTTTCGGCGATGACCAGTTGACGTCGCTCATGGCGCTCGCCGCGCAGAGCGCGCCGTCGATACATGCCGCACAGGCGCGGTTGCGGCAAGCAGAAGCGGCCGGTGAGGCGGCCGCGGCCGATCGTTATCCGCGTGTCGATGGCGCAGCGTCCGCAACAGCCGATCGATTTCCCAATCACTACACGTTCCCGTCGCCGTACGCGGGCAACTACGGCAGTCAGGGATCTCTCGGCATCAGCCTGCAATACCACCTGGATTTCTGGGGAAAGTGGCGCGACGCGGCGCATGCCGCCGAGTGGCGGGCGCGCGCAGCCGAGTTCGAAGCGGCAGACGCACGTCTGGTGCTTCAGACTTCACTCGCCGCCGCGTATCTCCGGCTCGACGCCACCTATCGCCTGCGCGACGTCGCCGAGCAGGGACGCGCGCGGCGCAACGGCCTGATCGCCGTGCTGAGCGAGCGTCGGCGCGCCGGGCTGGAGACGGACATCGGTCTCGTGGCGTCGGAAGATGCCGTTTCGCTCACGCGTGCCGAGATCGCCCGATACGACGCGCAGATTGCCGGTCATCGTCACATGATCGCCGCACTGCTCGGCCAGTCGCCGGCGTTCGCCGACACGCTGGCGCGCCCGCATGTCCGGCCCTCGGCCGACCCCGCGCCGGTCTCGAACCTGCCCGCGGTGTTGCTGGGCTACCGCCCGGATGTGGCTGCCCGGCGCAGCGCCGCAGAAGCGGCGGCCAAAGACATCGGCGTGGCGCGTGCCGCCTTCTATCCCGACGTCGACCTGAGTGCGTTCGCGGGACTCCAGAGTCTGGGCCTCGGCTACCTGCTGCGCGCCGGAAGCACTTCTGCGCAAATCGGCCCCGCCATCACGCTGCCGATCTTCGAAGGCGGTCGCCTGCGCGCCAATCTGCGTGGCCGCGTCGCCGAATACGACGCGGCGGTCAGCGCCTACAACGCGACCGTAGTGAACGCGCTTCAGCAAGTCGCCGACGCCGTCGCCACGCTGAAAGCGGCACGCACCCGACAGGACACCGCACGCGGGTCGAACGGCCATTGGATGCGCGTCGTCGCGCTGCATCGGCTTCGTCAGCAAAGCGGGTTGTCCGACGCTCGCGACCTGCTGAACGCGCAAACCGCGCTGCTGCTCAGTCAACGCCGCGAAGCCGAGGCCGATGCCGACGTTGCCGAAGCGCAGATCGCCCTCATTCGTGCACTCGGCGGTGCGTGGTCGCCCAGCGCCGCCCCCCAGACATTTACGATTTCACAACGACAATCATGACCGAAAGCAAAACCAACACCCCCACCTCGGCCGATCTCGCGGCCGACACCTCCGCCACTCGCCGCAAGCGGCTCGGCATCGTCGGCGGTGTAATCGTTCTTACCGGCATCGCCTGGGGCGTGTGGCATGTCGTGCAAGGCGACGATGCCCGCACGACCGACGACGCCTACGTCAACGGACATGTCGTCGCCATCACACCGCAAGTGGCAGGAGCCATCTCGCAAGTCTTCGTCGACAATGCCGATCGGGTGCTTGCCGGTCAGACGCTTGCCGAGATCGACGCGAGCGACGCGCACATTGCGCTCGATGCCGCACAGGCAGAGCTGGGCCAAACGGTGCGACGTGTACGCGCCTTGTTCGCCGCCGATGCACGGGCGGCAGCCACGGTCGCACTCAGGCAGGTGGAACTCGATCGCGCCAGATCGGATCTGTCGGCCCGCCAGCAGATCGTGGCGCAAGGCGCTGTCACGCAGGAAGAAGCGCGCCATGCGGGCGATGCCGTGCGCATGGCGGAAGCCGCATTGCAAGCGGCGGTGCAGGCGCGCGCGG